>JAFUZX010000188.1 GCA_017476405.1 Alphaproteobacteria bacterium | reverse complement strand
TTCAAATATAAAATAGATAAGCGTACCGGCCTAAAAATGGACGCTACGGAGCATGACGACGGCAATTCACATGGAGCAGATGCGTTCCGGTATGCGGCTATGGCACGAGAGATTTGGAGTAGGGACTTATCTCAGGGTAAAATGATAATAAGGCAAGATTACAACGTTCTATGTTAAGGAGAGTTGTATAATGAGTTTTTTACCAGCAGTAGCAGGGATAGCAGCTAAAGCGTTACCAATCGTAGGTAAAGTAGCGGGAGCGTTACCGGTAGTAGGTAAGGTTGTTAAAGGGATATTCGGCAATAAAAGCGGAGGCCAACAGCAGGCAACACAGAGTTCGTTACCACCGCCACCGCCAAACAATTTATCGTCAATGCCAAGTTCAGGATCTTATGGATCTTTACCACCGCCTCCGTCCATGCCGAATTATGGTGCTCAGATGGGGCAATTAGGCAGAAATATGTATGGTACAGCGCAGAGTGCCTTTAATGCCGGCAGGAATACATTTGGAAATGCAGCTAGTGCGTTTCGTACCGGAGATATAGGCGGAGGCATTGGCCAAATCGGACAAGGTATCCAACAAATAGGCGGATATGCTCGACAGATGATCGGACAAGGTCAGCAAATGTTTCAGACAGGGCGAAGCATGGGGCAACAACTAGGCCAAACATTTGGAAGCGGGAATATTAGCGGGGGTGTACAGCAGCTAACCGGAATAGCACAAGGGCTTCTGAAGCGTCGAGGTGGTCGTTTTGGTGGGGGGTATTAATTGGATTTTTTAAAAAATTTGGGAAAGGTATTGCTACCGTAGCCATGTCAGTTGTTAAAAGTTCTCATATTTATCGAATAGCTAACGGTATTAAAACGGCTGTTCAGGAAAGAAAAGCACAGAGACAAGCGCAATCAATCCCGACTTTAAGTGATCCATCAAACGCCCCATACATGCAGCAGGGTACATTTGGCGGTGGAATGGGTAATTTTAATGGAGGCAGTTATGGCGGAATTGGAACAGGCGGAGGAATTAGTGCCGGAATGGGATACTCAAGCATGGGCAGCATGGGAGGATTTAGCGGAGACTTGCAAAATTCAGGAATCCCTAGAGCGACAATTACTGGAGTATCTGCAATGACCGGAAACAGAAGGCGTCCGCTTGTAGCTGCCGATTTACTTAATAGGCGGATTTAGGTATGGATTTCAGTTCAGTACTGGGCAGTATCAGTAATGTTATGTCGTTAGGATCGTTTGCGGTTAATTTGTTTACCAATAACCGCAAGCGACAGCTTCAACGAGAGCAGCAAGGCTATTACGAATGGGAAGCAGAAATAAACCGCCGTATAGGGCAATTAAACGCACAGGCGGCGGAATATTCAGGAGATCAAGCAGTAAGCGCAATTGCTGCGCAAACTAAGAAGATACTGAGCAAGCAATTCGTTGAGTTCAGTAATCGAGGAATTGAACTTGAAGGATCTCCCGCACTTGTATTAGGTGAAACTGAGACAATGGGATCACGAGAAGCGCAAAATGCTTACTTCAATGCCCAAGTTGAGAAAATCAACTATCTGTATAAGGCGGAAGCAGCCAGCAGATCAGCTCAAAATAGAGCGGATGAGGCAAGATATGGTTCATACGCATCTATGATTGACAGCTTAAAAGGCGTGAAAGATGGATTTCAGCTCATGAACAGCATGTTTAAGAGTTCTACACTTAATACAAGCGTTACCGGTTCATCCAATTCGACTATTCGAAGCGTTGCTGACGCAAGTACAGGCAGTAATTCGCCTATTAACTCAATTATTATGAATAGAATGAGAATAAGATGAGAAATATACGCAGTGAAGATCATATATCAGCAGATGCGGTAAGAGGAACAGGCGGCAGATCATCTCTACCGACTGTAGCGCCATATACTCCTAATTATAAGGGAGTAAATCAAGTACTTATGGAATCACCAGGCAGCGCTGAAGTTGGTTTTATGAATTCACTTGCCCACATGAGTTCGCAATATATAGCCGAACAGCAGGAATTGTATGACAATATGGAGGTGTCAGAGGCGCTGTCTAACGTTGATGTAGCCTACAATCAAGCATCTGAGGAGTTTTTGAGAGAGAATCAAACGGGTAAAGGCTACATGGAGTTTGCTACCGGGAAGTACAGGGAGCTCGGAGGCGCTGCATTAACGACAGCGAGTAACGCAAAAGTCAAAGAACGCCTTCAGCAGATGTTTACTTTGAGACGCGCAAATATAGCTACCAGCGCCTTTCAAAAAGAAAAGGAGATGTATACAGGGTACGCATTAAGTCAAACTGAACTACAGCTTACACGTACACTGAATGAAGTTGCTGATAATCCTGATCAGGCTGTAAGTTTGGAAGGCAAATTGGAACAGCAATTACAGCCAATGAAGAACATCTTAGCGGCGCAAGAGTTTGAAAAGTATCACCGAGAAATGATGCAACAGTTTGTATATTTTCAAGGAATGGGAACAATTAAGAAGCATCCTTTCCAAGCAGAGAAGCTGATACAAAGCGAATACTACAAGAGCCAGCTATCGCCGAATAATTATTTACACTTACAGAAGAGTGCAACACAAGAACGAGAGCATCAGGAGCACGAAGCCAAGATATATCAAGCTTTGCAGGAAAGTGCGTTGAACCAGCAAAGAATACGTAATTATCAAAATGATATAGAGCTACCTATGCTGCTCGAAGGTAAAACAAAATCAGACGCTGAGATTATAGCTATGGATTTAACCATGGAGCAAAAAATCAAAGCTATAAAAGAGACACATGCTTTTAAGGAAAAAATCGGTCAAGAGCTGGTAACAAGGCAGAACATCGATAAAGCTCTAATACAAGATGAATTCCCTGAAGAAATGACAGCGAGTCAACAAGAGAAGTATCTTACGAATCTGTTCAAGGGCAATGAATCCGTCAAGATCGGAGAGAACTCCTATTCTGTACAGACACAGACAGAACAAGCGTTTTTCATGAAAAAGTTCGCTAATACATTTCAGTATCGGTACGAGCCGTTAATACGTCAAACTACAACGAACATAAGGTACGGCAAAGACGAAAAGCAGATAATGGATGCTTGTGCGGCACTGGCGACATTTCACGACATACCGGCATTAAAGGGAATAGATGAAGACATAGTGGATTTCTCAATAATTGCTTCTCAAATGTACGCAGGTAATCAGGATATTAACGCTGTTTTTGGGTTGAGAGATACCTGGTTCAACACTCCTAAAGAAACGAGAGAAGCGAACAAAGCACGATGGCAGGAGAATTTCAGAGAGAAGTACGATAACAGCAATACCAATCTTTGCAGAGACTTTTATATGAAAAATGAATTGTTCGGAGCCTCTGAGGGCTCTTATTTTCCTCCGAGATTCTCCAGCGAGTTTGAGAGTGTAGATAAACAGCGCCTCAATGATATTGTTATTTCAACTAAGAAAAAGATTTTTGCGAGAACAGGAAATGAGACTCTCGCAGATATAGTCACAGCGCAACGAATTAAGAACATTGTAAAAGAAGTTGACGGAAAATGGGTTATTAATCCTCCGACACCTGACAATACAGGTTTAGGAAAAAATGTAATTAAGAACATTACAAGTTACTATATGCAGGAAGCAGTAGATGCGGCTATTAGCGCAGGAGCACCAATAAAGCGCATAGGCGACTATGTTCCGAAAGGTGCTTCTTATTATGCCTCAAGCAGTATTTCAACGCCTGATGCCGGTAAAATCGAAATAAAAGGCACCGGCATTAATGCTTTAGATAAAGATAAAGGAAGCAAGAGACAATTATATCTTGAATGGTCCTCAAACGATCCTAAAGCTCCTGTGTATGTGTTTTATTATTTGGCTGATCCAAGTGACTCGACTTCAAGAGAGTATTTATATGGAGCAGATGGCACTAAGCTGTATATAGACTTTCGTAAGTTTCGAAGGAGAAAATAATGCCGGAATTGCTGCCGAAAGAAGAGTATGAAGGAGAAGTAGCGACAGAGGACGAACTCGGAGATACGGTTGTTTCGTCTGAAGGCCATGAAAAAGACTATTATTCAAATACGGAAGTTGGAGGAGCTGTTCTTCGTGAGAATATACTGTATAAACTTTGGGAAGGTACTCGCATAGGTCGTTTGCCGGAACCTTATTCATTGCATGCAGCACATCCTGTTTTGGAGCAAGAAGATCCCGATTTTGATCTCAACAATGCTCTTGATGAGCAAGCAATACCGCAAGAAGATAGAAAATATTTCGAACATGTGAGGAATCCTCGGCAGTTCGAAACAACTGTTGAGTACTACCGCCAAGACAAGCATGACGAAGAGATATTAAATAATACAAGCTTAGCCAGACGGATGGCCTTCGAATTAGTTTCCGCTCCTGTAGATCCTCTGACCTGGCTCACCGGCGGGGCGTCAAAGGCAATCAAGTTC
>JAFUZX010000187.1 GCA_017476405.1 Alphaproteobacteria bacterium | reverse complement strand
TAACCACAAAGTTAAGAGTAAATTAATTTTTTGTATTAGACGACAAAATTCTACGTTATTACATTGCTTTTACAATAGATTCAGTAGTTTTCTTCGCATCACCAAGCAACATCATAGTGTTTTGAGAATAGAAAAGCTCATTGTCAACACCAGCATATCCTGTTCCCATTGATCTCTTCAAAAACAAAACTATTTTTGCCTTATCCACCTCAAAAATCGGCATTCCGTATATAGAACTCGACGGATCATTTTTTGCCGCAGGGTTTGTAACGTCATTTGCGCCTATAACATAAGCCACGTCACATGTAGCGAAATCTCTGTTAATTTCATCTAATTCAAAAACATCTTCATAAGGAACATTCGCCTCAGCAAGAAGAACATTCATATGTCCCGGCATACGTCCAGCCACAGGATGAATAGCATATCTCACAGTAGTACCATTTTTTTTCAGAATATCCCCCATTTCTTTCAATGCATGTTGAGCTTGAGATGTCGCCATTCCATATCCCGGAACAACAATAACAGATTTAGCATTTTTCAAAATAAAAGCAGCGTCTTCAGGAGATCCTTGCTTATATGGTCGGACTTGAGCCGTGCTTTTCGCTGTTCCATAAGTATCATCACCAGATGGAAATATTACATTGAATAATGATCTGTTCATTCCTTTACACATTATATAGCTTAAAATAGCTCCACTAGCTCCGACTAAAGCTCCGGTTATAATAAGTAAGTCATTATGAAGAGTAAAACCAATTCCTGACGCCGCCCATCCTGAATATGAATTGAGCATAGATACAACAACAGGCATATCCGCTCCACCGATCGGCATAATAAGAGTTGCCCCCAAAATAAATGATAGAACAGTTAAAATCCAAAACGCACATTGACTGTTAACTAAAACAAAATAAATAAGTAAACATACAATTGATGATCCTAAGAATATATTTAACTCTTTCGGAACATTATTTCCTTTATAAATTTCGTGTAATTTCGCAAAAGCTATCAATGAACCACTGAATGTTATAGCTCCGATCGCTACCCCCAATCCCATTTCAATTAAACTGGATTTATATATCTGATTATAATTCCCCATAATATTAAAAACATTAGGAGCATAATAAGCGGCAAATGCTACTAACACAGCCGCCATTCCAACTAAACTATGAAACCCAGCAACCATTTCCGGAAGTGCTGTCATTGACAACGATCTCGCAATATACACACCGATACTACCACCTATACATATTGCTAATAATGTCAAAGGCATGTTGGATAAATCAGTAGAAAGATACGCCGCTAAACACGCAAATACCATTCCGACAATTCCTGTAAAATTTCCGGATGTTGCGCTTTCAGGAGATGAAAGCCCCTTCAAAGCCAAAATAAAACAGACAGCCGCAATTAAATAGAGCAAATCGATCATCATTTTTATTTTCCTTAATTATTTTTTTTGAAACATATTAAGCATTCTATAAGTAATGGTAAATCCACCGAAAATATTTATGGAAACCAATACAATAGCTATAAATCCGAAAATTCTCGAACCACAATATAGTTGCTGCGTAGCTGCGAAAATCGCTCCAACTATAATTACGCTGGAAATTGCATTTGTTACCGACATAAGAGGAGCATGCAGAGCCGGTGTCACCTTCCAGACAACATAATATCCAACGAAACACGCAAGCACAAAAACCGTCAGAGCATGTATTCCTGAATACGATGAACATGCGGCAACAACAGGAGCAACATTAGCCGAACCTGATTGCATAATAAGCATTACACTGTCAAACAACTGATTAAGAGATTCATCCATCCCCTACTCTCCTCTATCTTTTATTAATAATCGTGAATAACTCACAAAATTCCAGCGCAGTATACCAAAAAAAATTAATACTGCATATAATCGCATTCAATACTTAATTTTTTATGAAAAAATCAATAAAACTAATATAGATAAAATATAATATATTTGCAAAAATAATTATCTATTAAGACTACACAGTTATAATATTTCTGGTTGTATGTTAATATACGTGTTATATGGAATTTTTTTGGGAGAACTAATAATTATGGATAGATTATCATTTTTTAGCAGTCCTTTATTTCTTGGATTTGATCATTTTGAACGTCTTGTAGATACATTATCAAAAATAGACGATTCATATCCACCATACAACATCGAGCAAATAGGAGATCACGGTTTCAGAATCACACTGGCACTGGCCGGATTTCGAAAAGAAAGTATTTCCATTGTTATGGATAACAATCAACTGATAATCAAAGGAAAACAAGAAGCAGATCCTAACGCAGTATACTTACATAGAGGAATCGCCTCTCGGCAATTTATGAAAAGCTTTGTTCTTTCAGATACTATAGAAGTTATTAATGCTGAATTTGAAAACGGTTTACTCCATATAAATCTGCAAAAAGTAAGAAATGAAAATGATGTAAAGAAAATTGAAATTTCTGAGCCGGTACATACTACAGTACTTACAATGGAGAAAAAATAAATTGAAAAATGAAAAAAAGCGGTATAATAAAATTCCGTCTTTATGGTTTTTTACAATTATATTTTTCGCATATCAATTTGGAATGAGAGTTTCGATTCCTAATGTTCTTAATTCTGATCTGCAAGTAAACTTTTCTATTGGATCTAAAGAATTAGGAGCGTTAATAAGTACCGCATATATGACATATATGATGATGCAAATCCCTGTTGGTATGTTTATTGATAAAATTTCATTAAAAAAAATCGTTTTCTTTTCATTTTTCTTTACGTCAGCGGCGTTAATTACTTTCGCATATACCACAAATTTTTGGATAGCTGCCATAGCCCAGATAATTTTGGGCATTGCGACAGCCTCCGGATTCGCTATGATTTTTAAAATAGCATCAATTTGTTTTTCTCAACAATATATCGCACTCGCTGTAAGTTTAGCTTTATCATTTTCCTCCTTATGTGTAGTAGGATTTGAAATAATGATGGCATATCTTACTAAAGCGTTTTATTGGAAAAATATTGTTATATTAATTTCGATTATCGGAATATTTTTAAGCCTGATCTTGCTGTTATTCGTACAAGATATAAAAAATACATCAACAAAAGATGAACAATATAAAAAAATCAGTGCGTTTAATACAGCTAAAATAATTTTCAGTGAAAAAAAATTCCTGCTTATCGGCTTTTTTTCAATGATGATATATGGCACCGGTTCCGCTTTTTCTGAAACTTGGGGAGTCTCATTTATAAAAAATATATATAATATTGATATAGTAACTGCCACATCAATAGTCTCCATGCATTTCATAGGAATCGTTATAGGAGGGCCGATTTTAGCGTATATATCGAGATTAGTAAAAAGTTATACGAAAATGATGATTGCGGGTAGTATTATGCTTGCGATATTTATGGGAGTTATGGTTTTCGGAAATGTAAATGTAAAAATCTTACCGATTGTAGTATTTTTTCTTGGAATGGCAGCATCTTCCAATAATTTTTCATTTTTAGAAGCTATGAGTTTACTTCCAAAAAATGTAGGTGGATCAGTAACAGGAACTTTAAATACGATGACTATGCTTGGAAGCATATGTATGATCCCAACAGTAGGACTGATTATTGATTTTTCAAGAGGAAATAATACAAATTATTCAGCGATCGATTATCATTG
>JAFUZX010000186.1 GCA_017476405.1 Alphaproteobacteria bacterium | reverse complement strand
GGAAAGCATCATTTTGCGCATGCGGAAGGCGTTGAATCAGTGGATGATTGCTCTTTTATCGCCAAAAAAGTCGTTCAAGAGGGAGATGAAGTTGAAAACTACGGTATTTTCGTTGAAGCGGATAAATTTGAAGATTGCGCAACTCATACCTTAAATATGCCAGCGAAAATTACTCTTGTAAATTACGCGTGGGAAGAAGACGAAGATATGTTCAGTTCAGCATCGTCTTCAGTAAGACAGGTCGATGATGTTTTGGTTCCGACACGTTATCATGTGAATTACTATCGCTCAGCATCGGATACAGGAGGCAGTTCGATAAAATTTGGTTATACAATAATCAATTCAGGATCAAAAATTGAAGTTCTAAAAGATACGAAAGAAGATATCGTTGTCGATGAACAACATACAATAGAAATTCATGAGGAAAAGAGCGGATTTTCAATTTGCGGAGGCGTGGGAGTTCCCGATCCGACATCTCATCTGCAAAAATTACGTGCCATGCACAAATCCGGCAATATGGTTGGACTTACTACCGCCACAATCAGTGTTGTTGCAAAAGGAATTCAGGCATATGAGGATTATAAAATCGTTGAAACGCTCGTCAATTACGAAAAACCTTGGAATATGGAGCAAACAACCGCTTTTTTTCAGACATTATCTCACTACATTCATGGTCCGTCGATTCAATTCGGCAATCGCAGCGTAGATATGAAACAGCAAACGACTCTCGCTCACGGTAATACCTTTGTTTCTCCGACACAGATTTTTCATAATCCGATGCGCTCTTCATTTGCCGGAACGTATCTTGCGAGAGATATGGACATAAAAACGAAAACGTTCATCACTTTTGATCTTCCGCAAACCGTACACAGCGAAATGAGTATGCATCAGAGCGGTATCAGCATGGATCTGCTTTCCTTTGCGATCGCTTTGATAAATCCGGCTGTCGGAAGCGCTCTTGAAGCGGCATTGAGTGCATCTTCGGTAACAATTGGATTTCAAAACGGAGAGAGTCATCAAACGGTTCATAGGCCGACTGTCCTGCAAGCCGAGCACAAACTCGATATTGAAGCGGAAAGCGGACGACTGACTCAGGCTCAGATCAAAGCAGGTATAATTCATGCGATTTTCACAGATGATCTTGCGCTGAAAACGCTGGCTAATGAGAAATGGTCACGAAAAAGAGGTGGAAGCATGAGCTTTGGCCTTGGCAGACTTGCTGATTTTAAGAGCCTTGCAGATACTTTGCAAAACACGGTTGTTTCCTCAAACATTTCCCATATTGATGCCGGTAGTTTCGAAAAAATCATCGATGATTTTGCATCAATGGTCGGTGAAGAGGAATTTTATCTGCGAGTCGGTAACATTCTGCGAACCGAGTCGGCCTTTATCGGACACAAAGCGCACGATCTAGCACACGAACACATCGAAGCGAAAGAAAGGCAAGACGTTAAGGTAGAAGAACGCCATGAATCCTACGACCACAGCTTCGATCTGTCTGTCGGCGACCTGATGAGCGTTGTTAACACCGTGAAACAACAGATCAAAGACGAAGCCATCGCCGACGGTGCTACTCCTGAGGAAGCTGAGCTGAAAGCTGAAGAAGAGACTGCAAAGATTAATCAAGACATTGTTCAAGAACAGAAAAACGTTGATGAAACAGCAGACAAAATTGTAAAAATCGATGAAAAAGTAAAAACAAAAGCAAAATCCACAAACAAAGAAAAATCGGAAGCATTGATTGATGGGCTGAAAGCATTAGCTAAAGAACAGGCGGAATTACAATCTAAAACAGCAGAGAATATAGTTGAAGAAGCGTCTATACAAACACAGTTAGATGCACTTAATTCAGCAAAACAGAGATATTTAACAGATTTGGCAAAAATCGAAAAAGAGGAAAAGGTACGTCATGCTGATGAAGTTGTAAATTCGCACAAAACGTTAATTTGGGCTCAATTAGATGATCCAACGCTTATAGATGTGCATGATATAAAATTATCAAATGAAACTGAAATCAGGCATGCCGCAGAAGATAAAACAGCCAGAGAATTCAAGCGACAAAGAGATCTTGTCGAAGCTGAATACAGAGCACAAGTACGATTTGCAAACGGGGAAGTTTTCTCAAAATCAGCTCCGATAACAGCTCCTATGGTAGGTGTTCCAGTTTCTATTGAACAAATAAACTCTCCAAAGAATCGTTTGGAAAAGTTAAGGCAAGAAGAGTTAACCAAAATAGGAGAAGACGACGTCCAGCGATGCGCGCGATTCATTCCAATTGTCGGACCTGCGATAGATTACTCTTACGACAGAATTTCAGGGACTGAATTTGTTGGAAGTTTGGGTATCGATGCTGCCTCAACTCTTGCCTTAGGCGGAATGCAAAAAGCTGTTGCGGGTTCAAAAGCTGCTCTTCAAGCTCAATTCCAAAGGAATTTATTAACACGAAATGAATGGTTAACGAGAAAAGCTAAAATTCATGGAAAAGCTCAAGTCACAGGTACTTCTGGGCATGATTATCAATCAATGAGAGAAGCAATAAAAATAAGTAAGCAATCAGACATTAAAGAGGTGTACATGGATACTTCTTTAAAAAAGATAACCCAAGGAAAAGTTAATACAAATCAAAGACCTGATGTTACAGGTGTTCATGTCAATGGTAAGCTGGATATGGTCGAAGTAAAATCGAAATCACAAACTGTAGATTTTCTTCAGGGAAAGCTATTGAAAATTCAAAACAAGTATATGCCTGATGAACTCAAAGGTATCGCAAAAGTTGTAAAACCAGGAGACAAATAATGAGCGTATTTTCCATCAAAAATATTAATCTAAAAAGTAGCTTGTGTAGTATTTTCAAAATAAAATCTTTTTCAGCAGATATATTAGAAGAATGGCTTGATATCTTAGTTGGCTTTTCTGAGAAGTTAAATTATAGATTTACGGAAGGAGCATGTACACCAAAAAATAAAAAATATGTAAAATATAATAGTTTTGTAAATACAGTTCATAAGCAACTAGAAAATCCATTACTAATTAATAGCTTAGAATTAAGATATTGGGTTGATAAGAATGATGTTTTATTGCCATGTGGTGGAGAAATTGTAGAAGCGTATATTAGTAAAAAAGAATATGATGATTCATGTACATTCGGAGCATATAATCAAATATTAGATGATAAATTAAAATGGGAAACAGCTATAAAAATATGTAAACTCCTTTCACCCAGTTACGGTTTTTTTTACGAATTTCCATTTGTACATAATCAAACATTCTATCATTCTGGAATTGTTGGTGGAAATTATGATGACATTGTTGGGAAAGCATACAACAATAAACATGTTGATATAATACAACGTATATCAAGCTGGAGAAGTAGCTTTTGTGATCTTTGTTCAGACGGTCATTTACGAGAAATATACCCGATCAACTTTATCAATGAAAATCATCTAAAATACGAGGTGTTTCAAAAAATAAGTTTAAAAGATTGGATTGAAGAGAGTAATCATCGAGGAAAATTAGAGCAAGTGACGGATGAACTATGGGCATGGACGATTGAAGAAGCTGACTTGGAAAACGTAACAATTGAATTAGCGAAATCCGATATTTGTTTATGTGTAAATAAAGAAAATCCACATAGATACGATTATGGCGTTCGTCCGGAAGATCAAATAAAAATAGAAAACAATTGGCATAAAAGTTCAGAGGTGGAATCATGACGCAAAAACCGTACAAAATCCACATACCGAATCGAGGAGATCTTGAGGTTGTTGTTCATGGCTTCAAAATCGGCGTGATTGATCGCAGGCGCATGACTTATCTCGAATACAGAAACGGAAAATTTCTCATGCAAGAGGTCGG
>JAFUZX010000185.1 GCA_017476405.1 Alphaproteobacteria bacterium | reverse complement strand
AATAGTATTTGAACCTGGAATAAAAGCACCGGGTAAAGCTAATACGCTTTTTAAATCTTTTCTCGCATTTGCGGCTCCACATACTATACGATATTCCTTACCTTCAGAATCAACAACTTGACATATTTGCAGCTTATCAGCATTCGGATGTTTTTCCGCTGTTTTTATTTGAACTAATTTAAAATTAGTGAATATTTTTTCAGGATCATCAAATACCTCAACTTCTAAGCCTATTTCTGTTAATTTTTCAGCAATTTGAATAGCATTTAAATTAGTTGATAAATAAGTTTTTAACCAATTAAATGTAAAACGCACGATATCTCCTCCAAAAATTATTAATACATATATTATATGGATTGTTATTTTGTAACGTAACTAAAACCAAAAGCGTTTCGCCAACGCTCATCTGACTCAAAATATTTTCGTAAATCAGAGACACCGTATTTTAACGATGTTAACCTTTCCAATCCAAATCCGAAAGCGAATCCTTGGTATTGATCCGGATCGACATTTCCTGATTTCAGAACATTAGGATGTACAATTCCGCCACCTGCGACTTCCATCCACTTGTCTCCTGATCCAAATAAAATCCTTCCGCCTTTAATTTCATAATTAATATCAATTTCAGTCGATGGTTCAGTAAACGGGAAAAAACTTGGACGTAATCTGAGCTCCAATTTCGGAACGCCAAAGAATTTTTTCAAAAAATCGGTCATCATGTATTTCAAATGAGAAAAACTTATATCTTTTCCTACCATCAACCCTTCAATTTGATTAAACATAGGTGTATGTGTTGCATCGTAATCACTTCTGTAAACACGTCCTATAGAAAAATATCTGAACGGGGGGGTATTATTCACTAACATAGATCTTACTTGCACAGGAGATGTATGAGTTCTCAGTAATCTACGGCCTTCATTATTTGTCGGATAACTTACATAGAATGTATCATGCATTGTTCGAGCGGGATGATGATCCGGAATGTTCAATGCCGTAAAATTGTAGTATTCAGTCTCTATTTCAGGTCCTTCAGTAAAAACAAAACCATATTCCGATAAAATATTTGCAACTTCTTCAGTAACTTTCGTTAAAGGATGTATACAGCCACTGGGACGTATTCTGGCGGGCATGGATACATCTATAAATTCAGAAGAAAGTTTTTTCTCTAATTCTAAGATTTCAAGTGTTAAAGCTTTTGCTTCAATTCGTTTTAAAATTTCAGATTTTATTGCGTTTATCTCGGCTCCAACGATTTTCCTCTGATCTTCAGGCATATTTCTGAGAGATTTTAGGCGTTCAGTTAATTTTCCGTTCTTTCCGAGAACTGCAATTTTTATATCATCTAATTTCTTCGTATTTATTGCGTTATCTATTTCAAATAAGCATGAAGATAATAATTTTTCTATGTCGGTCACGAGTGCCTCATTTCAACAAAAAACAGAAGAAATTTTATCAGAAAAAGTAGATTTTTAAAAGCCAGAGAAATAAATTGAAAAAATAGAGTACTTTCCGCCATTGCACATTCTTCATATGCGTTGTACAATCACCACGTAAAAGAGTAGGGATAAGAACAAGTGAAAGTTATATCGGAAAAATGTAAAAAATGTTTGGAATGCGCCGAAGTTTGCCCTGTAGGAGCTATTTCGAAAAAAAACGATGTAGTTGTTATTGATAAAGATATTTGTTTATCGTGTGGATGTTGTGCGTCAGCATGTACATCAGATGCTATTTCTTATGAGGATTAATATTTATGTTATCTTTTTTATTGGCTTTTCATTTTTTAATTGCGATTTTAATAATTGGGCTAGTCTTTATTCAAAAACATGAAGCTGACGGTGTATTAGGAACCGGAGGTAGCGGTGCGGGAAAAATGTTTTCAGCTCGAGGTGAAGCAAATATATTGACACGTGCGACTGCGATTTTAATGACTTTATTTTTCATAAATTGTTTAATAATGGCTAAAATAGTAAAGCATACACCTCGTAAAGAATCTTTATTGGATGTTGTTGCTAAAGAAACAGCAAAAGTTGAAGAAAAAAATAGTAAAGATAAAAAATCCGGAACAGATTCAAAAGAAAAAAAAGAAGCGCAAAATCCGCAAAATAATACAGGAAAAAATACAGATAAAGTAAATTCAGTATCTGGAAATTCAGCAAAAGTTCCTGAAAAAAATTCCGCAAAACCAGTATCTAAAAAATAATATTTTTTATAGTTAGAAGAGGTGTATGTTGAGCGTTGTAAATGTAGGAAATGTTAAAATTTCTAATGAGAGTCCGCTAATACTTATTGCCGGTCCATGTATGATGGAAAATCGTGATTTGGCTATGAGATCAGCGGAAGAACTTGTTAAAATTACGTCTGAGCTTAACATCCCATTTATTTTTAAATCTTCTTTTGATAAAGCCAATAGAACCAGTTTGCACGGTAAAAGAGGGGTTGGGATTGATGCGGGATTGAAAATTTTTCAAGAAATAAAATCAGATTTTGGCTGTCTTACTATCACAGACGTTCATGAGTCATGGCAATGTTCTATTGTTGCTGATGTTGTAGATGTATTGCAAATTCCCGCTTTTTTATGCCGTCAAACGGATTTACTTATTGCCGCAGCGAAAACTGGACATGCTATTCATGTTAAAAAAGCGCAATTTCTAGCTCCTTGGGATATGAAAAATGTATGTCAAAAAATTTCAGAATCTGGGAATGACAATATCATATTGTGTGAGCGTGGAGCTTGTTTCGGTTATAATCGTCTTGTTTCTGATATGCGATCTTTGAAAATAATGGAAGAGTTCGGATATCCGGTAATATTTGACGCTACGCACTCAGTACAGGAGCCGGGTGGTTTAGGAGGTGCGACAGGGGGGAATCGAGAGCATGTAGAACTGTTAGCAAGAGCGGCGGTTTCAATTGGTGTCGCCGGGATATTTATAGAAACGCATTTTGACCCTGATAATGCTCTTTCAGATGGTCCGAATATGATTCCGATAAGTGCTATGAAGAATTTTATGATATCTATGAAAAAGTTTGATGAATTAGCTAAGAATACATCTTATACAGATATGAATTATCAAAAAAATCTTAATTGAGAGGTAGTCTTTGATCTTTTTTTCATCTCCAACCGTAAATAAAAATATCAGATTTATTTTTTCCAATATAATATGGATATGTATAGCATGTTATTTCACTTATCATATTTTTACCGGGGCGAGGGGAGCTCTTTCATGGGCTTTGTTGAGTCATGATGTCATTGAACTGGAAAATAATCTAAAAAGTTTAAAGGAAGAAAACGCTTTTTTGGAAAATAAAATAAGATTGCTTAGAAATAACAGTCTTGATCTTGATTTGCTTGAAGAGGAAGCGCAATCAATTCTTGGATTAGCAAAAGAAAATGAAATAATTGTTCTTTTACCCAGAGAATAAATATTACATTTTTTTAATTTGTTTTAAGATAAAAAAGTACTTTTATTGTAAATATTTTTTTCATTTATTAATTAAAAATTAACTGTTTTTTGTTATGATTTTTTTGTTGCGTTGATTACGGAGAAAAAAAAATGTTAAAGGAAAAAATATTTATATCAGCTTCTATTACAGTAATGTTTTTGATGTTTGATGTTTCAAAAGCTAATGTTTTACAAAGTCTAAAAAATATAAAAAACGCAATGGCAAATACGGCCATAGGGCAAGCTGTGAAACAAGATGCTTTGACTTTGAGAAGTGCGGCATTAAGCGGAGTCAATAATGTTGCGGGCAATATATATACAAGCACTCAAAATTCAGCTTTAACAGCTGCTAATTCAATCAATTCAACTTATCAACAAAATTTGAATTCAGCTGTAAATAATCTCCAAAATATGGGAGGGCAAGCTGTACAGGCTATTAGTACAAATGCAGCTACCGCATTAAACAATCTAAATCAAGCGAAAGCTACATATGAAGCAAAAAAACAAGCTGGCGCAACTGCAGCTGAGATTTATGCGGCGGCTTGTTCTTATAACAACACAGCTATCGTTTATAATAATTATGTAAATACGCAAAAACAACTTGCGGAACAAGAACATGCACGTTTATCACAGGAGTATCAAGCTGCTACTCAATCTGTAAGCAATGCGACAGCAGCTGCGGCAAACTCAGCGGCAATGGTAACTGCAGCTGGACAGGCACAGCTGGAAGCACAAAATTCTCTTGCTATAAATAATCCCGCTGTGGTAAATTAAAACTAATTCATAGTATGAATTTTTCCTTTCGTTTGTTTTCAGGGTAGAGTTTTTTTTCTACCCTGATTTTTTTGGAAAATTTTATTTAACTCAGTATTGCATCTGAAATTGCAGAAAATCGTAAACTCATAAGCCATAAATGAACTTCAAATTTTCGATTTTTGAGAAACTACTTCACGAAGATCATTCAAGAGTAATCTTAATTTTTTTTACGCCTTCAGTTTTTGGAAAAATCTTCAAAGTTTCAATATTATCATTAAATTCCTTTATTTTTGAGGTATATAAGCTTGTTACAAGCAAGCTTTGTTTCTGCATTTCTGTTTGTTTTATAACATCGATGCCATTAATCGATTGACCACGTAATTCGTAATCCGCAATCAAAAACATATTCGCATTCGGTGACTTGCTCTTCATCGCTTTTATGAAACCAATAGCATCATTACCTTTTGTGAAGTATTTTACCGAAACTTCCTGTCCAAAAACAGCGAAAATCTTTTTCCATACCTCAAAAATTGATGAATCATCATCTAAAACGACAACAATATCTCCTTTTTTAAGAGTGATATGGTCAGAAAACCATTGAGGAGTTTCACAGATTTTAAAAATCAGCTTAAATTCTGTGCCAACATTTTCTTCTGAAGTAACAGTTATCTTTCCATTCATAGCTTTTACATTATCAAACACTTGTCTGGTTCCAAGACCATGACCATGTTCTTTTGTACTGCTAATAAATTGACCATTCATTATCTTCTGAACAGTACCAGGGGACATGCCTTTACCGTTATCTTTTACATAAATTACGATATTATCGTTAGTTACGTTAAAACCGACTTCAATTATGCCATGCTTATCTTTTGGTATCGCTTCTACCGCATTATTTATTAAGTTAAGCAGCATACGAGAAAAATCAGAATGATCATCTTCTACAAAGTAGTACTTTTCAGCCGAATTATCATACTTAAATTCAATATCCAAACTTTCATGCTGATAACGAGCGGATTTTATGATTTCATGAAGAGTTGTTTGGATACAGGTGTATTTTTCTTTTACAAAAGTTTGTTCTTCTTCATAACGATCTATTAATTCACTGACGATGCGTTCTATCCCTGTTATAGCATTTCTTATTGTCGTATGTTCCTTTTCAGGAAGAGAAACTTTATTAGCAATATATAGTAACACCATCAAAGGTGTACGAATGTCATGAGCAACAGATTCAGCTTGCTTTTGTAGTTCTTTTTGCTT
>JAFUZX010000184.1 GCA_017476405.1 Alphaproteobacteria bacterium | reverse complement strand
GTAAATCGCAAATCGCTTTTTCTACTGCTTCCAAATATTCCTGCGTATACATAAAACACCATCGTGCTACATATACTTATTCAGTTTTTCTTGAAAAAATGTTCAGGAAAAATTCAATTTTTTAAAAAATTTTTGTTTGGTCTTTGAAAGTGGTCATCTCAAATTTTTTAATGCAGTATTATTTAAACAAACAAACCGTGAGTTAAGCATGTTATCTTTTGTTTTTAAAAATCCGCCGGTTAAAGTCGTCGAAAAAAACAAAAAATATTATGAGATGAAAAAGATTGTTGATGAAAACATCACGAAAGGAGTCGAAATGCGGCAAACGAATTTCAAAACAGATCCTGTCGGTGTGATGCCGGAAAAATATTTCAAAATCGAGATCAAATAGGCGGTTATTTTCGATGTTCTCTTCCCCAAGCGCACATTGCATTCAGAATCGGAATAAGCGATTCGCCTTTCTCCGATAAAAAATACTCCACTTTCGGCGGGATTTGCGGATATTCTTTTCTCACAATCAAATCATCTCGCTCCAATTCTTTCAGCGTTGAGCTCAGAGTCTTGTGCGAAACAATTCCCAGATATCGCTTCATTTCGTTGTATCGAATAATTTTAAACAACGAAAGCGCATACAAAATCGTTAATTTATACTTTCCGCTGATCAGAGACAGCGTGTGATTAAAGCTCGTATCTTCGAATTTTTTCAGCAATTCTTCCTGACGATATCTTTCTTCTTCCATTACTTTCCTTTAAGTTAGTATCTAACCGAAATGTTCGTACTTGCTTTTTATATTATACAACTTATGATGAAAACATTGAAGATATGAAAGGAGTTTACTGATGAAAATCGTTTATTGGTCGGATTATGCTTGCCCTTACTGTTATATCGGAGAAAAAAGATTAGAAACTGTTATTGATGAACTCGGATTGAAAAAAGATATCGAAATCGAAATGAAAGCTTTTGAGTTAGATCCGAACGCAAGTCGCGAAGTTCAATCGAGAACAGACGAACGTTTCGCGAAAAAATACGGGATGAGTCTCGAAGACGCGCGCGATCAAATCGAAAAAATTTCAAATCTCGGACGTGCGGAAGGGATCGATTTCAAATATGCGGAAACTCAATATACAAATATGCTCGACGCTCATCGTTTAACAAAATTTGTCGCTGCTAAGGGAAAAGATGTCGAGAAAGTCATTCATCTTTTGTTTGATGCATATTTCACGAAAGATTTAAAACTCTCGGATCGAAAAATTTTGGCAGACATCGCGAAACAGGTCGAAATAAATGAAGATGAATTGAATGCAATGCTCGACAGCGAAGATTTTATCAATGAAGTTCGAAAAGACGAAAACGAAGCTTATGCTCTTGGCGTTCACGGCGTTCCTTTTTTTATGATTGACGGAAAATTTACGATTCCGGGTGCACAATCGGAAGAAGGAATTAAACAGACTTTACTGCTGGCATTAAACAATCGGCTTGAAAATTCCGAAAACGGTATGAGTTGCGGGCCTGACGGATGTCATTAACTAAAAAAGGAGGTAATCGGAAATTGAAAAAATTTTTTTACAGTATTTTTTACAGTAGTTGTATTTAAGTTTTAGTAGTAATGAGGTGTATTATGTTTAATAGATTAATAGTAATTATAATGTTATTTTCGTTTTCATTTTGTAACAGCATGGAGATCGAAAGAAAAGAGTTGGTTTCGCCAAAAATAAAAATTGCATGTTGGTCAGATTATGCTTGTCCTTACTGTTACATTGGAGAAAAAAGGTTGGAGTCTGCACTTGAAGAACTCGGATTAAAAGAAAATGTTGAAATTGAGATGAAGGCCTTTGAATTAGATCCAGAAGCAAGTCGTGAAGTTCAATCACGAACAGATGAACGTTTTGCTAAAAAGTATGGTTTAACTATTGAAGGAGCTAGAGCACAAATTGAAAATATTTCAAATCTTGGACGTGCGGAAGGGATCGATTTCAAATATGCGGAAACTCAATATACAAATATGCTTGATGCACATCGCTTAACAAAATTTATTGCTAGCAAAGGAAGAGATGTTCAGAAGATTATACATCTTTTATTTGATGCATATTTTACTAAAAATTTAAAACTTGCAGAGAAAAGTGTTTTAATCACTCTTGCTAAAGAAGTTGGAATAGATGAAAGTGACGTAAATACTATGCTTGATAGTCAAGATTTTATCGACGAAGTACGACGAGATGAAATTGAAGCTCAAAGCATTAGGATTCATGGAGTTCCCTTTTTTATTATCAATAACAAATACGCAATATCCGGAGCTTGGCCAAAGAATGAAATAAAACGAATACTATCTCAAGCATTATCTGATCAACAATCAGATTCTTTATCCGGCATGGTGTGCGGTTTAGACGGATGTCATCGCAGATAATGTTATGGTGAAAAACGGAGCTGTTATTAAAGTGTAAATATAATTTTAGTAATAGCTCTGTTATTTAAAGAAATCTGAATATAAGGAATATTATTATGTTTATATATAGATTAATTGTAACCGTAATTCTGTTTTTGAATATCTCATTTTGTGAATGCATGGAAAAAATAAAAATGGAAGATAATGATTCAAAAATAAATGTTATCAAAGTTCCGGTCCGTGATGTTTTTGAAACATATACAAATGCATGTTTTTATATTGATGAAAAGACGAAGCATGGCTTTTTGATTGATCCAGGAGCAGAAGCTGATAAGTTTCTATCAATAATTAAAGAAAAAGGATGGGTTATAGAAAAAATTTTACTTACACATGGCCATTTTGATCATACTGGCGCAGTTGAAGAATTGCATAAAACTTTAAAAATTCCGTATTTCATTCACAGAAACGGAGAATTATTTTTAAAAAGTACGCACTATAATTTATCTCAGTATTGCGAAAGAAATGTTGTTTTGAATGAGGGCAAATATTTTGATGACGGCGACATAATTTCGCTTTCCGAAAATCCTGAAATAAAATTGCAAGTAATTCACACTCCGGGACATACGCCGGATTCAGTCGTTTTTTATGATGAGAAAAATAAAATCGCATTTGTCGGCGACACGATTTTTAAAATGGGAATCGGAAACACAGGATATCCGGGAGGAAACGCCGAAGATTTGAAAAACAGCATTATGAATAAAATTTTCAAACTTCCGGCTGATACTGTGCTTTATACAGGACACTCGGACGAAACAACTGTAGCAGAGGAAAGTAGTCGATACCGATACAAATAGGATAAATTAGATCCACCGACTTTTTATGACTTTCGGATGAGATTTTTTCGCAGATGAATTTGGGTTTTCGATTTTTTCTTTTGCTCCGGAAATTTGTTCCCATTTTGCATCTGTCCAGCGGTCAATTCCGAGTGCGATTGTTGCTGCTCTTGCGTAAATTCTGCAATCGAGAGCTTCATTTCGATCGCGTATTTTCTGCCATTCGCGTTTTGGGTATCCTTTTACGATTTTTGTGACGAGTTGTTCAGCAGTAAGTTGTTTAAAATATTCCGTGTTATATTCAGGAAAGTGTAAATAGCCATGAGGAATTGAACCATCTTCATTTCGTGTTTGTTTCAACCAGTCGTAAAGCTCGCTTTTTAAAATTGATACTCCGACCTTCCATAATCGCACGCCATTGATGATTTTCTTTCCTCGGAAATTTACGTCAACTTTGGTTGGAGCATTCAGAGGCACGAGAGAATTATCGATTCCTTTGATCGCCATGACGTTGTGAACCGATTGAGTTCGCACCCAAGCGTAAACTTCCTGCGTTGAAAATCCAGAATCAATCGCGAGCATATTTATTTTCCGAAAAACGCCGTCTTCGCTTTCGAAATTTTCGTTCACAATTTTGGATAATTTTTTCCAGACTTCAGGTGAAGTCGGACTACCATAAATAGTGCGGTAATCGACAGACCAGCTTTCGCGATTTTTTCCCCAAGCTACGATTTCTAATTCCAAACGGTCATTTTGAACATCAACTCCGGCAGTTAAAATGTATCCGCCTTTTGGCACGACTCCGATTTTGTATTTTTCGCGCCGATCGAACAAAATTCCCCAATCAGGCGCATCGCCTTTTTCTTCCCAAGTTAATCCTAAAGTCGTGTTTGTCCACGCTTTCAGAAGTTGCTCGTCATCTTTCGCCATTTCATAATTTTGCAAACAAGCGCCCCAACTCAGCCAGCCGACAGGTGAATAAAGCGAGTTCAAGTGAAATCCGATTACTTTTTCGGAGATTTTTTCTTCATTTGTCGCTCGCCATTCGCCTCGTCTGAGCATATCGGTTTTATGATGTTCCTCAATATTTCCTTTACAGCATTCACAAGCATAAAAAGATTCATAATGTTCTTTATCATAATGCAAATTCTCCCATTTTAAAGTTTGAAAATGCCCGCAAAACGGACACGGTACAAAAAAATATCGCTGATCGTTTTCTTCAAATTCTTTTTCGATTCGCGAGAGCCCTTTAATAGTCGGAGTCGATACGATAAAAATTTTTCTGCGAGCAAAAGTCGCGGTTCGCTGAATAGCCAAAGTTAAAGGATCTCCTTCGGAGTCGGCGTCAGGAGGATAAGCGTCAACTTCATCGAGAAAAAGATATCGAACAGGCATTGATCGAAGTCCGACTGCAGAATTTGCTCCCGTAATTACGACAATTCCGCCGGGAAATTCTTTTGATTGAACTGTGTTTCCTGAATCGCGACTTCGAGGATCTTTGACTTTATTTCGT
>JAFUZX010000183.1 GCA_017476405.1 Alphaproteobacteria bacterium | reverse complement strand
ACGAAATAAAGTCAAAGATCCTCGAAGTCGCGATTCAGGAAACACAGTTCAATCAAAAGAATTTCCCGGCGGAATTGTCGTAATTACGGGAGCAAATTCTGCAGTCGGACTTCGATCAATGCCTGTTCGATATCTTTTTCTTGATGAAGTTGACGCGTATCCGCCTGATGCAGATTCTGAAGGCGATCCGCTAACACTTGCGATTCAACGAACAGCGACTTTCGC
Organism: Alphaproteobacteria bacterium; assembly: GCA_017476405.1. Taxonomy (GTDB): domain Bacteria; phylum Pseudomonadota; class Alphaproteobacteria; order UBA3830; family UBA3830; genus BNWE01. Next base: position 13,027 of record JAFUZX010000183.1, on the reverse strand, counting down.
TCGCAGAAAAATTTTTATAGTTTCGACTCCGACAATTAAAGGGCTTTCGCGAATCGAAAAAGAATTTGAAGAAACAGATCAGCGATATTTTTTTGTACCATGTCCGTTTTGCGGGCATTTTCAAACTTAAAAATGGGAGAATTTGCATTATGATAAAGAACATTCTGAATCTTTTTATGCATTGTGAATGCTGTAAAGGAAATATTGAGGAACATCATAAAACCGATATGCTCAGACGAGGCGAATGGCGAGCAACCAATCAAGAAAAAATCTCAGAAAAAGTAATCGGGTTTCATCTAAATTCACTTTATTCGCCTGTTGGCTGGCTCAGTTGGAACGCTTGTTTGCAAAATTACGAAACGGCGAAAGATGACGAGCAACTCTTGAAAGCGTGGACGAATACGCCCCTTGGATTAACTTGGGAAGAAAAAGGTGATACGCCTGATTGGGGAGTTCTGTTCGATCGACGTGAAAAATACAAAATCGGTGTTGTTCCGAAAGGCGGATACGTTTTAACAGCTGGAGTTGATGTTCAGAATGATCGTCTTGAACTTGAAATCGTTGCTTGGGGAAAAAATCGAGAAAGCTGGTCTGTCGATTATCGAACAATTTACGGCAGCCCGACTTCACCTGAAGTTTGGAAAAAATTATCCGAAATCGTAAACGAAAATTTTGAAAGCGAAGACGGTGTTTTTCGAAAAATAAATATGCTCGCGATCGATTCGGGATTTTCTACGCAGGAAGTTTATGCTTGGGTACGAACTCAATCAGTTCAAAACGTCATGGCAATAAAAGGAGTCGATAATTCACTTCTGCCTTTGAATGCTCCGACTAAAGTTGACGTAAATTTCAGAGGAAAGAAAATCACCAACAGCGTTCGATTATGGAAAATCGGAGTTTCAATTTTGAAAAGTGAGCTTTACGGCTGGCTCAAACAAACAAGAAACGAAGACGGCTCAATTCCTCATGGTTATTTGCATTTTCCAGAATACAATACGGAATATTTCAAACAACTTACCGCCGAACAGCTCGTTACAAAAATCGTGAAAGGTTACCCTAAGCGAGAATGGCAGAAAATCCGAGATCGCAACGAAGCTCTCGATTGTCGCATTTACGCAAGAGCCGCCGCAATCGCTATCGGAATCGACCGCTGGACAGATCAAAAATGGAAACAAATTTCCGGAGCAAAAGAAAAAATCGAAAATTCAAATTTACCTTCAAAAAAATCACACCCAAAAGTAGTGAAAAGCAGCTGGATATAAGAACTTTCGTAATCATATGAGCTTCAGTATGTTTTCACCATTAAAAAACTCAATCAGGTTAAGAACTTTATAGCCGTTTTCCAGTACGGTGTACGGAGTATCATCCATAGTGATAATAATTTTCTTATAACCATCATCAAGTTTAGCAAATGCGTCGATTTCCCTCTGTCTCGTGGATTTATCAACAATGGTATACGATACTTGTATATAATACGTCTCTGAACCGGATTTCGCGACAAAATCTATTTCTTTATTATCATTTTTTCCGATGTCTACGATATAGCCTCTGCGAAGCAATTCGAGATACACTAAGTTCTCTATGGAATGTGTGATTTCAAGCTGCCTGAAATTAAGTCGGCTGTTTCGAATTCCTAAATCTGTAACGTAATATTTATTGAGAGTCTTTAAATATGCTTTTCCCTTGATATCGTATCTCTGTACCTTGTACATCAAAAAAGCATCACAAAAATACTCCAGATAACTGCCTACAGTATCAGATGTTACATTGGGATATCCATTGCTTTTTAAAGTATTTGTTATTTTATTCGCGCTGACATACGAACCGATTTGAGAGCAAAGAAGATCGAATACTGCCTTTAACAGATTTTCGTTTCTAACATTGTATCTGTCGACGATATCTCTGAAAAGAGTAAGTTCACAAATATCATTTAAATATCGATGCTTTTCTTCTACGGAATCCAACTGAACAACATACGGTAATCCCCCATCCATCAAATACTCATTTAACATTTTTCTGTCATCCCAATTATTAAACGAGCCTTTATAAGATTTATACTCTGCGAATGACAAAGGATATACTCTGATTTCGGAACTTCTTCCTCTGAATTTAGTATTGATATCTTTAGATAGCATTTGGGCATTGGAGCCGGTTACGTAAACATCGCAATTTTCGTCGATTCTTAATCCGTTAACAACATCTTCGAATTGCGGAACTAACTGAATTTCATCCAGAAAGACGTAATGCTTTTTATTCTTATCTTTGATCCGCTCGACGATATGATTATACAATTTCTCAGCGTCTCTATATTGCTTGTTTTTATAAGTTTCCAAATCTACTTTTATGATTTGCTCTTTTTCAATACCTTGATTCAGTAAGTACTGATAGAAAATCTCAAATAAAAGTACGGACTTCCCTGATCTCCTGATACCGGTAATGACTTTTACTATGTCGCGGTCTTTTTCTTTTATCAGTCTTTCCAAAAAAACGGGTCTATCGATATATTTCATCATTCAGTTACTCTATTGTTTTTCCATCACATTCCCCATCCTACTCGAAAAACTTTTTATTTTCAATTTTTTTTCGAATATCAAAAGTGGTTTCTAAATATTTTCATTACCTTTTCCCTCTTTACCTCACACAAAAAACGTGGGCTTTTTATGTAAAAAGCAAATGAGTAAAAGCGCGAAAAACAGTGAAAGAACAAATAGTTTTGCGAATTTATGGTGGAGGCAGGGGTTGGGTATTTATCCCGAATGACTTTAAGCGATGGGAAATAGGAAATTCACTTGAAGATTTAACTAAAGAGAACAGAATTCGTACATTCTCATGTAAGGTTATACAAAAATACCTCCAGCTTCTCGGATCTTAAATATTTTCAAAATCCGTGAGAAAAAAACGAACCTCCGTTGAATATATACAAATGGAGGATGGTGTATGTTGTATACGCAGGAGTATTTAGAAGCAGTAGAAAAAGCCATTTGCAATCCGGAAAACGTGTTACTTCGGTTGCTTACGGTGACACACACGTTCAATATGCGCCTGTAAATTTGGAAGATTTACTTCGTCTTCGCAGTCAAATAAAAGCCAGCCTCGCAGAATCAACATCTCGCAAACATTAGGTGATCTTTTCAACTTCGAAGAGGGAGTCAATGATAAGAATCGCTGATTTATGCGCAGGTATCGGTGGTATTCATCTTGGCTTTGAACAAGCTTTCGGAAAGGAAACACAGAGCTACTTCGATACCAACAGAAAGCTACAAAAAATCGAATTTACTTTGGTATTGAAAAAGTCGCCAAGCACAACAAGCGACCTAATTGTTCTGAACAATGACTCGTCAAGTTCCTTCATTGATGCCCTAACGAATTTAGCTCACGCAGGTTACGCTTACGGAAATTGATAAAACAACAACTTTTCTCTGGAATTTTTCGTGTTTTTATTACATACTATTGCACGGGTTTTGAAAAAGTTAACAAATGCTTAATAATAAAACTATTTTGATAACGGGTGGTACGGGCTCTTTCGGTAAAAAATTTGCAAAAACGGTGTTGGGCAGATATCCGAATTTGAAAAAAGTAATTGTTTATTCTCGAGATGAGTATAAGCAGTTTTTGATGTCGAATATGTCAGAATTTAAGCCACATATGGATAAAATCCGTTATTTCATTGGAGATGTTCGTGATAAAGAGCGTCTTTACAGAGCGTTTGATGGAGTCGATATTGTTGTACATGCAGCTGCGCTTAAACAGATTCCAGCGTGTGAATATAATCCCTTTGAGGCAGTGAAAACAAATGTCTTGGGCTCGCAGAATATAATAAACGCAGCGATAGACAGAAGAGTACAAAAGGTAGTCGCGTTATCTACGGACAAGGCTTGTGCACCTGTAAATCTGTATGGCGCGACGAAGTTATGTTCCGACAAATTGTTCATTGCAGGGAATTCATACAGTGGAACACGTCAGACATGTTTTTCTGTCGTAAGATACGGAAATGTAGCCGGATCGCGCGGTTCTGTAATTCCATTTTTCAAAAAATTAGTTGAGGAAGGAGCAACAGAGCTTCCTATAACTGACTTTAATATGACCAGATTTTGGCTGAAATTAGAGCAAGCTGTTGAGATGGTGCTCGGAGCGATTGAACGAATGCAAGGTGGCGAGCTATATGTGCGTAAAATTCCATCGATGAGAATCACTGATCTTGCTGAAGCTGTTGCGCCTGGAATTAAATTGAAAGAAGTCGGTATTCGCCCTGGCGAAAAAATTCATGAACAAATGATAACTCGTGAAGATGCTCGCAATACTTTAGAGTTTGATAATTATTTTGTAATATTGCCGGAAATTTGTAATGCGGATTGCGTTAAGTTGCAGCAAGGTAAACGTGTGGCAGATGATTTTGAGTACAGTTCAGGTAAAAATACTTGGTGGCTTTCTGTCGATGAAATGCGAAAACTAATTAAGGAAATTTAGTATGAAAATTTTCGGATACGGTCATCAAAATATCACGGAAGATGACATTGCTGCCGTTACAGCGGTTTTACGTTCAGATTACCTTACCCAAGGACCAAAACTGGAAGAGTTTGAATCTAACATCTGCAGGTATACTGGAGCGAAATATTGTGTCACTGTATCAAGTGCTACTGCAGCTTTGCACATAGCGATGCTTGCTACCGAAGTAAAATACGGAGATGAAGTTATTACGACTCCGAACACTTTTGTGGCTTCAGCAAACTGTGCAAGATATGTCGGAGCAGATGTTGTTTTCGCAGATATTGATTCTGAAACAGCTAATATTGATGTAAATAAAATTAAAATAAACGATAAAACAAAAGCGATCATTCCAGTGCATTTTGCAGGTCAATCTTGCGATATGGAAGCAATTCAGCAATTAGCACAAAAGAGAAACGGAATAATTATCATAGAAGATGCTTCTCATGCAATTGGTTCTGAATATAAAGGGACTAAAGTTGGTTCCTGTGCTTATTGTGATATGACGGTTTTCTCGTTTCATCCGGTAAAAACGACTACAACAGGCGAAGGCGGAGCAATAACGACAAATAATAAAGAGTTGTACGAAAGACTTCGGCTTTATCGTGCGCATGGAATTACAAAAGATCCGACAAAAATGTCACGTTGTGAAGGTTCTTGGTTTTATGAAATGCAAGAACTCGGTTTCAATTATCGCATGACTGAAATGCAAGCAGCGTTAGGAATTTCGCAATTGAAACGTCTCAAAAAATTTAAACAGCGTCGTCGAGCAATTGTTGATCTTTATAAAAAATTGTTCAAAAATAATCCGCAAGTTCGTTTTTTGAAAGAAGAAAGTTACTCAAACGCATGTTTTCATTTATGTCCTGTACTTATTGATTTTGAAAGATTAAAAATAGATAAAAAATCGTTTTTCGAAGAACTGCAAGAAGTAGGACTTAATCTGCAAGTACATTATATTCCGGTTTATTGGCAGCCATATTATAAAAAGATGGGCTATGAAAAAGGCTTGTGTCCGAATTCGGAAAAATATTATCAGCAGACGATTTCGTTGCCGCTGTATCCTGATCTCATAGATGAAGATGTACAGGAAATAGTCGAAAGATTCAATGGAGTTTTGAAATAATATAAAAAAGGTTATACATAGATGTTATGCGAAACAGTTCTTAAATATGATAATCTTGAGTTGAAAAATTTAAATGAAAAAAATTGTACTCAAAGATATGCAGACTGGTTAAATAACAAAACTGTTAATCAGTTTTTATCTGCTCATTGGAATAAAAATCCTGAAACTATTTTATCTTGTCGAAATTTTGTTTATGAGATTAACATAAGTAAACACAGTATTCTTTGGGGGATTTTTGTTGATGATATTCACATAGGTAATATAAAATTAGGTCCGATTCATGAGATATACAAGCATGCTGATGTTTCATATTTTATTGGAGAGCAATCTTATTGGCAAAAAGGTTATGCAGTGAAGGCCTTAAGGTTAGTATGTTTTTATGCTTTTAATGTCTTAAATCTTAATCGTTTGAATGCCGGATGTTGTGAATTAAATATTCCAAGTAAAAAGGCATTACTTAAAGTCGGTTTTGTTTTTGAAGGTAGAATACGAAAGGAAAGAATAATAGAATATGGAGGAGAGTATTTTGATGGTGAATATTACGGACTTTTATGCAGTGAGTTTTATGCTGGTTGTTAGTTTTTTATTTTTGAGGAGAGATAACTATGCAAAGTTATAAAGAATATTGGACGGGTGTTTTTTATAAAAAATTCACAAAAGCATATCCGGCTGAGCAATTAATAAAGATATTTAAGGGAACTTATCCTAAGCTGCATTTTGACAAAAGTTTTTCGAATAAAAAAGTATTAGATATGGGAAGTGCAAACGGTAGAAATACGGCATTGATGGTTGAACTGGGATTTAAAGAGGTCATTGCGTGCGATATTTCACAGGATTTGATAGATCTTACTCGCAAAAATGTTGAAAATGTAGAGAGAGAGAGAGAGAGTAATACTATTGTAAAATATATTATTGGCACTAATGATCATATACCGGTTCAAGATAATTATTTTGACTTTGTTGTTTCTTGGGGAAGTTCATATTATATGTCAGATGCATTAGTGGATTATAAGGATAATATAGCAGAATTAGCCAGAATATTAAAACGTAATGGGATACTTATATTAGATAATCCTCAACAAAATGCGAGTATTTATGATGATACCGTCAATGTTAGATTGAATTATTGGAGGGGTAAAGATGGTATTATATGCAAACGTTTTGATTCCGTTCAGGAAATTATAGAAGAATTGGAGCCCTATTTTTATGATTTTGCAACTTCGGAATTATCATTAGATTGTTTTGGAAGAAATGATAGCCGATACACAATAGTTTGCAGGAAAAAATAAATGAAATATGCTGACTTACACAGTGATTATCTTTATAAATTAAAAAATAAAGGAAGTGATGGAATTTATCAGTCCGGATTGGATCAATTGTTATCGGGAGATTGCTTATTTCAGACCTTTGCTATTTTATTCAATCGCCTGAAAATAACTAATATTTCAATATATTACAACGAAATGTTAGGCCTGTTTAATCATTTTTTGGCGAAAAACAAGTCAAAAATCGGACATGTAAGATCATACAATGATATTTTACAGAATCAAAAAGATGGAAAAATATCTGCTCTTCTTAGTTTGGAAGACAGCCAAATATTGTGTGAATCGAATGATGCAGTTCAAAAAGCCTATAATGATGGAGTTAGAATAGCAGGTATTTTATGGGATGGCGAAAATGATATTGGTTTTTCCTATAAAGAAGATAAACATCTAAAAGCTGTTGGTATTGAAATCATAAAAGCGATGGAAGATGTTGGAATAATCCTAGATGTCTCTCATCTTTCTGATCTCGGATTAGACGATATTCTGAAGATTGCAAAAAAACCGTTTTTAGCCTCTCATTCTAATGCCAGAAGTTTAACGAATCATCATAGGAACTTGACTGATGAACAAATAAAGGTTATTTCAAATAGGGGGGGAGTAATTGGTATAAATTTTTATAACAGATATATCGACTTAAGACGAATTGATGATTTTTCAGAAAGTAAAATCGAATATATAGCCGCCCATATTAAACATATAATCAAATGCGGAGGTGAAAATTGTGTAGCGTTTGGTCAAGATTTTGATGGTGTTCCCGAAAAATCAATAGCAAAGGCAGAAATAAAAGATGCGTCTTATATGCCTCATTTGTTTAAGAGATTATCGGATTATTTTGAATATTCAGTCTTAGAAAAAATTTTTTATAAAAATATATTAAATTTCATGATGGAGAATCTTTGATAAAAATGTACAAGTTGGGATTAAAACTCTGGTCAGTCAACACAGATCGCTATTATAAAGAAGCTGTAAGATTATATGAAAATGGTGTTTTTGATTATATAGAGTTATACATTGTTCCAAACTCACTTGAATTTATTCCCGTTTGGCTGGCATTAAAAATTCCTTATATAATTCATTGTCCTCACTTTGCTCATGGTTTCAATTTAGCAAAAAAAAATAAAAGAGATTACAATTTACAGATTTATGAACAAGTAAAAAAATATGCAGATATTCTTGAAGCAAAATATATAATATTTCATGGAGGAATAGATGGAGATATAGAAGAAACAGCAAATCAATTGATAGAGTTTCGAGAAAAAAGAGCTTTATTAGAAAATAAACCCTTTATTGCTTTGCCGAACAGTATGGGAGGAAATTACTGTCGTGGTTTTAATTTTGAAGAAATAAAAATAGTAAAAGATGAAGTAGGATGTGGGTTTTGTTTGGATTTTGGTCATGCTATTTGTGCTGCAAATTATCAAAATAAAAATAGATTTGATTATATTGTGGCTTTAATGAAATTGAAGCCTAGTATGTTCCATTTAATGGATTTAAAAGATATCAATTCATTTTATGACTCCCATTTACATCTTGGAACTGGTCAACTAAGAATCGATAAGATCATGGATTTTTTACCTAAAAATGCAATTGTTACACTCGAAACCGAAAAAACGTCGAAGTGCGATTTAAATGATTTTATTGCGGACTGTTCATTTATGCGAAAGGAATTTACATGTTAAGTTTTTTTAAGGAAAGAGTAGCCAAATGGCGGGGGATGTCTACGGGCATAAAGTGGGTGTATATTAATACAACAGGTAATGCCTGTACAAATAGATGTTATATGTGTCCATTAAGATCATTTACAGGCAAAAATATAAGAATGCCGATGACAACTTATAAGAAAACGATTTTACAATTAAAAGATATGAATTTTTCTGGTGAGTTACATCTATATGCTCAGAATGAACCTTTTTTGGACGTGAACATATTTGAGAAAATTGATTATGCTCATGAACAGCTCCCAGATGCTGGCATTGCTCTCATTTCAAATTTTACTGTATTAAATGATGAAAAGATTGAGAAAATTATAAAATCTCCTATAAAGTATCTATCTTGTTCGATTTATGCTTTGCGTTCTGAAGCTTATGAAGCTATCTGTGGCAGAGATAATTTTAAAGCTTCATTTATTAATCAGGTAAAATTTTTAAAATTATATGCCCAAAATCCAAGAATATCTTTCGCTATGTATCTTATGAATGATAAACATAATCAGGAAGACATAGATTTTTGTGAACATTTTATTTTTGATATTGCTCCAATAAGACGCGCTGATTTTTACGAAACTTTTTCTTTCTTTAATACAGAATTTACCCCTAAAAAGCACAATAAAGGTTATATAAATCACTGCATATATGATAGGTTTCAAATTATGGGAGATGGTGACGTATCATTGTGCTCAATAGATTGTGGGTCAGCATTACATGTCGGGAATTTGCATGAAAGCACCTTAAGTGAGCTGCTTAATTCACCGCAAGCGATAGAATTAAGAAGAAGGATGTTAAAAGATGAACGTAAAGATGCATATTGCCGATATTGTGAGTTTGGACGAGTAGAAAATAAAATATTGTATTTTCTTCCAATCCCTCAAAGTTTACGCACTTTTCTAAATAAACGCCTTAATCCGTCTTTTAGAGATGAACATGATGTGCTTGTTTTTTCTGATCATGAAATAAAAAACAAATTAGTCAGGTTTAATGAGATTTTTAAAGATGGAGATGAAAAACATTGGATTGAGTGTTTAGAAAAATTGCGAGAAAGTTATTATGCAGGCAAAAAATAATCGCTTTATAACTCTAAAGCATTTTTCTGATGATAATGTAAAAATGACTTTTGAGTGGTTGCAAAATGCGGGGCTTCGGCAATTATTTGCTATGAAAAAAGCTCCGAAATGGGAAAAACATCTCGAGTATATTAAGAAAACTTTGCTTGATCGCACGCAAATTATGTTTGCGATTTACTATAAAGATATTCATATCGGAAATTGTGGTTTAAAATATATACAGAATCGAGAAGCTGCGATTTGGATTTATTTAGGTAACGAAAATTATAAAGGAAAAGGGTTATCAAAAGTAGCTTGTCGACAATTAATTAGTTATGCGAAAGAGGAACTTAACCTCAGCTTATTGTATTTGCATGTGCTAAAAGATAATATTGTTGCGTTAAATTTGTATAATACACTGGGATTTAAAAAAGTACCTTTAGATGATGTTGGTATATCTATATGGAAAGAAAGAAGTAATTCAATACTGAAAATGGTTCTCCCTTTTGATTGAATAAGAAAGAGTAAATAATGAAAATAGCTATGATGCAACCTACTTTTTTGCCCTGGCAAGGTTTTTTTGAGCTCATTGTTCAGTGTGACCGTTTCATATTCCTTGATGATTTCCAGCTTTCAGTACAATCACACCATACTAGAAATAAGTTATTTATATCACATAAAGTCGTTGATTTTTATAGTGTCCCTATACAAAAGTCTAAATGTTTTGGATTGCCTTTAAATAACGTGCTGATAATAGAAGGAGATATTTGGAAAAAGAAAATTTTAAAAAGGTTAGCGAACGTATATTCAAAAACAGATTTTTTCAGTTTGATATATCCACAATTAGAAAATTGGTTCTCTAAGAATTATAGTAATCTTGCTGAGTTAAATATAGAAGGGATAAAACTTATTTGTAAGATTCTCGGAATAATGGATGCCGATTTTTGTTATAGCTCTCAATGTAATACCGAAGATTATCTTTATTCTAGTAGATCTAACAAAGTAATTAGTTTATTAAAATGGGCAGAAGGTACAGAATATTTATGTGCTTTTGGAGCCTATGATTATATGGCAGAAGACAATGTTTTTCCTGTAGATAATGTAAAAGTTAAGTTTCAACATTTTATTCCAAAATGTTACTATCAGAAACAATCAGAAGAATTTATTCCGTACTTAAGTGTATTGGATGCTTTGTTTAATATTGGTCCCGAGAAAACATTGGAATTAATAAAAAATGGAACAGAAAAATGGTTAATATGGGAAGAAAGGAAAATATATGGACAACAATAAAGTGTTTATAGTAGCTGAAATGTCAGCCAATCATGCTCACGATATCAATATCGCAAAAAAAATTATAAATATCACGAAAGAAATTGGAGTAGACGCTGTTAAATTACAAACTTATACAGCGGATACTATGACTATAAATAGTAATAATGAAATGTTTATGGGAATGAAAGGCTCACCATGGGAAAGATGCAATTCTTATGATCTTTATACAGAAGCAGCAACTCCATGGGAATGGCAAAAAGAATTAAAAGAATATGCAGAAAATTTGGGATTAGAGCTTTTTTCTACTCCATTTGATAATAGTGCAGTAGATTTTTTGGAAAGTATTGGTGTAAAACGTTATAAAATCGCGTCTTTCGAGGCTATTGATATTCCGCTCATAAAATATACGGCTTCTAAAGGGAAACCTATGATTATTTCTACAGGAATTTGCTCTTTTGAAGAAATACAAGAGGCTGTAGATGCGTGTAAATCAGTTGGGAATAATGATATAACATTATTGAAATGTACTTCTGCATATCCCGCAAAATTAGAAAATATGCACTTGATGACCATTCTCGATATGAAGGAGAAATTCGGTTCGCAAAATGTAAAAATTGGTTTATCTGATCATTCTTTATTTAATGAACCTTCGGTTGTTGCTACTGCTCTAGGAGCTTTTGTTATTGAAAAGCATATAACCTTGGATAGAAATATAAAAACAGCGGATAGTGCATTTTCTCTGGAACCAACAGAGTTTGCAGCTATGATTGAAGCGGTAAGAAGAACTGAAAAAGTTTTAGGAAAGGTAGATTATAGCTATAATCAAGATTCTAGGAAGCATGCTCGTTCGCTTTTTGTTGTGAAAGATATCAAAAAAGGAGAAAAGTTTACTCCAGAAAACGTGAGATCCATTCGACCATCAGATGGACTTCATCCGAGGTATTATGATGAAATTATCGGTAAAACAGCTAAAGAAGATTTAAAATACGGAACTCCTTTAAAATTTGAACATATTGAAAGAGGTCAAAATTAAGGTGGAACTTTGTCTTGGAACTGTTCAATTTGGAATGGATTACGGCATAAGAAAACACAAACAGCCGACTGCTGACGATGCTATAAAAATACTCGATTTCGCGACTCAACATGGCATATCCAACATAGATACAGCAGCAGCATATGGAACAGCAGAAGATATTGTTGGTGAATTCTTATCTAAAAAAACTATTGAGCGAGGTAAACTTTTTATAATTTCAAAGGTTACCCCAAATATATTGGATGGAATACAATCAAAAGATTATAAGAAAAAGATTAACGAATGTCTTTTGAAAAGTTTGAAGAGACTTCATACAGATTATTTGGATAGCTATATTTTCCATTCGTCACGCTATGCATTCGACGAAAAGAAATTGGAAGCACTATATGAGATTAAAAAAGAGGGAAGAATAAGGCATTGCGGAATCTCAGTTTATTATCCAGAGGAAGCAAAGATATGCATGGAGAGTCCCTACGTTGATTTTATTCAGTTGCCTTCAAGCCTTTTTGATCAAAGAATGCTGAAAAGTGGAATTTTTGAGTTAGCGGATCAAAATAAAAGTATACAAATTCATTCCAGAAGTGCGTTTATTCAAGGCCTACTTTTGATGAATGCAAGGGAAGTTCCCGATTATTTGAAATCTGCGATACCTTTGATCAATAAAATGGAAGTTATATGTAAAGCGTATAATATTTCAAAAGTAAAGTTAGCAATGCTTTTCGTAAAACAATTTTCAGCTGTTTCTCATTTAGTATTTGGAGTACATAATATTGAACAGCTTAAAGAAGATATTGATATATTTTCTCAGGAAACTCCTAACGATATTTTGGCTGAAATCGCTACATCGTTTGATAGTATTCCAGCGGAAATTGTTGTACCGAGCTTGTGGGTGAAAGAATAGGAATAAAACATGGAAGCTACGATTTTAAATCAAAAATCCAAAGAGCTACAAAAAAAAGCGGTTAAATTGATACCTGGAATGACTCAATTGTTATCAAAACGTCCCGATAGATATTCAAGAGGCGTTT
>JAFUZX010000182.1 GCA_017476405.1 Alphaproteobacteria bacterium | reverse complement strand
TATTTGCGAACTGATCATCTCGTAATCTCCTTCTGTAATTCCTGTGCCTTTACCAAGTGCCCCTAATCCTTTACCTTTTCTTCCTCGGCCGGATCCTTCTCCATAACCTTTATCTGATAGAATATCATTAAATTCCGTATCTCGTTTACGTTTTTCTTCTTTATTTACGAGTTGTTGTAGCATTTTTCGATGATTTTTTCTTCTTTGTTTTTTTTCTGCATTATTAATTACATCAAGCAAGGCTTTTTTATTACGATTTTTCTTTTTTTTGGGAGATATTTTCTTTGATTTTTTCTGTTTTTCTTTTTTTATTTCTTTTTGAGGAACAGGGTCTTCAGTTTTCTCTATTTTTTCAGGCGTTTTTTCTTCGATTTTTTCTTCAGGAATTTCTTTTTCTAATTCAGGAATCTCATTATTTACGGTTTCAGGGATTTCTTTTTCCTCCGAAATGTTTGCGTCTATTTTGTTATTTTCAGATTCTAAGGGGGCCGGTTCTCTAATAAGAAGCTGTTCTTTTTCGATTTTTTCAATAGGATCTGTTTTAACTGAGACATTATCTACAGGAGCAGGAGCATGCGCCATATCATCTCTGAACTCACCTTCACCAATAAGCTCAATATCCATAAGTAGATTGTTTTCTTTTCTCGGTATAAAAACTGACGATATTGTAAAAAATAGCAAAATTAAGTGTAAGCCGATAGAATATGCCGCAGATCTTGTTATTGAATCTTTAGCTCCTTTGCGCCGCATTTCATGCACGCTCCTTTTTAGGCAATTCTGTTACAAGAACAACCTTTTTGAAGCCGGCATTACTTATTTTGCTCATAACTTCCATAATAATTCCATATGCTAAAGAACGATCTCCACGAACAAAGATTTTTGTTTCTTTCGGATTTTCCTTTTCTTGCGTAATTGCTATTAATTTATCCGAAACAGTTTCATTGGAAACTTCAATATCTCCTATAAAAATTCGTCCTTCACTGTTTATATGGACAACAATAGGAGTTTCATTTTCTGTTACGTTAGGAGCATTTGCCGATGGCAGATTTACTTTCACACCCACTGTAAGAAAGGGAGCTGTAACCATAAAAATTACTAATAAAACAAGCATAACGTCAATCATTGGAGTGACGTTCATATCGCTTATTGGTTTTAGTTTTCGTTCTCTTGTGCGTTTTAATGCCATAACTATGCTGCACCTTGCTGTTCTTTATCTTCCAGTTGACGTGAAACTATTGCGGAAAACTCATCGATAAAAGCTTCCATTCTGCTTTGCAATCTGTTGATATCGCTTGAAAATTTAATATATGCGACTACCGCGGGAATTGTTACGATTAATCCAAGAGCTGTTGCGAATAAAGCTTCGGCAATTCCGGGTGCAACCGATGTTAAACTTGTGTTTTGATCTAGCCCTATAGATTCAAAGCTATTCATAATTCCCCAAACTGTACCAAATAACCCAACGAAAGGCGCTGTTGAACCAACTGTAGCCAAAAATCCTATATATTGCTCCAGATAATCGATTTCACGTCCTATTGTAACTCTCATTACATTTTCTATGCGTTCGATTAAGGCTTGTGCGCCAAGTGTTGAATGAATTCTTGTGCGAGACCTTCGCCATTCTTTCATACCAGCAATAAAAATCGCAACAAAGGGATTGTCTCCACGATCTGAAATATCATCGTAAAATGATTCTAACGAGCTGCAATTCCAAAAAGCTTCCTCGAAACGATCAGCTTTTTCCTTCAATTTGAATAAGTAGGTCATTTTTGCGAAAATTATCGTCCAACTCCAGAAAGAGCAAACGATTAGCAATATAATCACTAATTTTACAATCAATGATGCCTGAGCGAACAAAGCCCACATCGATAAGTCACCATGAGTTGCCAGTGTCGTTGCTGCTCCACTATCTGCCGCGACTTTAACTATTTCCAAAGCTTCTTCTGCACCGTTCATAATAATGATTCTCCATTAATATTATCATACAAATCAAAATTTTCTGTATTTTTAGGAGTTACCCCCAAATATTTATAACCTTCTTGTGTTAACACTCGTCCTCGTGCTGTTCGTTGGATTAAACCTTTTTGTAAAATATATGGCTCTATAACTTCTTCTATAGTATCTCTTTTTTCTGACAAAACAGCAGCTAGAGTATCTACACCGACAGGACCTCCATTATAAAAATCAAGAATGCATTTTAAATATCTCATATCCATTGAGTCAAGTCCTTGAGGATCAACATCGAGTTTTTTCAAAGCGATATCGGCAATTTTTACATCAATGACATCAGCGTTTGTAACAATCGCAAAATCCCTTACTCGTTTAAGAAGTCTCACAGCAATTCGTGGAGTTCCTCGAGATCTTTTTGCTATTTCAGCCGCTCCATCTTTTGTAATAGGAATTCCGAGTAATTCAGCATTTTTTGTAATTATCAGCAATAATTCATTTTGTGTGTAAAATTCAAGACGAATAGGAATACCAAAACGATCTCGCAGAGGCGAGCTTAACAAACCTGCGCGAGTTGTAGCTCCTACTAACGTAAAATGAGCTATATCGACACGAATAGATCTGGCTGCGGCTCCTTCTCCAATCATTAAATCAAGCTGAAAATCCTCCATAGCAGAATAAAGTACTTCTTCAACAACATGATTTATTCTGTGAATTTCATCAATAAATAAAACATCCCGTTCTTGCAAATTTGTCAAAATAGCAGCAAGATCTCCGGGTTTTGCTAAAATAGGCCCTGACGTCGCTTTAAATCCGACATTCAATTCTTTAGAAATAATTTGTGATAAGGTTGTTTTTCCTAGTCCTGGAGGACCTGAAAACAGCACGTGATCCATAGTGATTTTTCTTTTTTTCGCTGATGCTATAAATACTTTCAGATTTTCTTTCGCAATTTCTTGCCCGATAAAATCCTTTAAACAAGTAGGTCTGAGAGAATATTCATTATTATCCACCAGTTCTTGTTGCTCAGGATTTAAGTTTAAATTATCTCGCATATTTTGCGTATCTTTATTCATTTAAATTTATCCTCCTGATGATATTTTACTCAAGACTTGCCGCAATAACGTATCAAATTTTATATCATCATCAACTTTCATTGAAGATATTATTCTATAGACATCTGATTTTTGATATCCCAAATTTATTAAAGCCGATATCACGTCGTTTACTACATTGGATTGCAATATTGATGTATTATGTATTTGTTCAGGTCCAGGTAAAATCTCCATTTTTCCTATAACTTTATCTTTTAGCTCAGAAATTATTCTGGTGGCTATTTTTGCGCCGATACCGTCTGCTTTTGTAAATACATTTTTATCTCCCGACAGAAATGCGTTATAAATTTCATCATCAGATAACGCTGAAAGAATCGCTATTGCGGCTTTTCCTCCGACCCCTTGCACTGATGTCAGCTTATTAAACCAGAATCTCTCATTTTCAGAAATAAAACCATATAATGTCCAAGAGTCTTCTCGTACTATTAATTCTGTAAAAATATGCATAAGTTCTCGAATGCCACTTGCTGCGTTGAGAGTTCTTGATGAACAAATGACTTTATATCCGATTCCATTTACATCAATTACGACAAAATTATCGCCAATATGATCGATTTGTCCTTTTAAATGTGAAATCATATTCTGAACATCCTTTACTTCAATTAATTATGCACAATATTTCAAAGCATTTCTATGATGCGCATGACAAACCGCAATTGCAAGAGCATCAGCTGCATCTAATTTAACCGAACCGCAATTTAACAATTTCTGAATCATAATTGAGATCTGATCTTTTGTCGCATGCCCACTCCCAACTACTGTTTTTTTTATTTTATTTGGTGTGTATTCAAATACGCTTAATCCCATTAAGCTTGAAACGCATAAAGCGACGCCTCGAGCCATCCCCAATTTCAGAGATGATTCAGGATTAATGTTTACAAACACTTTTTCTATACTTGTCTCATTTGGAGCGTATTTTTCTATAACATCTGATAAGTTTTTGAAAATATAAGCCAGACGGTTTGCTATTTCTTCGGATGTTTTTGAAACGATTGTGCCATGCGCTACGTGTTTTAAGCGAAAGCCGTCGAAATCAACTACTCCCCAACCGGTTATGTGAAGGCCGGGATCAATTCCTAAAATTCTAGTCAAATACGTATCTCCATTTTATTTCTGATCAGCAGAGGAAAGTATAATTCGTAAAACCTTATTTACGATCGAGCTTTCATTTCCGAAATTCTGTATAAATGTAGCATTTTTCAATTGATTTCTAAACCATGTTGATTGACGTTTGATATATTGATTTGTACGAACACGCATATTTTCCATCATTTTTTCATATTTTAATGTATCGTTGCTGCGCAAAAAATCGCAAATTTCACGATAACCTATTACTTCACGTAAAGCTCCGGTATAGTTTTCATATTTTTCATTAAATTTTTGAACTTCCTCGATCGCACCTGAATTAATCATTTTTAGCAGACGGATTCTAGCCCGTTCTTTTACTTTTTCTTTTTCAGGTAGTAAAACAATAGTATCGATTATATTTTCAGAATAGTTTGTGTTTTTTTGTTTCCACCACTCCGATAGACTTTTTCCTGTATAAGAGGCGACTTCGTACGCTCGTAAAATTCGTTGAGTATCATTTTTATTTAATTTTTGAGCAGATATAGGATCTATTTTATATAGTTCTTCGAAAAACATATCACGCCCGATTTCATTGAAATAATTTTGAACTTGTTCTCGAAATTCTTTGGGAATCGAAGGAATTTTTGCAATGCCGTTTAATAATGCTTGAATATAAAATCCCGTACCGCCACAAACAATAGCAATTTTATTTGCATTATTTAAGCGTTTAATTTCCGTTTTTGCTAATTCAAGCCACGATGTAACACTTAAAGAGTCATACGGAGATAAAATTCCGAATAAGTTATGGTGAGCTTTATCTAATTCTTCATTTGTTGGATATGCTGTTAATATTTTTAAATCATGATAAACTTGTACGCTGTCTGCATTTATTAATTCCGCATCGATGTTATAAGTATGTTTTAATTTGCATACTAAATTTATTGCGAGTGTCGTTTTTCCTGAAGCTGTAGTTCCACCGATTATTAACGTCGAATTATTCATTTGATAGATCTCTGCAGATGACGTAATTATAATAATATATATATTCAAGTAATAACAACAATTATGTACAAACAATTAAATATCAACAAATACATGGTAAACATTATTCTCGGAAATAACGAAGACGAAAGAATAAATAAACGTCCAGTCATTATTAATATTTCGATTCGTTTTTTGAATGAAAACCGAGCTTGCGATAATGATGAATTGAATCAAACGATATGTTATGCGACATTGCTGGATTTTTTGAAAAAACAACTCGAAAAAACAAATTTTAAGCTAATAGAAAAAGTTACTCAATTTATCTATGATAAAATTAATGAATATGTGAAGGAAAATAGGATTAGTAATATTCAGCTACGAGTTGAACTTATAAAAACTAATCCGCCGGCAGAAGGTTTAGAAAGTGCCGCATTTATTATATCGGATTGGTAGACGCATATCTTTTGAATGATATATCTCTCTGGCAATAATATTGTTTTTATCGTAAGATACTGCGCAAATATTTTGTTAATTTACAAAGTGGGGCTATAGTAACATGTCTGAAATAATTTTTGATAAATCTGTTTTTGAAAACGCAAAATCTTGGCCATTCGAAGAAGCGCGAAAAATAGCCTCAAGAAAACAAGTTCAAGAAAAAGGATTCGCTCTCCTAGAGACAGGATATGGACCATCAGGATTACCGCATATCGGTACTTTCGGTGAGGTCGCTCGAACTACATATGTTCGACATGCGTTTGAATGCCTTACTGGATTAAAAACAAAATTATATGCTTTTTCCGATGATTGCGATGGGTTGAGAAAAGTTCCGGACAATATTCCTAATAAAGAAATGGTGGCGAAATTTTTAGGATTTCCATTAATTGAAGTTCCCGATCCTTTTGAATGTCATAAAAGTTTTGGTCAACACAATAATAATAAGCTAATGGAATTTTTGGATTTCTTTGGTTTTGATTATGAATTTCAAAGTTCAGCAGATTGGTATCGTAGCGGAAGATTTAATGAGGTATTACTTAATATTTTGCGTAATCACAAAGAAATTTTATCTATCATGTTAGCTACATTAAGAGAAGAACGTGCTGCCACATACAGCCCGTTTCTTCCAATTTCTCCGAAAACAGGACGTGTTCTGCAAGTTAGTGTGGATCAATATAATGTCAATGACGGCACAATCATTTTCAGAGATGAGGATGGTACACTTACAGAGCTTCCTGTTACTGATGGTCATTGTAAATTACAGTGGAAAGTTGATTGGGCTGCTCGTTGGACTGTTTTTGATGTCGATTACGAAATGTGCGGAAAAGATTTAATTGATTCCGTAAAAGTTTCGTCGAAAATTTGTAAGGTTTTAGGAGGAAATCCTCCGGTTGGTTTTAGTTATGAATTATTTTTAGATGAAGAAGGTAAAAAAATATCAAAGTCGAAAGGTAATGGAATAAGTGTGGATGATTGGTTAAGGTATGCTCCGCAAGAAAGTTTAGCGAATTTTATGTTTGCATCTCCGAAAAGTGCGAAAAAATTGTATTTTGATGTTATACCTAAACAAATTGACGATTACACTACACATTTGAAAAATTATGAAACACAAGAAACGGCTAAACGAATCGATAATCCTGTATGGCATATACATAACGGCAAACCTCCGGTAAGTGAATCAGATATTTCATATTCTTTACTTCTCAACTTAGTCAGTGTGTGTAACACAGATGACAGAAATGTCCTTTGGGGATTTATAAAAAAATACATTAAAAACGCAACACCTGAAAATATGCCATTTTTAGATAAATTAGTAGGATGTGCGATTAATTATTATCAAGATTTCGTAAAAGATAATAAATCTTATGCTGTTCCAAATGAAATACAAAAGGCCGCGTTGCTGGATTTATTAGATGAATTAAATAAACTCAACGGTAATGAGGATGCCGCAAAAATTCAAGAAATTGTATTTGAAATCGGGAAAAAACATCCATTTGAAAATTTAAAATCTTGGTTTTACACTCTTTACTCTACACTTTTCGGCCAAGAAAGTGGGCCACGTATGGGGTCATTTATTGCGTTGTATGGTATAGATGGAACAAAAAAACTTATTGAAACAGCATTGAACAGAACGGAGAAATAGCGATTTTGGTAAAAAAAAATAGTGATATCTTAAAATGGTTTGCTGATGCCGGAGTATCTGATATTTCCATCGATCTTGGTAGCGCTGTAAAGCGAAAGAATGTAAAAACGAGTATTAATACGCTTGCAGAACTAAAAGAAGCGATGGAAAAGGTAGAAATTTCAATAAAAAATTGCGCTCTTAATATGGTTTTCGGCGTCGGTAATGAACATGCTGAAATTCTTTTGCTTGGTGAAGCTCCCGGAGCTGAAGAAGATCGTCAAGGAATACCTTTCGTCGGACAGAGTGGTCAATTACTGGACAAAATTTTAGCGTCCGTCGGTTTGGATCGAACGAAGGTGTACATTACAAATATTTTACCATGGAGACCACCGGGGAATCGCACACCGACCTTACAAGAGATAACACAATTTCGTCCATATGTAATTAAGCATATTTCGTTGGTAAATCCGAAAATAGTTGTTTGTTTAGGTGGAACAGCGACGAAAGCATTATTGCAAACAACACAAACCATGACACAATTGCGGGGAAAATGGACTAAGATTGAGGAACTTACTGCTATAATTTTACCTACTTTTCATCCGGCTTATTTATTGCGTTCTCCTTCTCAGAAACGTGAAGCATGGATTGATTTTCTGACTATAAAAAATAAGGCTGATACACTATGAACGGAAAAACAATATTAGTAACAGGCGGAGCAGGATATATCGGAAGTCATACAGCTCTTGCTTTAATAAAAAATGGATATGACGTTGTTATTTTCGATAATCTCGAATGTGGGCATATCGAAACAGTTGATACTTTAAAGAATCTATCGAGTTATAGAGGACGGATTATTGATTTCATAAAAGGCGATTTAAAAAATCCGGAAGAAGTTTCATCTGTTTTTATAAGATATAAAATAGATACGGTTGTTCATTTTGCAGCTTACATTAGTGTGGAAGAGTCTGTAAAAAATCCTCAAAAGTATTATGAAAATAATATTGTGGGGTCGATGAATTTATTTTCTGAAATGATAAAACACGATGTGAATAAAATCGTATTTTCATCTACGGCGGCAGTATATGGCGAACCGAAAAGTTCGGAAGCTCTTCAAGAAAATCATGAAAAATATCCGATAAATCCATATGGATGGTCTAAATTTATGGTTGAGCAAATTTTGAGTGATTACAGCAAAATCAATAAAATTAAAAGTGCGGTTTTGAGATATTTCAATGTAGCAGGAGCGAATTCCGAGGCAATTATAGGAGAATGGCATAATCCTGAGACTCACCTTATTCCGAATATTTTACGAGCAACAAACGGAAAAACTTTTCAGCTTTTCGGAAATGATTTTGATACTAAAGACGGTACTTGTGTTCGAGATTATGTAAATGTAGAAGATTTGGCGGATGCTCATCTTTTGGCTTTAGATTATCTTGAAAGTGGTGGGATATCAGATTGTTTTAACATTGGTACAAACGAAGGAAATACTGTAAAAGAAATTTTTGATATTTGTGAGCGTGTTTTAGAACAGAAAATAAATGTAAAAATTTGTGAACGAAGAGAGGGCGATCCGGCATTTTTAGTAGCGTGTAATAACAAAGCTCAGAAAATTCTCGGATGGACACCTAAAAGGTCAATTGAAGACAGCATCTTATCCGCATATAAATGGCAAGCAAAATTAGCAGAGAAAAAATAGATGATTAATATATCAGTAATTGTTCCAATTTATAACTCAGAAAAATATTTAAAACGATGCTTGCATACTCTAGTAAATCAGACATTGCGTGATATTGAAATAATTTGCGTAAATGATGGTTCAACCGATAAATCAGCTGAAATCTTAAATGAATATGTTCAAGCTGATAAACGAATAATAGTAATTAATAATGAAAATTTAGGTATTAGTGCTTCTAGAAATGCGGGATTAAAAGTTGCTCAGGGCGAATATATTGGTTTTGTAGATAGCGATGACTGGATCGATATGGATTTCTTTGAGCAGCTATATAAAGCAGCTAAACAGTATGATGCGGATGCCGTTTGTTCAAGTATAAAAAGATGCTATGAATCAGGAAAATGTATCGATAAATTTAAAATTCAACAAGAAGCGGTTTTAACTGCAACGGCAGATAAATACAAATTTTTAGAAATTCCAAAAAAATGCTATCTCTGGAATAAAATATACAAAACATCCGAACTAAATCGGCAAAAGCTAACATTTAAAGAAAATATCGATATGTGTGAAGATGTATTTTTTAGTATTAGATTTTTTTACGCTTCAAAAAAATTAGTTGCTGTACCTAATGTTAATTATTATTACTGGGTAAATAATACATCTATAAGCCGTACGGCAAATGATAAAAATCAATTGGATAAGCTTGCGGCAAGAGCTGATTTTATAAAATTTTCCAGAGAGCGCCATATTATTTGTGACGAGCAGTTTTATGTGAAGCGCAAAATTTTTTATAAATTATTTGGGATTCCGCTTTTAAAAATTTATGAATGGGAAACAATAAAAAAATATTATTTATTTGGCCTTATTCCATTTTTTGAAAAAAGGATTTCTTTGTGATGAAAGCTAATACTGATACTATAAAAATTTCCGTAATTGTTCCGATATATAACGTAGAAAAATATATCAGAAGATGTTTGGATAGCATAATCAATCAAACTTTTCATGAATTAGAAATTATATGCGTAAATGATGGTTCGACCGATAAATCAGAAGAAATTTTAATTGAATATAAAAAAAAAGATTCTCGTATAAAAATTATAAATCAGGAAAATTCAGGACTTAGCGCCGCAAGAAATTCAGGTTTGAAAATTGCGCAAGGAGAATATGTTGGTTTTGTAGATAGCGATGATTGGATTGATCTTGATTTCTTTGAAAAATTATATAGTGCTGCTAAAACATGCGATGCGGATGCGGCTTGTGCTGAAATAAAACGTACACATGCATCTGGGAAAATTATTACAAAATTGAAATTTGAAAAATTGCAGGTTTTAACTTCTGTTTATGAAAAATATTCATATAATAAAATTCCGAAAATGTGTTATGTATGGAACAAAATATATAAAAAATCTGAGTTGGATCGACAGAATTTATCTTTTAAAGAAGGAGTAATGTTCGAAGATATTTATTTTACTCCAAAGTTTTTGTATTTCTCCAAAAAAATAGTTATTGTCCCTGATGTTTATTACAATTACTGGGCAAATAATAAATCAATTTCAAGAGATATGCGAGACAAAAATCAAATTGATCTGATTTCAGCTCGCAAAAGTCTTATAAAATTTTCCAGAGAGCATCATATTATTTTTGATGAAAAATTTTATATAAAAAATAAAACAACGTATAAAATTTTCGGAATTACAATATTACGAATTCATGAATGGGAAACTATTCGAAAATATTACCTTTTTGGATTAGTACCGTTTTTCGAAAAGAGAATATCCCTTTAATTTCTTTCTAGATTATTATTTCTTTAGTCTTTCCAAAATTGCGTTTGAGATTCTATCATCTTTTTCTTTACTTCCACGTGATGAGCCGAATTCGAAGCTGTAAGCATCCTTTAAACATGCTCCGAAAATACCTGATACTGTAGAAATTATTCCAACAACCTCGCCTGGCAAATCTCCTTTATATGTTGTGAGAACAAGTAAGCAAAAAACCAATCCCAAAGCAGCTCCTGTTACCATTAGATTCAGCCTTCTGTTTTTACTATATGCGTTTATTACCCCGATATTATGTGACGCTATTTGTTGTTGCGTTTCTTCCATATCTTGCGACAATATTTTTTTCGGTGTTGAAACTGTTTTATTATCACATGTTATTTGTGTGGGGTTTTTACTAACGATTTCATCTGTGATTTTATTAGCTACTTTACCAACTGAATCTATTACTATTTTTTCAAAAACTTCTTTCATATTTTTTTCCCTTTATTATTTTTTCTTTTTGAATTTATTTTTTTTTGTGTTTGTTCTTATTTGAGTGCATAGAAAAAATGATTTCCAAAAATTCTTTTTGGCTCTTTGTACACAGCCCAATAAGGTTTGATATTACGAGCATGATAATGATCGCATCCGTCAGTTAAATCAGGCCATCTATCAGAAAGCAAATTTTCCGCAACTTCACGACATTTCCTAAAAATCATGCAATTACTATTTGCGTTTTTTATAATTTTGTAATTCGGATCGTTTTTATTCCAGCAAGTAAATTGATATGGCTTTATACAAACTTCATGAATGGAATTTTCGAAATTCTTTTTTTTTCTATTAATGATAACATTAGCTACAGCGATTAATGGAGCAAATCCAAATTTAAAAAACTCACTTCTTGCTTCTCCATAAATAGTTCTTACTAACGTATCGAAATCTTGTTCTGAAAAATTCATTTTTAATTACCTTTTTTTGCGTTTATAAAATTAATTTTAATTAAGTCAGTTCCTGAAATATGTGCTACAGCATTACTTATATAATCACTTTGCTCATTTGTATTTTTATTCACTAATGTGAATTTACAGGCTCCACTTAAAAGTTCTTCATACAAACTCATTTTTTGTGATTGAGAAAATTCTTTAATACCGATTAAATTTTGATTACCAGTTAATATTGAATCTT
>JAFUZX010000181.1 GCA_017476405.1 Alphaproteobacteria bacterium | reverse complement strand
ATTTGCGAAGGCTACGCAACCGGAGCGACGATTCATGCTTGCTCTGAAGTGCCTGTCGTTGTGGCTTTTGATGCATGCAACTTAAAACCAGTAGCAAAAGCGATTCGCGAAAAATATTCAAATCTGAGGATTATTTTCTGTGCTGATAATGACTGTTATCACGAAAATGGCATAAATCCCGGCGTTGAAAAAGCCAAAGAAGCTGCTCAGGCTGTTGATGCTAAGGTAATTATTCCAAAATTTAAAGATACATCAACTCATCCAACTGATTTCAACGATTTATTCATATTAGAGGGGAAAGAAGCCGTAAAGATCATTCTTGAAGAAGATTTAAAAGAGCAAACAAGCTCGAATTTTTTAGGCATTCCAGCAGGATTTGTTCTTAATAATGACGGTTTATTTTGCATCAATAAAAAAACAGAAGAACGGATTTCGAATTACATCAAAGTAGTAGCCTTTACCAAAAGCAAAGACGGCATTTTAAAAGTGCTGGAGTTTCAGGATTATAAGGGTAATTTACAGAAAATGATAGTTAAGCCGAAAATGTTAGCGAAGGACGGAGACCAAATCCGTATTCAGCTAGTCAGTCAGGGTTTTATTTATGCCGGAACTTCGCTCTCTAAGCGTAAATTGTTTGAGTATATTTCGAGTGCAGTGCCTGAAAAGGAGATTGTTCTCGTATCTTGCACGGGTTTTTCAAATGATGTTTATGTCCGTCCGGATTGTGTTATTGGAGATTCATCAGAGGAAATCATTCTGGACACAGCGATTCAGGATGAGTCTTACAGCACATCAGGAACTTTGCAACAATGGAACGATTTAGTTGCTCGCTGGTGTGTTGGAAATTCACGCTTAATTTTTGCTATTAGTTCAGCCTTTGCGAGTATTTTGCTGCAACCGTGCGATATGCCGAATTTCGGCTTTCATTTTGTCGGAAACAGTTCTTCGGGAAAAACCACATGTTTGAATATAGCGGCTTCAGTTTTCGGAAATCCGAAATATGTTGTTACATGGAAAGCAACCGATAATGCGATGGAAACTATTGCGTTCAGACGTAACGATTCTCTGCTGATTCTTGATGAACTTTCGGAAATATCTCCGTCAAAAGCCGGCGAAGTCGCTTATATGCTTGCCAACGGTCAGGGAAAGAAAAGACTTGATAAGGATTGTAATGTTCGTGAGACACTGTCTTGGCGTTTGATTTTTCTTTCCAGTGGTGAGGTGGATTTAAATTCTCATATGGCTGAAGACAGCAAAACATCAAAGGCGGGACAGAAAATCCGCCTGTTAAATATTGCAGCTAAGGCATCAAAAGACAGCAGTGGAATTTTTGAAAATCTTATGGGATTTCAAGATGGGGCTGAGTTTTCAGATTACCTTCGAGGTAAAGCATCGAAATACTACGGAACAGCATCAACAGAGTTCATAAAGCAAGTTTTAGATCACAGAAATTTAATTAAAGATCAGTACAGAGATGAATTTCAACGATTGAAAACTTTGTACTTGCCGGCGAATGCTGAAGGTCAGGATATGAGAGCTTTTGAGCATTTTATGTTTGTCGGATTCGCAGGTGAACTGGCGATAAAATACGGCATTATCTGCTGGAAACCGAACACTGCTTATCAAGCTGCTGTTGCTTGTTTCAATTCATGGCTTGAGGATAAAGAAGGCGTCGGAGACGATGAAAATCGCCAAATTTTGGAACATGTGAAATCGTTTTTCGAACTTCATGCTCACAGTCGTTTTTTCGATTTAGACGGCTTCAAAGATCAGAAAATCAGCAACATGGCAGGCTATAAATCTGTTTATCAGGATGCCGTGATGTTTTTCGTTTCACCATCGGTTTTTCAAAATGAAATCTGCAAAAGTTTTAACCGAAAATCGGTCATTTCACTGCTGATCGACAAAGGTTTTTTGTTGAAAGATCACAACGGAGATTATCGACAGCAAAAGTGGACTCCATACGGAAATAAAAAAGTCTACGTAATTTCAGGCAAAATTTTGTT
>JAFUZX010000180.1 GCA_017476405.1 Alphaproteobacteria bacterium | reverse complement strand
ATTTTTGAAAATTTCAATCATTCTAATTTTTTTAAAACCAGCAGCGACAGCTAACCAAATTAATAAATAACACCATAAAAAGATGACCATTTTTATATACACAGTAGAATTTTGCGCAACAAATCCGGTCATACGTCCTTCGGAAAATAATTTCAATAAAAATCCGGAAACAAAAAGGGGAAGGAGAGGGACGAAAAATTTTTTCATAAATATCATTACCCAAGAATGTAGTTTCTTTATTATATAGGTAACACTTTGGTTCGGATATAATGAGTTGAGAAAACCGATAATTACGCCGGCAAGTAACGCATTAGTAGTACTTGCGATTATTGGTAATTTCGGTTCAAAAAAAGGTAGGAAATTATGAGCAGTCGTAATTATTTCTTTAGAAGAATGGGTATTTATAAGAAGGTTAAATCCGACCATTCCCGATATCATTATATTTGTAAAATTAGATATAAAAACAGCAAGCATTAATCCTAAAACAAATAGCATTCCTTCTTTTGGAATCGAAGAAAGAGCCACTGCTATAAAACTGAATAATAAAAATGGCAAAATGAAAATTAATGTTTCACGTAAGCATGTACTTAATGTTAAAAAAAATCTGATAGTATTGTTTGATAAAAATGAATAACAAGATGAGCATATTAGCATAGCGAAAATAAGTTGAATGAGCGGATTTAATATTATTTTTTTTATTTTGTTAAATACAATCATTTCTAATATAGCTCCAAATAAAAACTGGATGATACTCTCACTAAAATAATTTGTCAATAAAAACTTTTGTAGATAATGTTCAATAAAGAATATTATCAAACAGGTAGACAGTTTGGTATAAAATATTGATAAACGCAAAAGCGAAAGCTGCTACGTTTCCGTTTAAAACTTTCGCTTTGTGTTTTTTTATTTTTATAATAATGGTTATGATAACGGATTAGTCTCTGTTTCACTAAATTCCAAAGAATTCACTGATGTTTTTTTAGTCGTTTGTCCAGTCTCTTCGTTTACCGACGCTTCTGTTTCCGTAACAGATGATATAGAAGGGTTTACGCTGGTGTCTTCTTCAATATTTTCTTCGGGATTGGCGTTTATATTATTTTCAGTTTCTTTAGAATTTTCATTCTCAAGAATATTTTCCGTTTTTTCCAGATCTTCTACTATTTTATTTTCAGAACTTATTTCTTTCTTTAGTTCTTTAATGTAAGCGGATGCAACATCACAGGCATCTTCAATCTCAGCATCTTTTGAAGATTTTTTGGAAATTACATTTATTTCTTTTTCCAAATTTTCAATTGTGCCATTTATTTTCTCAGATAAGAGTCTTATTTTTTCTTCTAATTCTGTTATCTTATCATGCAATTTTTCTTTTTCGATATCTTGAACTTTCTTTTCACTTACCATACGTTTTGTATTTTCTGCCATTTTTTGTACTATGATTTCTTTTGCTTGAGCTTTTGCTTCAGCGGCTTTACGATCAGTTATTGCAGCTTCACGTAATTTATTTGCTTTAGTTAACTCGCCTTCTTTTACTTTTAACTGATTGTTTGCTGCTCTTATAGCACGCTCATGCTCTTTTTCTTTTTCAGCAAGTGTTTTTTGAGTTTCAGCGTGAGCTGCTTTAGTCGCTTCATGGGCTTTTTCCTCAGCATCTAATTTAGCTTTTGTTTGATTGTGAGCGTTTTTGGTCGATTCATGTTCTTTTATTTCATTATCCAATTTTGCTTTTGTTTCAGCATGAGCCGCTTTAGTTGCCTCATGATCTTTTTCGGATTGCTCTAACTTTCTGCTTGTCATACGCAATTGAACTTCTGTATTTTCACGTTTTTCACGTTCTTCCTCATGCTCTCTCTGTTTTATAGTCAGATCCGCTTTTGTTTTGCTATGAGCTTTCTTTTCAGCATCCAACTGCATACGGATATCCTCGAAATCTGACTCTTGTTTTTTCTTACTTTCCTCAAATTGTTTTTGTTTTTCTTCAGCTTCTCGACGAGTTTGCAAATGTTGTCTTTTCTCGTTAGCTATTTCACCTTCCATAGCAAGTATTTTCTTTTCATTTTCTTTTTTATGTTCCTCGAATTCCCTTGCTAGTTTTCCATGTTTATTAACTACCTCTTCATGTTCTTTTTCTT
>JAFUZX010000179.1 GCA_017476405.1 Alphaproteobacteria bacterium | reverse complement strand
GCTGACCTATCTCGGATTTGATAACGACGCCGCCGAAATCCCCATGACCGAATCCGACAAAATCGACTTCTCCATCAACTACTCCGACACGAGCAAACGCTACTTGGACGGCACCGCTTACGACGGAGTCGTTCGAGGCTCGAAAAAAATCATCCGCTACGAAACTTACAGCGGCACCGTAACCAACGGAACCTGCTCCGGCAGCGCAACCTGCCGCCTCTATTTCCCTAAACAGGCCCGGGTGAGGTTGACGGTGAAAAACATTGGCGCCGACCTAAACGGCTGGAGCTACTATCCTCAGGCACTGAATAAGGAGGGAACAAGCTGTAGTCAGTGGACCTACGCAAGCTTAGGCTCTCCGTTTTCAGCGGCTTATTGTAAAAATATTTTTTCTATAATGGCTGGAACAGGGTATTACACGGCGTATTCAACAGATGGAGGAATCAGTTGGAAAAGAGGTAATGTGGTTAGTCCTGCAGCTTACTCTATAGGACAAATGACGAGTAATGATTCCTATTTTGTTGCTACAGGTAGCAACAATTTTGCGTATTCTTCTGATGGAATTAACTGGACAACAGGACTAACTGGTACTGGAACATCTGTTGTGAATTATTACTGTGATGTTTCTTGGAATGGTAATCAATTTTTTTATACGAGTCATGACAGTCCATACCCAACATATGTTACTACCAGTTTGAACGGTTCAGGTACATGGACCAAAATAGGGAATAGTTCGGACACTTATAATAGTTGGTACAATCACAAATATGGCGGTGGTTACTATGTAACGCACTATAGTTCCAATAGCTATGTTCATTCTTCTACTGATATATTGCATAGCAGTTATAATACATACAATCTTCCTCTATCTAGATTAGGTGCCCTCAACTACGGTCCTGGCTATTGGGTTATTCTCACTCAATACGGCGACATAATGAAGTCGACGGACGCATCCGCTTCCAGCTGGTCAATAGTGGACGGTTCAGCATCGGATACAATCAGCAGTACTCTATACAAGCTCTCAGGAAAAACCGATTGGTGCGGCATTTGCTACGGCAATTACGACGGAGGCCGCTGGGTCGCCTATACCAGAAGCGGCGATGTCGCTGTCAGCTCATTAAGCTCCGGTTCCAGCACCACCTCCGGCACCCTGCAGTTCACCAACGTCAGCAATTCGACAACCTATACGATCAAAGACGAGAAAACTTTCACGATCGAGCCGGCGTACATCACCTCGACCAGCGGTAGCGAGTATTACGTCCAGTTCAACATCTCGAATTTGCAGCTGGTCTCAGCCGAGATTACAAATTACACCTACGACGGCGTAACTCCCATTAATGCCACTTATAACAATGCGGAAATTCTTGTTCCGGGCGGATCCTCCGAATCTCTCTCCTGGGGAACAAGGACATCTACCACAACTACTACCGCAACAGGTACGAGAAACGTTTATTTCTATAGCGGTTCATCGAGCGATGGGAATCTCTCCGCATCAGGCAGTGGAATGACTAGCTACAATTCAACTTACGGGTGGTATCCAAGTTCATACAACTCCTGGAAAACAGTGACTTTGTACTCAGACAATAACAATTCCGCAACTTTGTACGTGAAGAAATATACTCAATCGCACAGTACCCCAGTTTATGGTACTGGCAGTATTACTTTTTATAGCACTGGCGGTGTTTCACAAAACTTAGGAACTCATACTATTTCAAGTCCAACTACTTACACATTTAGCGGATATTCTAGTGTATCCAGTAGTTCATATACTCCAGGACCTAATTTCGGATCAAATTATGGTATAAACAAAATTAATTATAGCATATCAAATGCTTCTTTAACAGCAAGTATGGATGGCCGAAGTCAATTAATTAGATATTCTTATGGTAACAGGGATCCATCAATAGCACTGCGTAAGAGTGGCGAGCTTAAGTCAAGTGGAACATATGTTTCAGAGTATGATGATGATTGGTCTTTCATTTGTCTTGGAATAAAAGATGGAGAGTTTTGGTGGAACATAAGCTCTACTAGTTCTTATAATAGCTGGACAGGTAGTCCAACAATATATATTTACTACAGTTACACGACTACAAATAGCGGGGATGTTACATATGACGCTTATTCGAATTGCCTGAGTTGTTCTAGCTGCAGTACTTTATCGTCGTATTATAAAGAAATAGCAAGTGGTGTTTCAGATAGTCACACTTGTGATGGAGCAAATTACTATGGTGCAGGATATCCAATCATAATTATTATGAGAACTCCACCAAGTTATTTCTATGTAAATCGTTTTTATGTGCGAAACTGGTATGGTGTGCCCTGGGGAGGCATGAACTGCTCTGAAACATCTGTAAGAAATAATGAATATATAACAGCTAATGGTTCGTATATCCAATTTTGCGGAGATGCAACTGTACATGTTACAGTTACTCCATCAGTATCATACTACAATACGACTTATGATCCCTGCTATATTCAGATAAACGGTTCACAATCTACGGTATCATCTAATGGAACATATACAATTCCGTCGTCAGCTTGGTCATGGAACGGAAGCCAATACACTACAACACTTCAATTTTATAATACATCAGCATATTACGTGTCTCAAAACTATAGCTATACGACGACAACTACAATTTATCCGACCTGTTTGCTTGCCAACAGCAGTTACAACGTCAGCTACTCATACAACAACGCCAGTGGGACTCGTTATGTTACCACGGGCACAACGTCTTCTTATGATTCATCGCTGGGAAAATACTACATTCAACTGGGAGTTGGATACACAGGCAAGTTTGCGATGCGCAAGATCAGCACAACCGAAACTGTAGACGACATGATCGACTTCAACGCCGGTACGACCAGCAGCAAAAACGGATATTTATCGGCATCGTTTAGTGGAACATACTCGAATAATATGTACTATATCACATCGTCGTCTACAACTTTAACGCTAACCGCATCGAAACGGGGATGGCTGGAACTTACTGTCGCTCCGTATTTCTACTACGATAGCGGTACAATAAAGATGAATTACGGCAGCAATACAAGTACGCAGACGATCACGGGCATGACAACCATCAGGGTAAACATGGGGGATATGCAAAAAAGCGGCAGCAGCTATTATATGACGTTTACTTGTGGATATCTGACTCTGATAAATGCGAAATTCCACTCAGATCCGAGCGTTATATACACGTCGTTATCAAACACGAGTCGATTGGATTGGCGGCAAAACAGTCCATCGGCGAGTTATGTCAACTACTCATCGCAACCGGCGAATTACAGTCTAGAATGGGGCTACCAGAGATTGAATTCATCATATCCGCTTATCACATGGAATAGCAGCTATCCTTCTGATATTACAGGAATTATTGACGCAAGAAGCAGTTTTTTCGCATATTGGTACATGCCGGAATATAATTACGGTGATTCAACCACGAATTTTATAGGTCCGATACGACTTTTTTCGCCGATAAAGCGAAGTTCGAGTCGCAAATATATGCAGATGTATCCGTATTCGTCGACGTACAACAACTTGGCAAACATTATGGAGCACGATTTTACGCTGCCGTATAACAGAGTACTTTACGGCAATGGTTATCAAACAAGCGCGAATTCGGCGGCGGGCGTTGCGGCTGTGACGGCGGCGGCGTGTGCGAAATTAAAGAGCGATTGGGGAACGAATTTGAGGATTTATGTCGTGAAATATCGGGAGCAGAGCACTTACAAGAGCTTTCCGATTTACAACGCATCGCAAACAAATATAACATACGACTACAGCGCAATCGAAAACTGTGCGACAAACACGGGCGGAACGGTCTATTCGGCAAGCGGTGAGTCGGATTTGAAGGCTCGTTTGGACGAAATCGCAGCAAGCATCAAAACATGGGCCGGATACGAGGCTGCGAAAATCGAAAACTAGCGGAGATAGATGGATAAGAGTTCGACCTCGATCTTGTAAGCCCTTAATTCGAGTAATCATAAAAAATGTGTCGATACAATAAAAATAAATAGAAAACATGAAAAAGTGTCCGTTTGGCAAAAATTATCCATAAAAGAACTTGATACCACAAAAACGCAGAGATTCCAGCATGAATTTACTAGCAAAATGCAGTTGAATTCGGTTTTTTGCCAAATAATTTAAAAATCATCGTCATTGACGAGCGATCTTGTATATCAGCGGCTTATCTTGCCATTTGTTTAAAGAGAATACCGCTTGTTTCAGGGTTTATCAGCTCATTTTCCCGTATTTTTGAATCAAAGTCTCATTGGATTAAGCCTTTTATCCCTGTGTTCAGCTAGTTTTCGATTTTTGCAGCTTCGTATCCGGCCCAGGTTTTGATGCTTGCTGCGATTTCGTCCAAACGAGACTTCAAATCCGACTCACCGCTCGCCGAATAGACCGTTCCGCCCGTGTTTGTCGCACAGTTTTCGATTTCAGTATAGCTATGTGCTGTTGACGTCGTAGTATATGCCGTTGTAGAGCTTCGGGTTAGAGCTCCCCAATTTGTTTGATGCCTATATTTGATCACGTAAATTCGAGCGCCGATATCTTTTAATTGAGAACAAGCCTCTGTCGTCAATCGTTTAAGGACTGTTCGATTGAAATCATTGCTAGGACTCACATAATTATCTGTTACAGCCATGCTGGAGTTCTTTCCTACTCCGTACGCATACATCACGGCATTTATCGGCTGAGTAAATCCTGCCAGAGGTAAATACCTCCAACTTGAAGATGTCGCTCTTCCGATTCCCGCTCCCGGCCAGTTCTCTTTTGCATCGAAATACACCCTTGTCAGCGCCCACTGATTCAACAATCCGCTAACTGTAGCGCTCGGAGTTGCGTTCGTTCCGCTTCCCTTTACAATCGATGAGCTATAATTATCGAAGAAATAAATGTACGAATCATTTTTTGAGTACGGCATTTTATCGTACAAAAACTGTGTCGTAGTGGAATCTGTTCTCCAGCAATTCGTATAATCGTATGCTCCATGCCATGAGGCACTGCGAGATCCGCTCAAATCAGTTCCGAACTCCACCAAAGTCGAGTTATGAGTCAGACTACTGGTTGAAAAATCAAGGACACTGCTTCTTGTCGGAATAACTATCGGTTCAGGAGCGGGTTCCCATTTCGCTGACAAAATCACTAATCCACTAACGTAGAAATCCATGTAATAGTTTGAGCCGGATTTTGGCATATTCATAGCGGAAACGGTTATGGTGGTCTTGCTCGAAATGCTTTGCGAAGAAGTACTTGAGCCATATTTTTGCTGAATCGATCCGTTTGCCGATTGTGATGCCGGAGCGACTACAAGACTGAGATTCCCGTATTTCGTGGATGTAATTCTTGCGCTTGAGGCTGAATTGACAACATATACTCCGTTAGAAGTTGTTCCTCCCCAACTGCTGGCTGATATTACACCGTTTTTACCGCTTAAGCTGCTTGCGAAATTGATGACATCGTAGACTTTTTCCGTAACAGTACTGTTTGATTGCGGATATGTGTAAGAATAACTCGCCGAGACAATATTAATATTGGTCATATCGAATTCGATGTAATAACTTCCCGACGATCCGCCCGTAATTTGATCGCCCGAAAAAGTGTAGGTAGTTTCTGATGTAATCGTTTTTTTGTCGGTATTGGTGTTGACTGATGAAAATTGGATGGTATTGCTAATTCCTGCTTTTGCTAATACTGCTACGTCTCCTGTGTGTGTATAAGCAACCCATCTTCCGCCATCATAATTTCCGTAGCATAATCCGACCCAATCTGATTTGCTGGATAATGAATACAGATAACTTGAGGAAGAATCTCCATTTATTGTAGACCAAGAACTAGGACAAGCACTGGACGATTTCATTATGGCTCCATAATTTGTCATAATTAGCCAATATCCAGGACCATAATTTAAGGCTCTAGGAGCAAGTGGAAGGGTGTATGAACTGTAACTGTCAAATTTAACATTGGTTGAGTATCTAAAGTTAGTGTTTTGAGGAAAAAAGTTTGCATAGTATCCTCCTCCCCACTTCAGTTGGTCACCATCACTTATATGAGTAAAACTTCCTAAACTTTGCCATCTACTTGATCCTGTTGGATCATCAGTAACACACATGTCCGATGCGCTGTCGCTTCCGGCAAACAATCGCGATCCATCCCATCCTAAATCATCATCCAAATAACTAGTGTATACACCTGATAATGCTTGAGTTGGTGTACTCCAAGAACTTCCATTTGATGAATATGTTGTGTAACCATTACATCCTGTTAACACTACAAAATAACTTCCACTCCAAGCCATTGCATTCCAAGAAGATGAAGGTGGAGAAACAGTCGAACCTCTACTCCAAGTAACGCCTCCATTGGTAGAATACGCGGAATATCCATTTGGACTTACTATAACAAATCTACTGTTACCATAAGCCATAGCAAATCCTCTAGAAGTATTCCCATAACTCCAATTTGATACACTCGTCCCTTCTTGATTCAACGCCTGCGGGAAATAATGCCAATACCAAGTAGATCCGTCCATTGAAAAGCCCTGGCTTACAGTTCCTCCTATATTACTGCTACTTCCTTCCGTTCCGCTTCCCTTCGTCACCTTCAGCGTCACCGTTCCCTTATTCGGGAAAGTCAGGCGGCCTTTTGCGGTTCCGTTGCATACTCCGTTTGATATCGAAGTACCGCTTTGTCTTGAAAAAGTGAGATATCCGTTGCTGCCGGAAGTGCTTCCCGAGGAGAAGCTGATCGAGTCGGATTGGGTTGTGTATTTCACGTCGCTGAGATAGGTTGCGGAAATGAGGCTCGCTGAGGCGTACGAGCGATTGGTGATTTCCGCCGACACCAATTTGATGTTGGTCATGTCGAAGTCGAGGTAGTAGTTGCCCTCCGAGCCGTTTTGGATTTTGTCCGGCGTGATTATGTAGGTCGTTTGTGCACTGATCGGGTGAACGTCCGTGTCTCCCGAAACATTGCAAAATTTGAGCTCCGGCTTTGACGCTCCGCCCTGGACCGTCACGTGCAGCTCGCCGTCGCCCTGGAAGCAGATCCAG
>JAFUZX010000178.1 GCA_017476405.1 Alphaproteobacteria bacterium | reverse complement strand
GTTGCGTATGAGCAGTGTATAAAATCAAGCCACATTTTTAATCTATTAGACGCTCGTGGTGCGTTTAGTGTAGCTGAACGTGTTGATAGAATCGCAAGAATAAGAGAATTAGCTAAATTATGTTGTGAAGCGCAGGTAAGAAATCATGAGTAATTTTTTAGTAGAATTGTTAATTGAAGAAATTCCGGCAAGATTTCAATTAACAGCAATAAAGAATTTTTCCGATATTATTGTTAATGAATTTGAAAAAAATAAAATTTGTTATGAGAATATAAAATCTTATGTTACTCCAAGGCGGCTTGTTTTTTCCGCAAAATTACACGATACAATTGCGGAATTTTCGGAAGAAAAAAAAGGACCTCAAATTTCAGCTCCTTCTGAAGTTATTGAAAAATTTTTGAAATCTATTGGTATATCAAGAGAGGCTTGTGTAGAAAGAATTGTAAATAATAAGACGTTTATTTTTGCGAATATCAAACACGAAAAAAGAAATGTGGCAGATTCACTTGGAGAAATTGTAAAAACAGCGATTTTATCTCTTCCTTGGCCTAAATCCATGCATTGGGGAGAACATTCTTTCAGTTTTGTACGTCCATTGCGAAATATAATGTGCGTATTTAATGGGAAAGTTATTGATGTAGATATGCGAGCGGAGATCAATCTTCGATCTGTTGACTATACTTTCGGACATCGATTTATGGCTAACAGAAAAGTTTTTGCAAAAGATATAAATGAATATCTGAAAAATATGAAAGACGCTTTTGTAATAGCTGATCAAAATGAACGTCGTCAAATAATATTGGATAAATGCGCAGATATTAATGAAGAAATTGAAAAATCAAAAACTAATAGTGAAAAAATAAATGTTCTTATCACTGAAGATTTATTGGAAGAAGTCGTTGGTTTAGTAGAGTATCCGGTAGTAATAACAGGAAAAATATCAGAAAAGTTTATGCGCTTGCCGGAAGAAGTTATAATAACAACTATGCGTACGCATCAACGCTATTTCCCGACAATGATTGGTCGTAAATTAGCTCCTTATTTCGTTTTCGTCGCTAATAATATTACAGATGATAATGGAAAAGCTATACGAGCAGGTAATGAAAGAGTTCTTAGCGCACGTTTGGCAGATGCTTTATTCTTTTTCGAAAATGATTTGACTATTCCTCTTGAAAGACATTTAGATGATCTGAAAAAGATTGCGTTTAATGAAAAATTAGGAACAATATACGATCGGACTTTGCGAATAGTAGATGTATGTGGTTATTTATATAACGAAGTCAGTCGTGAAAATACTTGCGGACAATTAATGCTTTCGAAAAATTCAGGAGAAATTTTGAAACGTGCAGCTTTACTCGCAAAATGTGATCTTGCGACAAATTTAGTTTGCGAATTCACGGAATTGCAAGGAATAATGGGAGCACATTACGCACGATGCCAAGGTGAATCAGAAGAAGTTTGTTATATCATAAGAGATCAGTATAAACCTATCGATGAACTTTATTCTCCTCTTTGCGCTCTTTATTCCATGGCTGATAAAATAGATGTTATAGTCGGATTATTTGCTATAGGAAAAATGCCTACCGGTTCAAAAGATCCGTTTGCGTTAAGGCGTGCGGCAATCGGTATAATAAAAATTATTATGAAATATGAAATGAATATCGATTTGTATTCTGTGTTGCAAAAGACATTTGAACGTCTAAAGCAAGATACCAAAACTGCGGATCTAGATCCATGTACAGTTGGAAATGTTATGGCATTTATTTTGGATAGATTAAGGGTTGTTTTAAAAGATTCAGGAATAGATCATGATGTTATAAACGCTGTTTTAGCAGTTCCTCAAGATATCCAAAGTATGCAAAAAAAAGCTAAAATTCTTGATTCAATTTTAAAAAGTGAACTAGGGAAGCAGATAATTAGTATCTATAAACGAGCGAGAAATATTGTTAACGGAAATTCAGGAACTTTTGTTGATGATACTTTATTCTCTCAGGAAGAAGAAAAAAAATTCTTTGCGGAAATAAAAAAATTGGAAGAAGATTTCAGAAAATTAAAAAATGATAATTTGTGTGTTATTGATGAATTTGAATTAAAATTAACACGCTGTTTGCAAATGGAAAATACGATTTCAGAATTTTTTACTAATGTTCTTGTAAACACAGATGATGCTACTATTAAAGTAAATCGTATAGGTCTTCTTGCAAAGTTTCTTTCGGTAATAAACAATGAATTACCTGAAATCTCAAGATTTTAAATGATAAAAATGATAATGTGTTAATTATTTAATTTCTTTGGTATAGCGATATCAATGTATCCGGTAGTATCTATTGGTATATGATGCAACATGCGTCCTAACGGATCGAATACCGCACTGATTCCGACATTAGCCGTACGAATTAGAGGAATTCCGAGTTCTATTGCTCTGGCTCTGACAATTTGCAAATGTTGATACGGTTGTGATGTCAGACCAAACCAGCCGTCGTTTGTTAAATTTATTATTAAGTCAGCGTCTTTTGCCGCAATTGCGCACTCGGAGGCAAATATAGCTTCATAACATATTAATGTAGCGATTTTTAAATTATTGAGTTGAAATGAACTGTGCTTACGGCCAATGTTAAAATCTCCTATATCACTTGCGATACTTTCAAATGGTATAAGATATCTGAAAGGTATATATTCACCAAATGGAACTAAATGAATTTTGTTGTAATTATAAATGTTATGTCCAAAGTAATCGATGACAATTACACTATTGTATATACTGTTTGCATTAGATACGTCTTCTCTGATTGCTCCAGCGATTAGATACGCATTCGGTACAAGTGATTCAGATAATAAATCATTTAATCCTTTTAACCTTTCAGAATAGAGATATGGAATAGAAGCCTCAGGCCATATCAAAAAATCAATATTATTTAGATTCCGACTTAAATATTGCAGTCGATTCATTATATTTTTTCTTTGTTTTTTCTCCTCGTTTTTTATGTTTGGTTGTACTATTCTCGCATGATAGTTCGTATATTTTGTAGGATTGTTCGCAAGCCTTATTAATCCGAATAAACAAATACTGAAAAAAAAGATAGCTGCTGATAAAATATATTTTAGATTATTTGCATTTCTATTATATGAAACAATAAAAGCTCCGATTAATGATGCCATAAAAACGGTAACGAAGTTAAGACCATTTACTCCGTAAATAACTAGTGTTTGTAAAAATATCTCATGACTATTCCATATATACGCTGGAAAAACCCAAGGGAAACCAAATTCACCTAGTCTTTGAATATGTAAAACAATACTAAATAAAAATGAAAAAATTATAGTTTTTGCGGTTAAATTACGAACATGTTGTATCGCTATTATAGGTATTTGCATTTCCATAGCACAAATGCCCGGAATAAAGATGATAGCAAATGGGATCAAAACAAAATGTCGTGAAAAATTTATAGTTAACGGAAATGCCAGCCAATATAAATTGAAAATATAAAATACAAGGAAAAAAAAGAACGAATTTTTCAGAGATAATCGATTTTCTGAAATATTTACAAATAACCAAGCAATAACAGCAATAAATACCGGATATAAATTAAATGGAGCAAATCCAAGAGCTCCCAACGCTCCGAATCCAAAGCATTTTATGGAAATACTCTTATTATTTTTGTTCACATATTTCGAAATTACAGGTGTTTTGAAAATATTTTCAAACATAGTTAATCTTTGGAGAAATCCATATACATTCTTGATGCGACAGGACCTCTTGCTCCATTGTATTTCCCATTGTATTTCTCGATTTTTCCTATTGTCGTCCAGAAAGTTACTTGTCCTATCTGCATTCCGGGATATACAGTTACAGGTTGGACTGCGTTTAATTGCAAAGTCAGCTGATTAATAGATCCAATATCAATTAAATCCGCCGTTATATTTGTGAATAGACCGAGTCGTCCAATTGATGACCTTCCTCTTATAATTGGAACAAAATAATCACTGCCGATAATTTCTTTTGTATGACCTAAATAAACATATCCGGGAGCAAGAGTAATACCGCTTTCAGGAATAATTATTTCTCTGACTTCGTTCACTTTCTTTGCGTCAAGGATATAATTGTTATATATCATAAGCTTATCGCCAAGCGTGAAATTATAAGAATTCGGATTTATCATTTTTTCATCGAAAGGATCGATAATAATCTTTTTTTCTTGAACGTTTTTTAAAATTTCAGTTCCAGTTAATATCATTTTAGTACCTCAAAATAGTTTTAAATTAAATCAATGTTCAAATTCTTTATAAATCTCACTGGATTTTGCAATGGAGAATTTGCTGTATTTTCCGTTATATCGTCTATCAGTATCTCCTTCTGTTTTCCAAAAACTTACTTGGCCTACTCGCATCATAGGATATATTTTTAATGGTTGAACAGCTTTGAGTTCTAGAGTCCATTTATGTTTTGCTCCAAGATTTCCTAAATCTGCGGTTATTTGAAGAAATAATCCTAACCTTCCGAGTGAAGTCTTTCCTATTAATAAAGGTACAAATACATCACTGCCTATTTCCTCATATGTGTTAGCCAAGTATGTTTTATTCGGAGACAGTACGTAGCCATCATCCGAAAAATCGATTTCGTGATACTTTGTTTGTTTTTTCGGATCAACGGGAAGATCTTCTATTTCGAGTAACTTATAATCAATTCTGTAGTCATAGCTATTGGGATTTACCATATCTTTATCAAATGGAGTTATATGAATATCTCCTTCGTTCACGCTTTTTATGATTTCATGGTAGGTTAGTATCATTTACATCTTCCCCCTGAGTTTCTTTTTCTTGATCTTTTGTCAGTTGTATCTGTTTTTTTTGCTCTTCTTCTAATCGCTCTTTTTGTTTTTGATATGTTTCAGCTAATGCTTTTTGAAGCTTTTCATCAACTGAAATTGTCATTTTCATATCGTGAAGCGTAGCTTTTGCATTATATATCAATGGCATATTGTGATTTCCATGCCCAAACTGATCTGTTACATATACAGGAACATCAATTGAGTTAGCAAATTCAACCAGAACTTTTCCAACTTCTCTTTGCGTTGTGCCTGTTTTTACAAAACGACCGAAAATAATTGCTTTGACACCGTCTAGTCTGCCACTTTCTTTTAAATGATACATTGATCGGTAGATCCACCAAGGTCTCATGTTGTTATCTTCTACAAATAAGATTTTTCCTTTTGTTTGAACTTCCCAGCATGTACCTATACTTGATTGAATCAAAGTCAGATTGCCGCCTGTTAAACGTCCCTCAACGGATTTTTGTTTGCGAGCTAATTCATTAATAGGGTAAACTTCATCGATATTATATTCAGAGATTTTACCTTCTAAAATATCCAATAGAGTCGCAAATTTATCTCGTGAAAAAACCGTATCTGAAAGATGAATTAGTACAGGCGCATGAATCGCATTCCATCCCCATTTTTGAGTTACAAACAACTGCAATGATGTTGTATCACTGAAACCGACAATAACTTTCTTTTCTTTCGGAACTGGCCATTTATCCATTTCCGCCATCAGCATATTTGTACCGAAACCGCCTCTCATAGCCCAGATTATCGGATGCGTAGATTTTATCGCTTCATCGATAAATTTGAGCCGATTTTCTACAGAATCAGCGCAATAGTTTGCGCTTTTGTTAGCTATAGCCGGCAGTGGAATATTAACGCCGTATTTTTCTTTCAAGATTTGCATGGTGCGAATGTGTTCTTCGGTGATTCCGGCTCCTGGAGCGACAACAGTCATATCCAGAAAAGCGATTCTTTTTGAAATTTCATCAAGATCTATGTCTTTAAACGTTCCGTAAGTCGTTTCTTCCGGCCCTATT
The DNA here is from genome assembly GCA_017476405.1 of Alphaproteobacteria bacterium. GTDB lineage: Bacteria > Pseudomonadota > Alphaproteobacteria > UBA3830 > UBA3830 > BNWE01. The sequence continues at coordinate 4,946 of JAFUZX010000178.1, read as the reverse complement.
CTTTTCGGTTCTTCAACGCAACCATTGCATAACAATAACAGCGAAAAAAAACAAAAGCACTTTAGCATATAACTAACTCCACCTGGATGTGTGGCAATGATATATCAAAATTATTCATATTTAAACAGCTTAAAATAAATATGGAATGAAAATTACGGTAAAAAAATTATTTGATAATAATTACGAAGCGATATTGATTGTATGAAATAATTTGAGTTATTTCATTGACTTTATGTTTTTGTAAATGTAAGCTTTCGTCATGATCACTGTATTATAGTCACATAATGAAAAGGCTGGGTGGCAGAGTGGTTATGCAGAGGACTGCAAATCCTTGTACGTCGGTCCGATTCCGGTCCCAGCCTCCATTTTTTCCCCTTGTAACGTTTATCAGATAATTAAAATTTTCAACGATACCAAGATATTATTTTCAATCAATGTAAGTTGGGTTATTCATACAGAAATTTTGCGTGTCAACAAGAAAAACTGGCGGAAAGAGAGAGATTCGAACTCTCGATACAGTTCCCCGTATACACCCTTTCCAGGGGTGCGCCTTAAACCACTCGGCCATCTTTCCAAACCTATGCGATTTCGTTTGTTTGGCGGAGAGAGAGGGATTCGAACCCTCGATACGACTTTTCAACCGTATGGCGGTTTAGCAAACCACTGCCTTCAGCCTCTCGGCCATCTCTCCTTAAATACGGTACTTAGAAAACCACTATTATTGAAAAAAGTCAATAGCACTATTGAATTTTAACAGTACTATCCGAATCGGTTTTATTATTTTCCGATTTTTCATTCTCCTTATCATATGGATTTAAATCGAGCGTAAGTATTTGTGGTGTGGGCTTAAATAAACAGCCAAGCAAAACATTGACTTTTTCACTGTAACGCTTACCTAAGTCATTAATCTTTTTTAGATCCTTTATTATAAGTTCGGTTAATTTTATAAACTTACTTTGAGGTTCCGATAGCTCGGTTGGATTACTAAATTGATTGATTAAGCGTAAAGAAACCGCATACAATAATTTTGCTTGTAATTGATGTTCATCATCTAATAAGTTTATATCCTCATTTTTATTTATAATCGCTGAATCATCTTCTTTATTTTTATCGTTCTTTTCGGAAAACATTTGTTCAGGAAAAAATATATTAAGTATCTTTATAGTTTCTTTAGGACAACCTAATTCAAAAGTGTTATTCGCAAAACAAAATCTAAGTGTAACTTGATAGTATGGATTAAGTTGCAAGGCTAAATTTGTATAAGAAGCATTATCTTGATTGAAAAAAGGCTGAACAATTGAAATATATTCTCCAATTTCTTGCAATGAGTTTTTTGTTATTACACATGAATAACGGAATCTCGCTAAAGCTTGCAATTCCAAGTTAAGTCCATTTCCCAGTGCTGTATATTCTCCGTAATGTTCAGGATCGAAATTGAAAAAAGCTTCTAAAATCTCTCTTGCTTTTCCATTTTGATTTGATAATAAAAAGGCAGATCCATAACATAATCTGAGCATAGATTGCATATTAAAAGATAATGTGCTTATAAGGCTTCTTTCATCAGTTAAATTTTTTCTATTTTTTCTGTTATTGAGTTTTTTGTTATTGTCCTCTTTTTCGAACCAAATTCTGAGCATACTAATAGATTCATTGTATTTTTGTTCCAAATATAAGGAAAAAGAAGCACAAATACGAGCAATAGCCCGATAATATTCAGGTAATTGACTTAACATGATTTTTCCATTTTTTGTGGAAAGCGGTAAGATGATTTTTTTTAAGATTTCATCTTTCATTCCGGTTTGCAATAATAACATTGAGTTACAAATTCTAATTATTATTTGCTCTTTTTTATTTAGTAAAGATAGATTTTTTGTATCTTCTCCTTGCGCATTAAAGAAAAATTTAAAAAAAGGCGTCATTGAGTTGTACTCTTCCATTTCGAAAAGAATACGGGAATAGATATATATGTATTGAGATTTATATTTTTCATTTAAAAAATCAGCGTAAAAATTACCATCTGAGTCTTTTGATTCTAAAAGAAAGGAACAATATTCTAAAATGTCGCTTATGTCGTAGCCTGCGTTTTCCATCGAAGAAATGTAAAAAAACAAAGAATATGCTTTATATTGTTCTTTTAATTTTTGATATAGGTTATTTTTTGGTATACGTTTATGAATTATTTCTTCTGAATCATTTAAAATCGGATTTAATACATTAATAGTGAATATTGACGGTTTATTAAAATGAGAATTATATCCATAATAAAAATGTACAAGAGATTTAATTGCCAGATTATCGTTTAATGTTTTTAGGGTTTCCGTTTCAATGCCGTTTTTGTTAAATAAAGGTGCAAGAATTTCAATTAATTCAGTGGAATTCCTATTTTCTAAATCGAATGTTGTCGCAACTGCGGCACACCTACTTATCGCTTCAGATTTTTTGCTTAAGGAGTTTGAAATATCGTTTTTTATAAATTGAATTTTGTTTTGTCTTCTTTTCCTTTTGCTTAATTCTGTTCTGTAATATGCGTTTTTATAATAGAATTCCACCAAACATTGCTCATTCGGCATTAGAATCGATAACAAATTTTTAAATGTTTGATTTGTAAAAAAATACTTGAATATTTTCGTTACGCCAAAATTATCTCCTTTTTTGAATAACGCAAAGCCGTAGGCAAATCTTGCTCGAGCTCTATATTCATCTGTTACAAACGATAACAAATCAGAATCATCCCCATTATTTTTAAAATAAGATCCTATATATGAAATTATATTTTTAGAATGAACATATTCTGAATCTAGAATCTTGGATTCATTTTCATCAAAAGAAATCATATAAGCATCATCGATATTCTTCATAATTGTTTGTTGTTCCAATGTCCCGTTTCTGTATTCGTAATTTATAAAGAAACAATTGAAACCTTCAATTCGATGATACATAGACAAACTTTTAACATCAGGATAGTTTTTTATAATTGTTGTGTTTGTTTCATCATTGGTTTGATATTTATCATAGTATTTACTCATGTTACGTCTAACATTATATTCTTCTTCTTTCCCTTCTGGTGTATATCGGAATTCGTAAGTTGATTTATCGAAATAGAAGAACTTTTTTTGATTATCGTTTGATGATCCTTTTTGATAAAATTGATAATCACCATAACTTAAAAATGAAATGTCTCCGTATTTTTTCTTTCTGTTATTAATTAAAAAAGGATGAGTTTTTGCGAAAATACGAAGTTCTTCTGTCGCAATTAGCTCCATAATATCTTCTTGATCATCGCTTCCTCCTGTGTATTTCCGTTTCGGATAATAGAACTTTTCTTGAACATCATAACAACAAATAAATGGATCTTCCCGAAAAGTCGGCCACTCGTCTTTTTTTATTTGAATATATATCACTCTTTGTTTTTCAGACGCATAACAATTACCAAACATTAATTCAATGCATTGTACAATAATAAAAATACTCTTTTTCATAACATAACAAATTAACTAACAACAAACGTATACAAATATAATTAAAAAAAACATTAACAGGAAATAAAAAGAATACAAGTATCTAATACAATTAATTCAAAAAAAGATAAAAAATATATAAAATTATTCCGCTTTTGATATTGCGGTTTTTAACTCGTCAATACTAAAAATTTCCGGCAAAAGAATGCCTTTTTTAGCATGCGGTCCGTATATTATGGTAAATGGTATCCCGACACGTCCATGATCACTGATAAATTTCATCAAAGAATCGTTTTTTAAAGTCATATCTTTTTCTATAAATAATATGTTCTTTTCTTTTATTAATTTTTGTATTTTTTTCTTATTAAATACATTCAATTCATTATACTTGCAAGTTAAACACCATTCTGCGGTTATATTTATTATGACTACACGATTATTGATAATATGCTCATCTATTATAGATGATATACGACTATTTTTGTATGGTAATTGTATTTTAGGATGAGTTGAAGACTTAAAATTTAACGGAGATAAAAACATAATAGAAAAAAGTAAAATAAAGGCGACTATATTATAATAAGTATTATTATGCGTGTTTCCTATATGAAATAACCATGCGGAAAATAACATTAAAAATATGCTGATAAATATCAGAACAGAGCTAATATGATTCGAAAGTAAATAAATAATCCATAAAAGAGTTATAAATACGCCGAAACTCGCAAAATTTTTAACTATAACTGAATACTTACCGCAACTTTTTAATGCCACATTACCAGTAGTAAAAGTTTTTCCAAAAAAAGCCAATATATATGGCAATGAAAAACCGGTAGATACAGCAAAAAAGATCAGAAACATTTCTATGCTTGTTCCCTGAATAGCAAATGTTGCGGCTGTCCCTAAAAATGGCGCTGTACATGGAATGGCTATTATAGAAGCCACTATGCTCGATATAAGATTTTCTGTAAATGCCTTATGCTTATTATTGATATTAATATGTATAGATGGAGAGAGTGTAAAAATCTCAAGAGAATATAACAGAAGCAAAAATAAAGTTATTAATATTACTTTTAAAAAAACTGGATTTTGAAAATGCATTCCCCAACCGATTTGTTCACCGCTTGCTTTTATAATGGCAAGAAATGTAGAAAAAGCAAAAAAACTCACGTAATTACCGACAATAGTTCCGGCTAACGCTATTTTGTTATTTTGGACCGCAAATGATTTTAATTTCATCAAAATTACAGGTAACACACATGGCATAACGTTTAAAATCAGTCCTCCTAAAATCGCAATCAGCGTAATAAAGAGCAAAGAAACTTTTTTTGTTTGCGAAGAATCATTGTTACTATTGGATGAACCGTTTGTATCGTAGTAGGTTATCGTAATTTTCTTAGATACTATTGTGCATATTTTACTGCACATGGGTATATCCAGAGATAATTCCAAACTCGAGTTTTTCTGTTCTTTAATTTTATTTGTAAC
>JAFUZX010000177.1 GCA_017476405.1 Alphaproteobacteria bacterium | reverse complement strand
TTTGGAGAACATTTTTACGCTTTGGAGAATGTACAAATTACATCAAATTGTTATTAAATGCAAATTATGATAGCCGTAGAGCCTCTGTTACAAAGAGGTTTTTGTGAATAGTGTGACTTAAGAGAAAAATACGACCAGGCGGTTATTGACACCGAAACTGGTGAAGGTGATCATACTAAAAACATAACTTTTTTTGAAGAGTTTTTTGAAAACTGTTTTTCTTTCGTTTTCAATGAGTTACACAAAAACAAATTAGACCGCTTACCGGGTCATACTTAAAACATGACTTTAGCGTACATGCACTGTTTTATTTTACAAAAGTGGGTATTCTGCCATTTGTACTTATCTTTGACAAAAGTTGGTGGACAATAGACTTACAATCTTATAATAGGACTTTTCTCAAGTTTTATTTTTAATACCTTCCAGTCTGGAATCTTCGATTCAAGCAATTTGTAAAAAGCTGATGAGTGGTTCATATGGTAATAGTGACACAACTCATGAGTAATAACATATTCTATATATTGTTTGTCAACGGCAATTAAGTTAGCATTCAAAGTAATATTGTTTTTAGTACTAAAACTTCCCCATCTTCTATGTAAAAGACGAATTTTGAGGTTAGGAGCAAGCATTCCGGGAAATTTTTGAAGACATTTCTCTAACAACAATGAAAACTGTTTTTCAGTTTCTTCTTTAAGCCATTTGTGGAATATATCAGCAGATCTTTCAGTTTTTTTAGGGAAAAAATTATGGATAATCAATTTACAATGCTCAATATCTACATATTCTCTTAATTCTGCTTTTTTGTGAATTATTTGAAACTGTTTTCCAAGCAAAAAATATTCTGCTCCGCTTACAATTTCGCCGTTCATGCGCCGACATTCTTTAAAGAAAGCGATCTGTTTTTCTATCCATCGACGTTTGCGATTAAAAAAATCTCTGATTTCTTCATCTTTAGTCTTGTTCGGAGATTTAATGTTTACCGACGCATCAGGCTCAACATGTATTGCCAATGTTTTTCTTCTTTCCCGAATAAGTTTGTACGGAATATCTATCGTATTGTTCATAAAATTTCTTTATTTTCTACTGCTAATGTCCAAGATATTTCTCCAACATTTTTAATTTGCTGAACGTTATCACTTATAGCATTATCAAACAAGTAATCATATATTTCATTGATTATGTCATTTCTGATATTTTTATTCGTCCACCAATCTACAATTTGTTTCTTTTGAATGATTCCAACAATATCTATTACGATTTTCAAAAAGTTCTTTTCGTTTTCATTCTCAAAGTACTGTCGAAGGTTTCTAAAAAAAGGATGCAAATATTTTTTATTCTTAATTACTTCAGGAATATCTTCATTTTCATAACCAGAAACATGTTGTTGGATTTTTTTCATTTCTTCGAGCAAATTGGAAATATCCTTATGTTTCGCATTGCGTAAGTTAGTGAGAAGAACGTTTATCCTATCAGAAAAGTTGCTGTAGAAAACTTCATCAGATTTACGGCGTTCTGTAATAATTTTTTCCGTTTGTGCTGCAATTGCTTCGGCTTTCGATCGATCTGACATACCATTTTCCTGATCTTCAACAAATCTATTGAACTCATTTACATCTGATAAATTAATCGTCTTTGAAAGTTGTTCAACTTTTTCTACTCCTACATATCTATCTAAAATTTGATGAAGTTGAGCGCAATATTTCGAAAAATCTATTTTTTCCGCCAAAGCTGTTTTTACTGATTTTTTTAGCTCCACGAATTTTTTTAGTTCTAGGCCGTATTTTTTCAATTTGTCTGCAGAAAAATGTTGACTGAAATCAGGAAGAGAAATACTAACATAAAAGTTATTGATAAAATTATTTACTTCCTCATAGAATTTTTCACGAACCATTTCATTGGTTTTTAGTAAATTTAAACAATCATCGGTAGTTGATTGCTCTTTAAATGTATCTAACAAATTTTCGTAAATGTTTTGAAGGCTTTTGATTTTTTCTTCTGTCGATACCAAAGTACCTTTCACATCTTCCGGATCATAATTCGCAAACAATGCCATAGCATTTTTTAAATTTTCGGCATTTTTCGAATAATCAATAATAATTCCATTAGTTTTTATCGGTTTTTTATTATCCCCATCAAATAATCGATTAACTCTAGCTATCGCCTGCATCAAATTGTGGTCTTTTAACTGCTTAGCGAGATACAAAACAGTGTTTCTTGGAGCATCAAATCCTGTCAGCAATTTATCTACTACTATGATAAGCTCTACACCATCCGGATCATCTCTGAAACTATCGATCATATTTTTTTCATACAATTCTAAAGAACCATAACGACGTTTTTCTTCCGCAATGTATTTTGCGACTTTTTCTTTCATTTCCGGTAGACTTTTGTTTTCTTTGTCGTCTTTTGTGTCCGAAATAATAACTGCAGTTCTTATATCGCTTATTCGTTCCAGAGCTTCTTGAAAAAGTACAGCTGCATATTTAGAAGGCACCACAACTTGTCCTTTAAGTCCCGTATTCCTGAAGAATTCCTTATAATGTTTACAGACACTTAAAGCAATTGCCTCTATACGTGAAGAATTATTTTCTATCATTTTTGCAAGATTCATTTCTCGCTCAAATTTCTTTTTTTCTTCTTCCGTCATCGGCTCTGTAATGGAATTATAAAATTCATCCAGCATGCGACTTTGCAAAATCATATCCACATACCACGCTTGATATACCAAAGGCAAAACAGCACCATCCTCCTCTGCTTCTTTCATCGTGTAAGCATCGATAATTCCGCCGAATTTTTCTGCTGAGGATGCTTTTTCTTTGCTCATTAAAGGTGTTCCAGTAAAAGCGATTTGACAAGCGTTCGGCATCATAACATTCATCCGGGCATTAGCTTCTCCGCCCTGTGTCCTATGTGCTTCATCAATTAGTATGAAAATATTATCATCATAATCCGTAAAACTATCTTTGGTGCGATCGAATTTTTGCACTAAAGTTACAATCACATCTACAGATTTTTCCTTAAGACTCCTGACTAAATCCTTAGCAGATTTCGCTTCAATCACTTCTTTCTTTATTTTACAAGCATTAAACACTCCGGAAATCTGATGATTAAGTTGTTTGCGATCGGTTACTATAACAATGCGTGGATTTTTTAGCTGCTCAATTAAAATTTTTACCAAAAATACCATCGTGAGTGATTTCCCAGAGCCTTGAGTATGCCAAATTAATCCGCCTCGTCTTGGATTCCCGTTTATTCTTGCCATACTTTTTTGAACAGCAAAATACTGTTGATATCTCGCAATTTTTTTTATGTTCCTATCGTAAATAACGTAGCTTCGAACTAATCCGAGGAGTCTTTCCGGACGAAGAATATTGTAGAGGCCTTTTGTCTGTTCACTTACTGATTTCGGAATTTTGTAATTAAAATTTTCTCTAACTAAATCCTGTTTAATTTGGGCCAATTCTGACACAGGATTTAATGAATTAAGAAGTTTTTCATCTTCATTTTCTTCTTTCCAAACAGAATAATATTTAGCAGGAGTAAGCATAGTTCCGTATTTGAATGTACTTACGTTCGTTGCTGCCAAAATTTGTGTAAACAAGAAAAATTTAGGGATATTGTTTCCTTGCTGATTACGCAGATGCTGGTCAATTGCTTCATTTACATTTACAGATGGTTTTTTACATTCGATAACCGCAAAAGGGATGCCATTTACAAACAATACAATATCAGGACGTCTATTGGCATCTTCTGAAATTTCGAATTCAACACATATGTGAAACTCGTTGTTTTGAATATTACTCCAATCGATTAACTTTAGCTGAGGAGATGTTTTCCGACCATTAACAAATTCCGATACACTAACGCCCGTCAGGAGATTGGAGTAAATTTGTTCACTGACTTTTTGCACACCTGCATTTTTGAACTTCATATTTTCAAGATCATTGACAGCATCAATAATCGATTTTTCGGAAATTTCATCAGAATTAATTTTCCGCAAAGCTCTTTCAGCAATCGAACGCAAAATATATTGATTTGTGCTGTCGTTGCGTAACTTTTTTACGTCTGAGCGACTAATGTAGTTATATCCAAGATTAATCAGCTGAACAACCGCAGGAATCTGACTGGCAGATGCTTCATCGAAGTCAGGAAGAATGTGATTGGTGCAAAACGCTTGATTATCTTCTAAAAAAGTTGACATATTATACACTCCTATGATATACTAATAGATATGGACTGGGGAACCCGGTCGGTGTTAGGGGGCTTTCTTATGAAAATCTCCTGCGCTTTTAGGAAAAACCTTCAATCCGTATCCGTCTATTCTTCCGTCTTTATTGTGATAAAATTTACTCTTCAGGGTGTTAAAAGCTCTGTTTTGTTGCTGTGGTTTTAGTATATTCATAACTATAGGCCGAGCGACCAAATCTGCTAACTGTAACCCTGAACAATTAGATATCTTAGAAAGCATTTTGATATTAAAACTCTTGGGAATTACTTTGTTATTTAAAAGCATTTGAAATGCAAGATTGAGATTTGTATCTTCTCTTTTCCCTCTGGATTCAAAGGTAATGTGCGATTCTTGATTATTTGCCAACGACTTATCACTTAAAAAATATTTGAATCGTTCTAAACAAAATTTCATTGCTAGATGATAGGGATGCTCTGGAGATTTATATTGTTTTTGCAATTCGTTTTTATTAATAACTGCAGATATGATAGTGAATTGAGTATTTTCAATAAGTTCAGTTATATCTCTGATAAAATTCTCTCTTTTAATAGCATTGCTTAAAAACGCAAAATCACCTTGAGCTTTTCTGATATCATGTTCATGTAAAATTACATCTGGGGTAGGGAAATATTTCAATTTGAGTTGAGTTAACTGAGGAACGAAAAAGTTCGCATAATATTCTCGTTCTATAATAACGAACACTAAC
>JAFUZX010000176.1 GCA_017476405.1 Alphaproteobacteria bacterium | reverse complement strand
GCAGGTTTACTATGGTTTCAATAAAAAACAAAGAGTTAGATTCAGAAGATAAAAAAAACTTGTGCAAAACACACAATGTCAATAATGGTTCTGTGAAAAAATTACGACTATATGCATTTAGGAATCAAAAATTTATAAAAACATATCATCCCCTTAAGCAAAAAAAAGTCAGATTACTGGACCTAAAATTTGTTTTAAATACTAAGAAAAATCGAGATAATTTAAGCAACAACGATTTTATCTTATCTAAAAAATATACAATAAACCCTATAAAAAAAACTAAAGAGGAAAATCAATGGGTTGATGAAAAAACTGTTTTAGAATGGTTAATATCAATTGGTACAGAAATAAAAAAAATCTCAAATAAGCAGTATCTTTTAAATAATCAAGTTTGTTCTTTTTTTAATATATTAATATTCGCGAACAGAAAAAGAATATCCATGGGATTACCAACATTTTACATAGATAATATCATCGAATATTAAAAAACTACAGCGACATATCAATTAATAAAAAAACCGATACTATAATATTAAGATATGTCGCTCCGCTTAGCTAACGTTAATAATATAAAAATAGTTAATTTTCGTTTTTCTTCTTCATACTATTAGAAAATGACTTAACTAACTCTATTACTTTTTTTCTGACAACCGGATCTGAAATAGTATAGTAAGCTTTGATCAATTCCGACATTTCTTTCTTACTATGAGTTTTGGCGTTATATATAATAGAAGAGGAATCATTAAGAGCAAAAGACGGATCGTCGCTATGTCCGAATCCATCTACAAACCATTGAAAATCCGTATTTAACACTGACGCTATTGTATAAAGCATACTTGCGCTAATACGATTAACACCTTTTTCATATTTTTGAACTTGCTGAAACGTAATTCCTAAAAATGATCCAAGCTTTTCTTGACTCATTCCCATAAATGTTCTGCGATATTTTACTTTATCCCCTATAAAAGCATCTAAACTTTTTCGAACTTTTTTTACTTTTTCGGTATTATCATAATCCGACTGCATGAGAAACTCCTTTTAACATAACAAAAGAACAAGTAACAACACATAATATATTTATATATTCAACTATTACACAACTTTCACTATATAATAACAAAATTCACTTTGCAATTCTATGAGAGTTTTCTTAAAAAACATACCAAAAAAAGATTTAGCGAAAATAAAATTTTTTATTTTTTACAGAAATAGTCGTAAATTTTTGTGCCATTTTTTCCATGTCGGAGCAACAAGCCATTTAAATTCATTCCGCATGCGATCAAATGATGTCTTGTAAATCGTATTGATAATTTCTGCCTGATTTGCCCCGGGCATTTCAAGCATCAACCAACGAGTCGGAATAATCGGTGCATCTGGTTTTGGTTTATCAAATGTTTTCCAACGTTTTGCTCGTTCATGAACGAATGTTTCTTTTGGTCTATGCCATTCTTCAAACTTTTCATAACGTCTTCTTCCCTGTTCAGAATAGCTTTCCCCTGTATTGATATTTTCCAACGCACTTAACAACCCTCGTTCTCTAGCAATATCGACTAAGCGTTTTTTCAGTTCCTCTTGCATACCTATAAAAGTACCGGCTTTTTTCCACTCATGATTTTCTATAGCTATGTTATATTTGCCTTCTAAGTCCAGCCATTCTTCGCAAAACGCATCATCAATATTTGTAATATTGACAGTTCCTTCGGAATATACAAAATATTCATCTTCTAAGATAAGCCGATTATTTATTATTTGATAACCTTGATAGTTAACCTCTAAAAACTTATCATCTACCTCCGCAATAGCGTCATAAACAGGAATTAATTTTGCTGTTTTGCTTTTTGGATCTATATCTTCATTTTTTACAATATAATTTTTTGGAGATCCCTCTCTTACTAAAGGAAAATCATGAAATTCAAGATATTCAAAATCGGTATTTTCTTGCTCAACTACTGAGTTATAAAAAAATACTCTAACAACATTATGAATGATAGGACCAATAGAAAAATCTCGATGTTTTATTTGTAATTTCCCTTCCTCAACCAGTTGTTTTAAACCTTTTCCTTCTTGCTTTCCCTTACGAATTATAGATCTGATTTTTTGTGATTCAGTCTCTTGTGAAGATTGAGCCTGAGGTTCAATCTTCTGAATCTGAGGTTCAGTCAAAAATTCAGTCAAAAATTCAGGCTCCCGAACAATAGATAACGTTTCAGTTTTCGAAGCGCTGATTTGATTTCTCAATACCAACTGCATATTTTGTTCCATAGAAAATACAGAGCCTATGCAAAAAATTGCAACCGCAACAAATGTTTTTTTCATAATTTTCTCCAAATTGATAATAAATATTAAAACAGCGGAATCATACAATAAATTCCGAAATCTTTCAAACAATTCTTTCCAATTTTTTAGCAATTAATGTTTTCAACATTCCACAATTTTCTTCAATTCTATTGTATAATAAGATCACCTCAAATAACGGAGAAAATCATGAGTAATAAATACGGAATTGTTTTGGAAACAAAAGATTTTGAAAAAAGTCCGAATGAAGTTGATGCCGTTTTAGAATTGGTACGAAATGAAGTATACGACTTCGTTCAGTTTGTTGTTGCTCCTGACACTTACGAAAATTTGCAGGCGATTGTTAAAGAAAAATTTGATAATATCAAGGCAGTTATACACGCTCCGTTTTTTATGGATGGAGTAAATTTATCCGATCCTGATTTGTTGAATTCAAATTTACGGAAGCTTTCGGATGCGCAAAAATTCGCTGACGATTTGAAGAGTGACGTTATTGTTTTACATCCGGGAATCGGCGATGGTGAAAATTTTCTTGATGAAACTATTCGACAAATGAAAATGTTGAATGATCCCAGAATTGCGGTCGAGAATTTACCATATCATCCTCGTCCTCAATATAAAATGCACGGAACAACTCCTGAACAAATCAAAAAAATCATAAATGAAGTCGGATGCAATTTTTGCTTTGATGTCGCTCATGCGATTTGCGCAATTAATTCATTAAAATTGGATGCTGATAGTACGCTGACGAAATTCAATGAATTGAATCCGATCATATATCATCTTTCCGATGGAGATAACTGTGTGGAGGTTGATTACCATCTGCATTTGAGGAAAGGAAATTACGTTTTACGAAAAATATTCAAGCTTTTTTCTGATTTAAGGATCGTTTTAGAAACTCGAAGGAAAGAAGGTGATCTAGAGGCTTGCGTTGCGGATGTGCAATTTGCAAAAACTTTGGAATCATCAACCGTTTAATTTTTTGAAGCAGTCGATTTTTATCTTTTTCAAAAACGCCTGATCGTGTGAAACGATAATCATTGTGCCGGGATATCTTTGCAAAATTTCTGCAATGTAATTTTTCGTTTCAAGATCGATATTGTTGGTGATTTCATCTAAGATTAATAATTTTGGAACGTTTGCTGCAATTTTAGCCAAAGATAAACGCGCTTTTTCCCCTCCCGAAAGATTTTTTACGATGCAATTCACTTCTTCATTTTTACGAAACAAAAAATCGTTCAGATGTTTGCGAATTTCGGCATGAGTCCATGATGGATTTGCTTCCGCGATAATTTCAATTGCGGATTTTTCCGGATTCAAATTGCCGTAATGCTGATCCAAATAACCGATTTCCGAAATTTTCGGAACATGCCAATCGCCTTTTTTCACAATGGACGGATCATTCATGATTGCTTTCAGCAGAGTCGTTTTTCCGCTTCCGTTTTTTCCTACGATTGCGATATGTTCGTGCGCCATAACCGAAAAATTGATGTTTGTTGCAAAAAAATTTTTCTCGGAATAACCGATTGCGCCGTCACTTATCGAAACGATCATTTCATCACCGATTTTTTGAAACGGCAGATAAAATTTCGGCACGATAATTTCCGGTATATACATTTCGCTTAATTGCTCTGTTAATTTTTCTTTTTTCTCATCGAGATTTTTTAAATTTTTTCCCTGAGATTTTTCCGCTTTCGTGAGTTTCACATCCGCGACTGACTTCATCCATTTTTTATTTGCAATTTTTTTATCGCCGGACGCTTTGCTTTTCGCCGCTCTCAGCTGTTCCTTCATTAATTTTTCGTGCATGAATTTTTTCTCAAGTTCGAGTAAATGCTTTTGATGCGAAACTGCCTGATATTGTTTTTCTCGTTCCCGAATATAATCAGCATATTTTCCTCGAAAAATCGTAATTTTTCCGTTATCGATATGCCATAAAATATCGCAGCAATTTTGTAAAAGTTCTTCGTCATGCGTGACGACAATCAAAGTTCCGTAGTAAGAATTCAGCATTCGCATCAAACTTTTTCGATTTTCGATATCGAGATGATTCGTCGGCTCATCGAGCAGCAAAATCGACGGATTTTCCCCCATCGCTTTCGACAAACTCTTGTTAAAACGTTCGCCTCCGCTGAGCGAATCAAAATTTTCGATAATTTGCGGAACATACGCCGATGAAATATTTCGATTTTGATCGGCAATCATTCTCAACAGCGACGATTTCCCTTCGCCATTTCGCCCGATAATCGCAATGCGATCGCCAAACGCAATTTCCGCTGAAAAATCTTCAAAACACACTTTGTTCGGAAACGATAAACTGAAAAATAATGTCATGCATGGAGCGCCTCAAAAATTCAAAGGAAAACAAACTGACCAAAAGCCGAAAGTTTAACCGAGAATTTTCATGACACCGATGCCCCTTTTTTCAAACGAGTTAATTATAAATTGAAGTCAGCTAAGAAACAACCGAAGTAGATATTTTATCAAATAATTTTACGAGTTCTAATCTGTCCCGATTTTGCGTTCCTTCTGTCCATATTAAACACAAAACGGATTTTACAAATGTCCACTGTTTTAAACGAGTCGGATCGACATCTGCAATTTTCGAAAACTTTTGCACACGATTTTCTATGATCGCCAATGCATCATCATATTTCCAAATTTTATCAATCGGATTAATCATGAACGAGGCGTATTCATAAATCGGATCTCCGATAACGCCAAATGGATCTATAATTTTCCAGTTTTGCTCTGATTCGTCATATATAACATTATCGTGATGTAAATCGCCGTGCATTATTACATTTTTCATGGTTGTTTTCATTAGAGCTTCAGCAAAATTACGTGCTTTTGCTATATAATTCTCAGCAATATTCGATGCCTGATATAAATCGCCCAAAAGTTCTTTTAACGACGTCACTTCACTTAGATTTTTCTGCTTTTGCGATGCTGAATGAAGTCTTTTTATAACTTTCGCAATTATCTCAACAGATCTTTCTTCATCGTTCGGAAAGTAATACATCAGAGAATACCCAGGAAAACATTTTCGCAACAACAAAGCTCCGTCACACGAATTGATAAGATTGACTGCTCCACAATCAGCAAAAAAACGCAGCATTTCAGCTTCCTTTTGCAATAGATCATTTTCTATGCCGACTTTCAGAACGACTGGAGTATTTCCGTTTTGGTTAGCCGAAAGAACATAGTTGTACGTCAAATTCGGAAAAGGTTTAAAATTGCTAAGATTCCATTTTTTAGCCAAATCCTGAACGATATCATCGAGTGATTCCAGCCATTTTTGACCTTTTTCGCCATAAATGTCGATGATGTTATTTTTGAATATTGTTTGAAAATCTTTCATATGACGAAACTAAGCCATTCGAGGATATTTATTCGGACGTGCCAAGTAATATTCAATAACAGGATTGTCGTTTTCTATTTCAACAAAATTTGTGAAATGCTTTTCTTTAAATCCGCCCGATTTTTCTCGCTTTTTGTTTTGGGCTTCTGATATTTCTGATTCGGTAATGCCGAGTTCATGCGCCAATGTCTGAACAACTTCTCTCAAATCAGCTAATTCATAAATTAATTTTTCGTAATCACCTTCGTCTGCGACTTCTTGAGCTTCTTCAACAACCTTTTTTCTCAAGGCCTTTATATAATCTTCTTGAGTCAATTTTTTATAGTCAACCAAAATGCCATCAGATTCCATTTTCTCGACCATTTTATCTCGCACTAAAATATTTGTTTTGAATTTCATTGTATCGTTCTCATAAATTTCGTTCATTATAGAACGTCTTATGTTTCAAATGAATATCAAAAATGCTAGTCTGATCAGGGATCATTTTTAGGATATCAAAATGCGAATTTTCAATCAATGAAGGCGTACCAACAGAAATCGAAGAATTGGCTGAGAGCTGGTATGAAAAATACGAGACATCAAAAGGTGTTCAGTGCGGATTTAAGAAATTTCACATTCTTGCTGAAGAAAAAGGCGAAATTGTCGGAATTTTAATAGGATACACCGCTTTTTCTGAAATATACATTGATGATTTAGTTGTACATGAAAATTTCAGAAATCAAGGGATCGCTCGAAAACTTTTGCAAAAATTGGAAGAACACTTTGAAGGCCAAAATTACAGCAACATAAATTTGGTAACGAATGAATTTCAAGCTCCGAATTTTTATAAAAAGTGCGGTTATACTCTGGAGTTCGTTCGTAAAAATGATCGTCTTCCTTTATTTTCAAAATATTTCTTTGTAAAATGGCTGATATCATGAAAAGGTAAAAATATGCTGTCATCTGATTGTGATTATGTTGCCAGAGCGCATCCGAAATTTCTTATAGAGCGTAAAAATGCATAAATTTTCGATGATAAATACACCTGAACGTCCATATTTAAAATGGTTGAAAGATGGAATCAAAACAGCTGAGGGTCGAGTAAATAGCGAAAAATATCAAAAAATCTATATCGGAGATGAAATTATTTTCTCAGACACCAAAAGTTATAATTTTATAAAAGGCATCGTTACTTTCAAACATAGATACACCACTTTCGATGAAATGTTGAAGTCGGAAGGCGTAAAAAATATGCTTCCTTTTTTGAACGATGATGATTTGGAAAAGGGCATTCAAGTTTATCAAAATTTTCCCGGATCGGAGCGCGTCAAAAAATTTGGTTGTGTTGCAATCGGAATAAAAGTCACCGAATCAAAATTAGTTATCTGATTGTTCGTTTAGAAATTCTACATTTTTTATATCAAACGGAGGAGTGCAGACAACCATAACATCTGCGAATTCTGCTTTGCTGGTATGTTTTAGATCCGGTTCAATTACAAAAAAATCATGTTTAGAAAGTTGCACTGTTTCATTCTCAAATTCAATTGTGCATTCGCCTTCTAACACGAAAAAAGTTTCATAAAATCCGTGGTTAATCTTCCAAGGATACTGATTATTGCGAAAATGCACGACTGCGCAATCGATCGGGAATGGATTCTTTCCTTCGCAATACTCGACTATTTTCATTCCGAAAGCTTCTTTTACCAGCGCATCTGTTTTTGGAAATTTCATGTTTATTTCTCTTCTGCAATCTTCTTCAATTTTTCTAAATTTTTTCCGATCAGCACATCAACATTTTCTGCGATTTTTTTTATATCCCAATTCCACCACTGAATTTTTTCGAGATACTCGATAACTTCATCCGAAAATCTTTTGCGAATGAAACGTGCGGGATTCCCTCCCCAAACTTCGTAAGGTCCGATATTTTTTGTAACCAGAGAATTTGTTCCGATAATTGCTCCGTCAGCAACTTTTACTCCAGGCATAAATGTTACGTTGTATCCAATCCAAACATCGTTTCCGATTACTGTATCTCCCTTAAACGGAAATTTTGCATTTTTCGGATATTTTTCACCGCATTCTTTCGAAAAAATCATAAAAGGATAAGTCGTGAAGGCGTCCATCATGTGAAACATTCCGTTCATCAAAAACTTTACATCACTTGCGATCTGACAGAATTTTCCGATGATTAATTTATCTCCCAAAAACTCGTAATGATATAAAACATTCTTCTCGAAATTCCTGACATCAGTTTCATCATCGTAATAAGTGTAATCGCCGACAATGATATTTGGTTTTGTGATAATGTTTTTTAAAAAGCACGTGCGTTCCATTTCATAAACTAATGGATACAAAGTATCAGGCGATGGAAACATGATAACCTTCTATTTTGATCATTCTATAAAACAGTATACAGTTATTCAACCGTCTTTATCAACCCATTTTCCTAGAGTGTTTCAAAAGTATTTACTGCTCCGCCGTGTTCAACGATTTTTCCGCCTGAAATTTTATCGATATTGATTCCGCTGAAGGATAATTCTTTATGAGTTGGTTTTATTCCAAGCCATTCACCTTCGTGCGTTCCTGTCATAACGGAAATAACGTAATCACCGTCGAAAAATTGTCGAGTGATTTTCATCGAATAAACAGGATAAGTTTTTCGAACAGCGATAAAATGTTCTTTCATGCCTTCTAAACCTATCGGAATAATTTTTCCGTTCCCGTTTAAAACACAATTTT
>JAFUZX010000175.1 GCA_017476405.1 Alphaproteobacteria bacterium | reverse complement strand
GGATTTATTTTTAATTAATATTAAATCTATTCAAAAAACATGTGATTGTTGTTCCACTCTAAGATTAAGAAAAATAAATAAAAACAGACCGATAATTCTTACCTATGATAAAGATCATAAAAATATAGCTAAGCAGATAATTAAATTTCATTCGAATATTGGTTTTACTGACATACTAGATTGTACGATTCCTTCGTCAATTATGGCTCGTAAATTAAATTCTTTTATGAGATACAAAAAAATGTATGAAAGTTTTACAGAAAACCTAAAAAAAAGTATATATCTTGCCGCAATAGACGCAACAACAGAAGTATATAATCGTACATTCTTTGAAGATTTTATGAAAAATCGAGGAAATGAATTATATGATTCCGCAATTCTTGTAATAGATATAGATAAGTTTAAAGTAGTAAACGATAAATTCGGTCATACATTTGCTGATTCAATGCTAAAATTCGTGGCAAGTACAATAAAAAGATATATTCGTTCAGCTGATTTAATTGCTCGCTATGGCGGAGATGAATTTATAATATTTATGGAAGGAGTATCGAAAAATATCGCAAATGAAATTGCATGCAGAGTACAAAGAGCTGTCGAGAAAATGATATTTAATGATACAAACTGTACCGTAAGTATAGGTGTCTGTTGTGCTAATGATAAAGAAAGCTTACAGCTCCAAGATGCTATTTCTATTGCAGATCAATTCATGTATACGGCGAAGAAAAATGGTGGGAATTCAGTATGCTCATACTGATTTCTCAAGAAATTTTATAAATCTTCTATAATATCAACGTTATCAACACCGACTATAGTTCGAATATCCAAGATATCATAAGTAGTGAGAAAGTATTTTTCCGGAAGAATAACCTTTTTACCATCTCCAAATATTAATTCAAGCTTAACTGTTCCATCTTTTCTGAAATTATTAATGAAATTTTTTATTTTTTGTAATTCACTTAATCCATTAATTTTTATACGCATAATTTTATGTTTTGATTCTTGAGATAAACTTTGCGCTAAACTACTACTATGATTAAAATGATATTTTATTCCATGTGAAAAGTTTTCATCGAATATTTGAACTTTTTCGGCAATAATTCTCAATTGATCACCGTAACCGTTACAAATTATATTTAAAACTACAATATTTCCGACTTCTAATAAATCTCCATAATTCGCCAATACTTCAGAAAACAACGATACTTCCGCAGTCCCTGTAGCGTCAGATACTCGTAAAATACAAAACCTACTTTGATTCTTTGTTGTTTTATATGCGACATCATTTATTATAACGACCACGCTTGTTTTCGGATATTCTTTTGCTTCCGCCAATGTAGGAAAGCGCAATTCTTTTAAAATTGCTTCATATTGTCGCATCGGATGATCAGAAATATAAAAACCTATAACATCGAATTCATTTTGTAACTTTTCAGTATCAGCCCATTCAGGAACATCAACTAACTTCGGAAGAGGTCTCTCAAAAAGCAAACCTTGATCACTATCATCTTTCATTGACATAATCTGAGGTATTGATTCAAATAATTGCCGTCTATTTGGATGAAGGCTATCAAAAGCTCCTGCCTTAATATAATTTTCCAAATTTTTTCTTGTAATAAGTTTTGTCTTAGATAAACGTTCATAAAAATCAAAAACAGATTTATAGTTGCCATGTTCCTTACGATCACGAACAATTTCATCTACAACTTGCTCACCACTTCCTTTTATTGCGGTAAGACTGTATCTGATAGAGTTATTCTCATAATCAACAACGAAATCACTTTCTGAAAGATTAATATCAGGTAACGTAATATTTATACCATTTTTCTTTGCATCTTCCTGATAATCATACAATTTCTCAGAATTCGAACTATCTAAAGTCATAATAGCAGCAAAAAACTCAATCATATAATTTGCTTTTAAATATGCTGTTTGATAAGTAAGTATTCCGTATGGAGTTGAATGCGATTTATTAAAACCATAACTTGCAAACTTACTCATTTGTTCAAAAAGAGTTTCCGCAATACCTAAATCAATACCTCGACTAACCGCCCCCTCTATAAATCTGCTTTTTTGCGCTTTCATCTCCTCTTTGTTTTTCTTTCCCATAGCTCGACGCAAAATATCAGCTTGTCCGAGAGTATATCCGGCTATTTCTTGAGCAATTTGCATAACTTGCTCTTGATAAACCATAACTCCATAAGTTTCTTCCAAAATCGGCTTTAATTTTTCATGTAAATAAGTAATTGGTTCATCACCATGCTTACAAGCGATATATTTAGGAATATCATCCATAGGACCAGGGCGATAAAGAGCGACAAGAGCGATAAGATCCTCGATTTTATCCGGCTGTAACCGTCTTAAAACTTCTCGCATACCGCTACTTTCAATTTGAAATACACCCACGCAATTCACTTTTCGCATTAATTTGAAAGTATTTTCATCATCAAATGGAATATCCTGACTATTAAGATTAACGCCCCGATTTTTTATAAAATCCAAAGTCTTCTGAATGACAGTAAGGGTTTTTAATCCAAGAAAATCAAATTTAATTAACCCCGCACTTTCAACATATTTCATAGAAAACTGAGTTACCGGCATAACAGATCTATGATCTTTATACAAAGGAACGATATATTTCAAAATCTTATCGGAAATAACGACTCCCGCCGCATGGACAGAAGCATGACGATTTAAGCCTTCCAATCGTAACGCTATTTCAAGTAATTTATTGACTTGCGGATCTGAATCTCTAAGATCTCTGAGAGCTTTTTCTGATTCTACAGCATCTTGCAAAGTTACAGGATTAGTAGGATTGAATGGAATAAGTTTTGAAATTTTATCAACAAAACCGTAAGGTAAAGCTAAAACACGCCCTATATCTTTTACAACCGCACGAGCTTGTAATTTTCCAAATGTAATAATTTGAGCAACTGATTCATAGCCGTATTTTCTCTGAACATAATACATAACCTCATCTCTGCGTTCCTGACAAAAATCAACGTCAAAATCCGGCATAGATACACGATCTGGATTAAGAAAACGCTCAAAAAACAATTTAAATCGAATAGGATCCACATCCGTTATTTTTATTGACCACGCAACAATAGAACCAGCTCCGGAACCTCGTCCCGGACCAACAGGAATATTTTGTGATTTTGCCCAACAAACATAATCCGCAACTATAAGAAAGTATCCGCTAAATCCCATTTTCTCGATAACGCTAAGTTCATATTCCATTCTATTAAAATAAAGCGGACGAATTTTCGTATAATCTTCACGAGATTCTAATTTTTTTAAACGCTTTTCCAGACCTTCTGTTGCCATATCTCGAAGCGTTTGCTCTTGAGTCTTTCCTTCAGCTGTCTTGAATTGAGGCATATATGGTTTTATCTTATGTAAACAAAATGCGCACCTTTGAGCTAATACGCCAGTATTTTCTATCGCTTCAGGAAGATCATTGAACAACGCTATCATCTCTTCCGGCGGTTTAAAATAAAACTCAGATGAAGAAGTTTTTCTATCACCATCATAAATAGTTTTAGTTTGAGCGATACAAATAAGAGCGTCATGAGCCTCGAAATCGTCTCTCAGTGGAAAACATACATTATTGGTAGCTAAAAGAGGTATATTGTAATCATATGCAAGATCTATTGCGTCGTTTTCTATTTTTTGTTCATTGAAATTATGATGTCTTGATAATTCTATATATAAGCGATTATTAAATTTTTTTTGCAAAAACTCCAAATACTCTTTGGCTTTATCAAAATCTTCATTTAACAATAACGCTCCTAAAGATCCGTATACTCCTCCTGTCGCAATAATCAAATCTTCAGAGAAATTTCCAAGTGTATCTAATGAAATTTCAGGATATTCCTCTGAAGTTGAATTTAAATATGAACTTGTAACAAGCTGTATTAAATTTTTATAACCATTTTGATTTTTAGCATACAGTAAAATACTTGTAGGATGATCTATTTTACAAGGATGTTTTACATTCAACTGACATCCCACAATGTACTGTATTCCATGTTCACTTAATTTTGTTGAAAACTCTAAACAACCGAATAAATTATTTGTATCTGTAACAGCAACTGCGGGCATATTATTTTGCTCACATAATTCTATAAGCTTTTCAGTCTTAACAGCTCCTTCAGATAAAGAATATGAAGAATGTAATCTTAAATGTATAAAACTTTTATCGATATCTGTTAATGTCATTTTACTAATTTACTTTTTCTCTATTAAATATCCTTCAGAAATATAGTAAGTCCGATCTGTTTTTTCAGAAAGTTCTTCATTATGAGTCGCAATTACAGCAACCATTTGATTAAATCGAGCTGCTTTTATCAAATCCTCAAATACCAACATTGCTGTTTCATGATCTAAATTACCTGTTGGTTCATCCGCAAGTAAAATTTCAGGATCATTTGCGATTGCGCGCGCGATTGCGACACGTTGTTTTTGTCCGCCTGAAAGTTCCGACGGCATAGCATTTATTTTTTCAGCCAACCCTAATTTTGATAACAAATATTCTGATTTTTCACGAGCTATTTTTTTATTTTTACCTAAAATTAATTGAGGAAGCATAATATTTTCTACAGCAGAAAATTCTTGTAATAAATGATGATACTGATATACAAATCCTAATTTTTTTAATCGCAACTTAGTTTTTTGATCATCATCAATATCAGATATTCGCTGATTATTGATAAAAATATTTCCTTTAGTTGGAATATCCAGAAGCCCCATTATGTGTAACAAAGTCGACTTTCCTGAACCGGATGGCCCTAATAATGTAATAAATTCATTTTTTTTTATCGAAAATGAAACATCATTTAAAACGGAACTATTAGTTCCACTATAGCATTTCCCGACATGTCTAAGTTCAATAACCGTTTTGCTATTATTCAACAAAAATCACCTAACTATTTCGATTATAAAAAATAAGATACTATAGTATAAACATAGCACAATTATCAGAAAATGAACAAACTCCTGAATTTACTGGAATTGACAGAGGTCGTTCTATTCCTTTTCTATATATTTTAAGATTTCCTTTCTTCATAGATGTAACAATAGAAATATGGTTTGGAAGTATACACATTTCACCTTCAACTGCGGGCACTACGACTTTATCTGCTTCACCATCAAATAATTTTTTTTCAAGTTCAAGTACTTTTACTTTCATAACAGACTTCCTCAGAACATAAATTATGATATCACATACAAAAAACAAGAAAAATAATAAAAACGTTTTTGTTTTAAAAAGTATTAAATGTAATTTTCTTATGTCCGAAAAAACTACCTATCGCCGCTAATCCAGTCACACTTATACCGCCAATATATTTATCAAGCCATTTATACGGCTCGGGAAAAATATAGCCAAATAACTCAACGAAAAAAGGCAAAGCTATAAAACTCATCAATGCCGTAGATCCATATACGATCCATCCTTTTTTATATTCTTTCCAAAAATTTCCTTTTGTTTTAAATACAAGAAATTTATGAGCGACAAAAGCTTGTGAAATAGAGATAAAATTACTAACAATAAATGAAAACATATATGAATAACGGAAATTATAATGACTATCTAAAAACCACGTAAGCAAAGCATATATCATATATCCGAATACGGTATTCCATATACCTACAATTATATATTTTATAAATTGTCGATCACCTATTTTTATCATTTTCTCAGTTGTACAGTTGCATATACATTATTTTAGCAGGATTTTTAAGATATAAAAGGAGTTTCGATACATCCCCCGAGCTTAAAAGCACGAACCGAAGTTGCTAAACCTGTTTTATTGTCAGTCTCGACCATGAGAGCACAAAATGTCGATTCACCTGTCGCTGATTGTATTCTAACTTTTGTATGGATTTTTGTGAATTTTTCAACAATATCTTCTTTTTTAGCCCCGATTACTGAATCATAATCACCACACATGCCAAGATCTGTTTGAAATGCTGTTCCATGCTCTAAAATTCGTTCATCAGATGTCGGAATATGAGTATGTGTACCAACTACGGCTGATACTTTCCCATCCAAAAAATGTCCCAAGGCATTCTTTTCTGATGTAAACTCAGCATGAAAATCAACGATTATCGCATCTACATTTTTTCCTAAAATATACCTTGAAAGAAGTTGAGAGCAACTTTCAAAAGGATCATTACCAATAATCGGCATAAAACGTTGACCAAGAAGATGAATAACAACAACTTTTTGTCCTTTTGCTGTTTTTGTTTCCGAAAATCCATGTCCAGGAGTAGAAGCGACAAGATTATAAGGTCGTAACATTCTAGGTTCCGCTTCTAAAAAAGGAATAACTCCATTTTGATCAAATACGTGATTACCCCCAGTAAGAATATCCGCCCCCATATTAAAAAATTCTTTAGCAATATCCGCTGTTATACCAAACCCTCCAGCTGCATTATCTACATTAATAACAATAAAATCTAACGCAAATTTTTTCTTTAACTCAGGTAAATACTTTGCGACAGATTCACGTCCGGTTCTAGCATCGACATCACCACAAATTAATATCCTCATTTTTTTATCCACCACTTTTCC
The DNA here is from genome assembly GCA_017476405.1 of Alphaproteobacteria bacterium. Lineage (GTDB taxonomy): Bacteria > Pseudomonadota > Alphaproteobacteria > UBA3830 > UBA3830 > BNWE01. The sequence continues at coordinate 2,200 of JAFUZX010000175.1, read as the reverse complement.
GTAAATATATTAAATACTTTTTTATATTATGCGTTATTTTGATTCATTTGTAAAAAACTTAGGAACAGATCTCGTAATAGACATACGCCCTAATTTATGTAATTTTTCCGAAATTTTTTTATCAAATAAAGAATAATAAGATGGAAGAAATGATATTTTTGATTTTACTGCAGATGAAGCTTGCTGAACTTTCAAAGATGAATTAACCGGCAAATTAGCGACTTTCTTCCATTCATTGAATACTAACGAACAATATGGTTTATAATACTTTTCAGCCCTTGAATGATAATATCCGACAGCATTAGTCCAAGTTTTATACATATTTTTTAATTGCATAAAATACTTTGACGCATAACTTACATTATATCTTGGAGTAAATGCTTCTTCTAAATTTCTAAACGCATGACTATGGTGCATTAAATTAACTTGCATACATCCAACATCGATATTTCTTATTCCTCTTGCCATTAATTTTTTTACCGTCGCTATTGCCGCACTTTTTGTTGAAAGAAAATATCCCTTTCCGTTTGCGCAAATTGTCCAAGGATATGGTCTTTTGCGTCTTGAATTTCCTGTTACTCTACCAGATTCAACTGTTCCGATAGCCATTAATAATCGACGAGGTATTCCGTATTTTTTTTCAGCTTGCACTATTTCATATTCACACAAATCATGCTGTGAAAAATATTCACTATTTTCCTTACTACTATAGTCATTAGATGTTTTTATATTATTTGATGAATATACCGAACAAGACATTGCGCAGCAAAAAAACAACAAAAATAACTCATAAAATCGCATAAAACATTAACTCCTACTAAGAAATGTACATACACTCATATATTTATGAAGCGAAATTCAAACCTACTTCTCAAGAAATTAACGATTTTTTTTGATAATTTTTTTGTTTATCTGAATTTTGTGAGAACCAATAAATAAAAAAATTCCAAAAGTTAATTTATAAAATAACCTTCAGTAATTTTTTTAATTTTTTCTTATGACTTTTTCATAAAATCGGCAATTATTGCCTAAGATATACCGCATATTTATAAAAAAAGCCGAAGTACAACTACTTCGGCAATAAAAATTTTTTAGAAAAATAATATATAATACTATCTCCTTGAGTTTCCTAAAAATCTCAAAAGATATAAAAATAAGTTTATAAAATCCAAATACAGATTTAATGCGCCTATAACAGCTTTCTTTTCACTAACTTCAGAAGAATCGGAGTTTAAATAGTAACTTTTTATCATCTGAGAATCATAAGCGGTTAATCCCGTAAAAACGACAACCCCAACTGCCGATATTACCAAAGAAGCCATACTGCTTTTTATAAATAAATTAACAAAACCTGCTATAATTAAGCCAATCAATCCCATAAATAAAAAAGATCCGAAACTTGTAAGATCTTTATTAGTAGCGTAACCATAAATCACCATTCCTAAAAACATTGATGATGTTACAAAAAATGTAGTCGCAATACTTTCATATGTGTACGCAACAAATATAGATGACAGCGATAACCCTAATAATCCCGAATAAGCAAAAAAAAGCGTTCTTGCTGTACTTGCGGAAATTGAAGATATCTTTCCTATTAAATATATAGAAAGAGCAAGAGGTGATAATACAAGAAACCAAAAAAATACTCTTGATGAAAAAAGTAAATTCATAAATCCGACTGATACACTAGCAAAATACGCAACTAAAGCTGTAATTGCTAAACCACCAGACATATACGCAAACACAGTTCGCATATATTCACGTAATCCTACATCAACAAGCTGAGATACTTCTGAATAAGATGAAGTAGATTCTTTGTTCATCTTTTTTCTCCTTTTCTTTAACTCTTTCAGCATAACAAATATGAATAGATATTTCAAACTATATAATAGAGATTGTTAAATAAAGGATTATTCTATAATTTTTCACTTGACAATTTCAATGATTACATAATATACATAGATGTAATTTGTGTTTTGAAAAGGTAGGATATCATGTCAACAGCGACATTTCATAAATTCTCATTTTTCTGCACATTCGAATTATATTCTTATTATCGATATTGATATTTCAAATTTAATCACGTTTTTTTAAAACAAATTTGATTCGCAAAAACGAATTATAAGTTTTTGTCATTTTTTAATTTAGCATAATAATAGTAACCATTTGAATTACGAGAATATATATAATTATAATCTTT
>JAFUZX010000174.1 GCA_017476405.1 Alphaproteobacteria bacterium | reverse complement strand
GATTTTTTCCTAGCATCATTAGGCGCATAGCATTTTCGACTTCAAGAGCTCCTTTAATGATCAATACATTACTTCCCTGTTGTTCTCGTTCTTTTAAAAAACGCCTAGCTAACATATAACATTCTTCTGCTTTTTCAGTATCATTGTCAGCATTTGCTAGCATCATTTGTCTAACGTAGGTATTTACTATGTAAAATGGATAGCGATTCTTTGGTAATAAATTAATATCTATCTCGCTTTCTGATAATATTTCACAACCGTATTGTAGGGCAGATTCAACTTCTTTACCAAATATGCAATTATCTCTAATTTGAGCACTCAAATCTTCAAAAACAACTCCTCGCATTACTACAGTATTAGCCATTTTCTTAGCCTTATCTAACCAAAACCTCCATCGGGTTTGATTTTTCCAAATTTATTCTTGCAAGATATATGGCTAAAGCACTTTTCATACCCTCATAAGAACTTTTATTAAAAGATGCAACTAGCAAATCCTCATCAGAACAATCAGATATATTACCATATATGCAGTACGCTCGTTCTAAGACTAGAATAGCTAACTCGTCATCAGAAAAATAATTATGATTTTCCTCCAGAATTTCATTCGCAATTTTTCTTAAAGTTAAGCGAGGTTCGTAATATTCCTTTCCTAGGAATTCAGTCATTTTTAAACGTACAGAATATTTATGCCAGTTTTTTACTTTTAAATGTAATATATTGCGTCTTAAGGTATTAGTGTGTGGTAATAATTCAACAGCTTTCTTTATTGTGAACCACCCTGTTTTATCTTTTTCATCAAATAAATAACCTACTATTCTTTTATATGGAGTCATTATTTTTACAATATCATCAATCATAAGTTCCCTTTCTTCTTTAGATAATATTGAAAATATATATTTCTGTCCGACAGACTGAGTACTTCGATGGACTGAGAAAGTTGAACCTTTTTCTGTAATCAATGAGAATCGTCTCAATTCATAAAGAAATTTTTGAGTTGTTACATGATCTGTACTTCTTTCCAAATAACTTATCGGAATATTTTGAGAATCCAACAAGCATATAAGAAGCAATAACTTTTTAAAACTTGTTTCGACTTTTATAATTTTTTCAAAAATTGAAGCAAGTATAGCATATCTGCTATTGTCATAATTAATTCCCTCTTTAAGAAAAGTTGACTGTAATTTCTCGAAATCAACGTTCGGTTTATTTATTACATTTAAATAATCTTCACAAGAAATATTAGTGTTTTTCATATAATAAGCTGCAGCACAAATATCCAACGGCATTAACGGAATGTGTTTCCAAAAATCTCTTAATATATTGCCAGGATCTGTTCTCTTATCTGTACAGATTATATTACTGAATAATTCTTCTCCCTCAGATTCTGTTAGAAGCGGAACATCAATAATCGCATTTTTAGAAAACATTCCTATATTTTTAAAGTTTCCATTTCTTGTTGTAATAATAATTTTTCCTTCATTATAGATAGAATCTTTTGGAGGGATAAAATCATGGATTGTATTAAAATCATCAACATTGTCAAATAATAGACACCAGTTACCTTTTTTTTCTAATTGAGAGAATACAAAATGTACAGCTTGCTTAATCTGCAGATTCTTATCTCTTATTGCTTTAATATAAGCAAGATCTTTTCGTAATTCTTTAGTATCAGCGAGAGCAAGAGATAGTTCTTTAAAAGAATTTAAAATATTTTCAATGGATTCAGCATTTATTTCAGCTTTGATTTTACAATCAATTATTTGCAAATAGTGACGTGCTAAAACTGTTTTTCCACTTCCTCGAGCTGCTACAATAACCTTGTTCGGTTCGGGATCGTTCCATAACAACGAAAATTGAGGTCGAATTTTTATAAATTCGTTCATAGTGTTAACCTATTC
>JAFUZX010000018.1 GCA_017476405.1 Alphaproteobacteria bacterium | reverse complement strand
GCCAAATTTCGTAACAAATCTTGTAAATTTCCAACTTCGTATAGTTGATTTCAAATTTTCTGATTTTGTTTGAAAAATACATGATTCAATTTCTTTAGGATGCGCTCCATATTCAAAAAAACCGCCATATGGATATATTGGGTATGTTGTTTTATTTAGCGGTTCAATAATAGAAGTGTGTTGCGTAAGAAATTCTTTTTTTAAGATTATCTTATCTTCAAAAAATTTTATTTCGAAATCTTCTGAGGCATCTCCAAAAAAATCTTTTTGATCAATTCCAAACGTTCCTTCGTATTTTAAAATCAATTTTGAACAAATATTATTTTTGTTTTTTATTTCAGACGTAGAATGAAATGATGGAGATAAATAAATGTTCGTTTTTCCAAGATTTTTTCCATCTTCATTTACTTCTACACATACCGAATTATCGAAATTGAATTCCGGAATCATTCGTGCGGTTAGTTCAATATTTTTCGGCCAAGAATTAACAATTTTTATTATGCAATCTTCATCATCTCCAGCCTCTAATAATATATAAGATTCATTGTGTTGAATTGAATTATCCATTTTATCCATCGAACGTGAATATTCTTGTGCGATTGTTCGAATTCCTCTTATTAATGACATTTTTTCACCCATTTTAAAAAATTAATTGAGAATAAAATCAGGAAGTTTTTTTGTTTCAGATAACGTGTATTCTGAATTTAGCGGAGCAAGAGAAATTTTGATATCAGTCGAATGTTTTTTTAATTGCGAAACTATTTCCTTAATTGAGTTTTTTTCAGAAATAATTTGCTCTTGGTATTCAGGAGGATTTTTTATTTCAATTTCTCTTATGATGTCACTTACTTCCAAAGTATTACTTTTATTTTTTTTATTATTTAAACAGTTTTGTAATTCAGCAATATACTCATTTATTTTTTCATTGCTATCTGTAATATCATTACCTAAAGTACAACCAATTGTAATTCGCATTAATTTTCTTTTATTATTCGCTAGTAATTGTGTTTTTATAATTTTACCTGTAATTTTTTCTCCATTGAATTTTTTACTGTGTAACGTAATTTGATCACTGACATTTACATATATGAAATTTTCTGCTTCAGTCAGAAAACTGATTTCTACGTATCTTGATGAATAATTCATAAGAGCGATAGTATTTTGTAATGCGTATTTTATTGAGTTTTTACCTCTGGCTGTTTCGAAAAAAGAAGAACTGTAATCATTTATCAATGCGTCGGGAATTTTCTTAATTTTATTCCAGTTATTTTCATCAAATTTATTTCCTGAAATATGTTTTTGATTGCATTCCCAAATGAAACCATCAAATAAAACCTTATCTCCAATCATATATTTAGAAAAGAAATTCCAATTAGGGTATTGTTTAGATAACTGAATTGGATTTAATTTCAAATGAAGTATTTTTTCTTTACCATGTTCTATTTTTTTATTTGTAACATTTATTGTTACGCTTTCCGATCTTTTTTGTTGCTGATTCCAGTTGAGTAATATTTCACCGAAGAAATAAAATTTTTTAAACTTAATTGATTTTTTATTCTCTTTACTATCTCTATCTACAATAATTTCGTTTGATGTTAGAGAAAAATTTTGCATCGGAATAATTTGTGACGGATTTACTTCTTTTACATCATAATGAAGCAATCGATATCCATTCTTGTCAATTTCGCATAACTTTTTAAATTTTTTCTGAATATTTGTTAGCGAATTTACGATTCCATCTGAAAATTTTGCCGCAATTGATGGATATAAATCTATTAGTCCGGATAAATATTGGATCCAGTTTACTGATAAATTTATTTTGACGTTTTTATATGGCTCACGCGCAAGAGAAATTTTTATTGAACGGTCTAAAATTTGATTTTCGAAAATTTCAAAATTTCTTATACCTTTATTAATATTTGAGAGTGAAAGTTTTCCATTTTTCATATCCCAATAGAATTGGTTTGATTGTCCTTCCAAAAAAACTGTTGGATTGCTTAGGTCGTTGTTATTAAAAAATAGCTCATCAAAATTTATAATTTTTTTTTCGATAGCATGTTTATTTTGCTGATTATATTCAGTAATGTTTTTTTGTATAAATTCCGATAATTGTTTTTGATAATTATCCGGTTCTGCTATTAATTCTAGTTTTATATAAGAAGCATCCAATGATATCGGAAAAGAAATTACTCTTCCTGAAAATAATAATTCAATTTTAGAATTTTCTTCATCTGTCAGTACTCCGATCTTAGCATATTTTTTAGAAAAAAAGGAACAATATTCGTTAGGCACAATCGATACTTTTGCGCATGCAAAACTACCTTCTCGTTGGAATATATCTAAATCCAGAATTTTTACATCTCCGCGCCAATTGTTTTTTTCTTCATAGATTTCTTGACACCAGTCGAAAATAAATTTCATCTTTAATCTCCTAATAAAATAGTATAATATGTGCTTATCGTAATTATCATTTAGAGAGGATATATGCTGACTTTTCTCAATAAAAAAGGATACTACCAAGGTGTTATATTTTTGTTGCTCATGATGATTGTAAGCTGTGCAAATGACGTTATTGCAAAATATATTGGTCAACGACTTGATTCCATAGAAGTTATATTTTTCAGATTTTTTTTCGGTTTCATAACGTTATTACCTTTTGCGCTTTCTCGGGGGCTCAACGCATTTAAAACGCAACATATAACCACAAATATAATGAGAGGAGTTTTAGGAGTCGTCAGTTTCTACTTATATAACAGTGCGCTTGTTCACTTACAAATTGTAGAAGTGGTAACAGTACTTTGGACAATTCCTCTGTTTGTTTTGATTCTTTCTGCTGTATTCCTCAATGAATCCGTAAATAATACAAGATTATTTGCGACCTTATTCGGATTTATTGGGCTAGCGTTTATCACAATGTATGATAGCGGTGTTACTTTTTCATTCAAATTAATTTATTTGGTTCCGGCTGCTTCTGCGTTTTTATTCGCTGTACAAGATGTCATGATAAAAAAATTAGTAGATAATGACAGTAAAGTTACTATGCTTTTGTATTTTTCTCTTGTTACAACAATTTTATCTGTTATACCTGCATTATTAGTTTGGAAGGCACCGACTTTATTTGAGCTTTCCATGTTATTTATTTATGGTGCCTTCGCAAATCTTATGCAATATTTTATTTTTCGAGCGTTTGCCGCAACAGATCTTTCAGCTCTTGCTCCATATAGATATTTAGAGTTTCTGTTTTCAGCTGCTGCCGGATTTATATTTTTCGCAGAACTTCCAGGATTAAATGTAATTATGGGAGCTTTAATTTTAATTCCATGCACCTTATATTTATGTTATAGCGAGAATAAAAAAACAAAGAAAGTACAACTTAGTTCTCCTAAACAAGAAGCTGCTTAAATTAAACCTCTTCTAACTCCAATTTCCAACCTCCGGATAATCCCCATTCGTTGGTTTCCAATTGGAAATTTGTTACTTGCATTGTCAACCAAGGACGAAAACATACAAAAATTTTCTCTGAATAACTTCTGAGCAGAGTTACCTCATTATCATCTAATTTAAAATGGATATTATTTCCACTTTCATCAATTACATTTACAGAATCTTTTACCGGAGGACGTATTAAAACAACACTATTTTTCCCCGATTCAATTGATTGCCATAAATTTTGTATACATCCGACATTTATTTGCGAACCAATCCAGATTTTATCAATTATGGGAGTGTTTATATCTTTGCATGTAATGACACTTTTATATTTCTTTATAGAAGTAGATTTAAAAAAAACAGAATCGCCATTAATTGTTTTATGGAATTCTCCGTTTGGTATTGGTGCTAGTGTTTGAATACAATTTCTTGCGCTTTCCGGAGGCATTCCTATTAATCCGAGAATTAAATTTGTTTCACTCATGTTAATCCATCCATTCAGGCTCAGTTGTGGGAGTTATGCGAAACAAGTACTCCATATTATCAGCCAATTCTTCTATTAATTCTTTATAATTATTGTATTCTTCATAATTTCCAACGAGATCATTCACAATTCGATTCTGCATTTTCTTCTCCATCGTCATAAATTATTTTTAATTGAAGTAACGCAACTAAATCGAGAGTCAATTTTCTTTGTTTATTTTCTACGGATTCAATTTTTATTTTTGCTGAACCGAGATCAAAATTTCCTTGTTTTAACGTAAGCTCATTTCTTGTAATTTTTGTTATTTGTTTTAAAATTTCTAAATTTTTTCCATGATCTTCGTTAACTAATGTCAATGAAAAACCAACTCGATATACGCAATTTTTCCCTTGTAAAATATCATTTATTTCAAAAATAATATGAGGTTTTTGTGATAATTTTTGTGGTGGATTTGATGGAAAAATCGAAATATCAAGCTGATTTTTAATTGCTTGAATTATACCAAAATCCCAAGGTATCATATCTATTCTCCTTTCTTTTACTGTACTAATATTGCATGAAATAAGATTGTGTCGTTTGCTGGATTCACAATTGGAGGTTGCGTGGGCATAAAAATCTTTTCATTAATTTTTACTCTGAATTTAGTAGGAAAATCTTGCTTCCATTTTATTATAAAAAGATATAACGCTTGTTTGGATGTTATGGCTTTTAATGAAACAGATGCCCAGGTTTCTTGCCAATTTTCATATTCTGAAATCCATCGATTATCATCTGATAATTTTTCATTTAATTTTTCAATTGTTATTTTTGTGTTGAATACTTTGTTACGAAACATCTTTTCCTCCTAAAAGATTCTCAAATTAAGAAATGGCTTAAGCAAATCCTTAACTTTTTGAGAAATAACACTATCTGGAGAATAGGAGTATCTTTCCTGATATGCGTTAGCGACTAATATCAAATTAGCCAGTTTCAATTGATAAGGAACATTGCTTATTTTGGTAGCTATTCCTGAAACATATCTAATAGTTATTGAATCTTTCATTCTTTTATAATCAAGAGTTTTTGAATTTAAAATCAAACAACATTTATTCTCAATTTTTTTTAGGTAATATAATTTTGGCTCGATTAGTTTTTCTCCAATTTTTACACTTATGATGCTTACAACCGGAGATTTAGGAAGCGGAACGGTAATTATTCCATCAAAAATGTTAGCGATATTGCGTTTTTCATGTCTTATATAACTTATGGAATAATGATCAATCGTATATTCCCATGTTTGGCTTAATATCGATTTTTGAATAATTGTTTCCATAGCTGCTCGAGTTGCGCTAATTAACATTTTCAGCAGTTCATCATCAAAATTGTGATCAATTCTGAGATAATTTTTCGTTTCTTTAAGTGAAATGATTTCATCTTTAGGTTGTGTTATCAAAACTAAATCCATCTTTCAATCTCCTGATTTTATAAGCTATATATAAAAATTAATTTTTAAGTTTTATATGATTATTCCTCAAATTTCAGTACTTTTATTGCGTCAAAATCAACAATGGCTCCACCTGTTCGTTTACTTGCATAAAACTCCACAAATGGTTTAGAAGTATATGGATCTCGAAGAATTTTAAAACCTTGTCGATCAATAATTTGATAGCCACATGAAAAATCTCCGAATGCGATGGACGCTGATTTTTCTCCATCTTTCAAATCAGGCATATCATCATCCAAAATTACAGGATATCCCAGCAACGTTGATGGAGTCGATTCTGCAATTGCCGGTTGCCATAATACTGTTCCATCTTTATTCTTCAATTTCCTGATACAAGCTAAAGCTGAACGCGACATAATCCACTTTGCATTTTTTACATATATCGGCTTTATTGAGCAGGCCATGTCAATCAATAAATTAATTGCAGATTCATCATCTTGAAATTTTCCATCAACTCCTGTTTTAAAACATTGCAGCTTATCGTATGTAGGTTGTTGGCTCTCAGTCATGTTATAAGATAAAAATCCTTTAGGTTTATCTATGCCACTACCGTTAATAAAAGCGGAATTTTCTAAAGCAGCGATTTTTTCTGCAATTTTTGATACCAACCATTCTTCTACGTTAACATTAGCATCATCAAGTAGATGTTGGCTCGCTTTTGGTTTTGCGTAAATTTCATGTGCGATTATTTTTATTTTTTGAATTTCTGGAGCATCTGTTTCATCACGTTGTTCACTATTGCCACTCCATCCGGCATCGGGATTTTTGGAATCAATAACCATATCAACTGTATTAGTTGAAATTGTCATAACTGTTGCAATAGAACGCATCGGTGATAAAAATTTTAGGCGATCATTTACTTTTTTAACAATCATATCAGGAAGAAAATATCCACCTGATTTATCGTTAAACTCTTGCAATGATTTTTTCATATATGCTTCGTTGCCATTCCTTATATATTCTGAAAATGCAGATTTGTTATAATTATTTTCATTTGATATCCTTGCAAAAGGAAGCATGTTTCCTTGTTCCTCTCTCATCATTTTCATTTTTATTTCATTCATTTCTGTCTCATTTTTTCTTACAAAGGCGTCAATATTTTCGTTTAATTCTGAAATTGCCTCTTGAATATCCTTATTTATATTTTCCATAATTATCTTCCTTTCTTTTTCATTAATTATTGTTCGTTAATATTTTTATTTTTTTTGAGGTGTTTTTTATTAATTCTAAATAAGTTAAATTAAAATTATTTATCATTTTCTGCTGCTGTATTAGTTGATTTGTGGATTTTATATCCTTAATAACTGCCTCTTTGCAAGCCGGAAAAGTTACAATCGAGATCTCTAATAATTCAATATCCGTAAGATAACGTAAATTATTAAGAAAATAGCTGTCTCTTATTTTATAACCTATAGAAAATCCATCGATAGCTCCGTTTTTTAATAATGCATAAACTTCATTTGCTTTAGCGACTTCCAGCAATAGTTTGCATTTTATAAATAGTCCGTGTTCATCTTCATACATTTCTTCAATTACACCTATGGGAGCATTTATATCATGTTGCCATAACAATTTTGGACGACTATTCAATTCTCCATTTTTAAATTTGCTTACATCTTTTGCAAAAGCTCCTTTTAAAGTTACGTCGTTGTATCCATCAACTACGTAAAATACACTTGCGTATCCGGATATCTCTCCATTTTTTTCGAGTGACTTTATTTCGATATTTGATGTTAAATATTTCATATTCATTTTATTTTCATTCATATTTTTTTATACCTTTTACTTCTTTTTCATTTTTTAAATATTCGGCAGAATTTAGTTTGCAAAATCCAAGTAATTCTCGTTTTTCATTGATTGTTAGAAAGTTTGCGTCAGCAATTTTTTGCCATAAAATATCTCGCCTCGATGTAAGTGCGTGTATTTTGTCCAGATCAAATACAATTTCTACATTTTTTCTGAGTTTCTCAGAAAGCCATCTCTCTAATTCAAGTCGAATTAACTCAGCAAACGGCAGAATTGTATCTTCCCAAAAATGAAGACGAGCTTCCTTATAATTTGAAAATCCTGAATCACCATGTATCCCTACTAATATCGGAGGCACACCGAAAGCTTGTGCTATTTCTCGTGTTGTTAAATCTTTTCCGGATGCGAAATCTAAATCTTTCGGTGATAATCCCATTTCTTTCCATTCAAAATCACCTTCGAGAACCATAATTTTTCCGGCATTGAGAGTACCTGAATATGCCTTTCTTACATCGTAACGCAATTGTTCTCTCTGTTCTTCTGTAAGATTTTCAGAACCGGTTTTTACTGTTAAACAACCAGATGGACGGCCTCCATTCTGTAATATCGATAAATTATGATTAGACATAGCATTATGTTGATCAATCGCTCTTGAAGCTACGTGCAGCGGACTTAAACCATACCAATCATTCAAAGGGTTGAAAAATTTCAGATGTAGTAAATCACTTTTTTCTATTTTAAATTGTGTAGAATCTACATTATATAAATAAAAATCTACATCCGTTTTCGATGCGTTGGGCACAATATGTACTCTATCACTACGTAAGCACATCATCTGTTCATTTTTATTCCAATAAATAAAAGCGTTTCCAGAAATAAGCAAATAATTCACTAGATATTCGAAAAAAGTTCCTCGAGATTGTCGAGAGTTCGGATGGTTTAAAATTGTATTTAATTTTTCAGTTTCAATTTTTGCTTTAATGATGTCTTCTTTATTTTCTGTCTCATTATGCTTTTCTTTTTCTTTGCTTGTTTCGATCTTTCGCAAACGCATTGGAATGGATGCAATCCCCCGTGAAATTAGGTTAATCGCTCTAAATGCAATTACGTTTTTTTGAAAACCTGTTTCAGACATGCTTTCATATTCACATGGAGTCCACCTTGGATCACTTCCTGAATTATAGAATGTAATTGATTCAGACATAGCTCGTCTGTTATTAAAATGCTTTAGCAAATTAATCATTTTCATCTCCGCTTGTTTTATGAACTTTGTAAGCATATAATGCCATATTTTTTATATGCTCTCAAATATTATTTTTAACAAATGTTGTTTTTCAATATGTTAGGTTGATAAAAATTAGAAAAACGTTCAAAAAATTAACAATTATTTTTATTAAAAATTAAAATGAATATAAAAAAGTAGTTTATAAAAAACGTAAACGCAAAAAAAAGAGTACTAATGATTTTCTAGTACTCCTGTATGTTATTTAATGTACTTCCAGTAGGGTAAGACTATTAAAAACTAATGTTTTTCAGCAGTAATGTCGGATTGTGTTTGGTTAATGTGTTGTTTCGAATCATTTTCTACAGTCGCCATTATCCCAATAAAAATTATTAAACAAAAGCAAGAAAAAATTACAGCCACAACATCAGCCATCCATTCAATCCAGTGTTTAGGTTTATTTGGTTCTAAATAATTACTGATATTTTCCAGTGTCGGAACTTTATCTTCTGGTTTTAATTTGTACTTATCTAATTGCACATTTTTTGATATCAAATCACCAAAAAAAATAATAAGTGGAGAGCAAAACGGCGCAATCCAAGATGTCGGACGAAACTTTACCACTTTATGATAACCTCTTAATATACGAATTTCTATAAGATTACGATACCAGTAATTACCATAATATCCATATACAGATCCTAAAATACCCCAGCTAAGCAGGCATATAACTCCGAAAATCATATTTGATGATGTGGTTTCTAAATTACCATTCCCGAAACACAATGAACCTATAATTAATAAAAAGAAAAAAAGTATACATGAAAGTACGGATCCAATGATTGAATAGAAATACATTTTTCTATATACCATCCAAAGTGAACTAAAGAAAAACGCAGACCAATTCCATGTATGTGTCTCTTTTTGCTCTAATTTTTTGAACGCTTTTATATAATAATCTGAACGTTTTTTGCGACTTTTTGCAAACATTTATAATATCCTTTTTATTTTTATGCAATTACATTATCACAAACATTTACGATTAGTCAAGAGATGGTGATATTTATTTTTTATATCATATGCATCTAATATAACCACTGAAAAAAAAGACAGATATTTGCTTATTTTATCAATATGTTGTATGCTCAGAAAAATATATGATAAAAAACAGGCGCTAATGTTAGATCCTTTACATCAATTTGTTATACAGCCCATTTTTAAGATCAATGTAGCTGGTTATGATTTATCTTTCACCAATTCCTCGTTAGCTGTAATTTCTGCTGTAGTATTAATCTGTGGGATATTTTCATTCGGGCTTAGGAATAAAAGTATTGTTCCGAATCGATTGCAGGCATTCATAGAACAGTCGTATCTTTTAATTGCCGGTTTGATTGATAATAATGTAGGCACTCAGGGGAGACAGTATTTTCCGTTTGTATTTTCAATTTTCTTTTTTGTTTTATTTGGAAATCTTTTGGGAATGATTCCTTATATGTTTACATTTACAAGCCATATAATCGCTACATTTACACTTGCTATGATTGTTTTTCTGTTTGTAACTATTTTAGGAATCGTAAAGCATGGTTTTTCTTTTCTCTCATTATTTGCGCCAAAGGGGTTGCCAAAATTTTTGCTTCCAGCGATCGTTCCGATAGAATTAATTTCGTATCTCGCCAGACCTATCAGTCTTGCTGTTCGTCTTTTCGCAAATATGATGGCTGGACATACGATGATGAAAGTTTTTGCGGGATTTGCGGCTATGCTTGGAGCGTTTGGAATTCTCCCAATCGGAGTTAATATAATTTTAACTGGATTTGAGATAGTTATAGCAATGATTCAAGCTTATGTATTCACCATATTGACTTGTGTCTATTTAAATGATGCGATACATTTACATTAGTTATTTTTGTTACTTAATATTTT
>JAFUZX010000017.1 GCA_017476405.1 Alphaproteobacteria bacterium | reverse complement strand
GATCGGCTGTTCAGCATATCATCCATGTTGTTATCCGATTGCCGATATCTTTGCGATCTGCTGTTATTATTGCGGTCGTCATAAAATTCATCATAATCATCTCTGTTAGATCTTTGATTGTATGACATATCATCATCTATATCGTATCGATTATTTTGATTTCTTTTTTGTTGATCATTTAATTTTTTTCTTAAGTTATCTTCTAAATTTTGATATTGATTTGAATTTAAGCGATTTCTTATTGTATCATTATTCCTTCTATTTGTTGAATATATATTATTAATATCCTCATCTATTTGATTTCGTTGAGTATTATATGCTTTTGAGTGCTGTGAGTTAGTATTAGGCATGCTGCCGAGTTTTCTTTCACAATCTAAACCAAATTGAACAAGCTCGTCAGCTTTTCCTGAGGTTGCGTATTTGTTCATTTTATTAACAAGTTCTACATATTCCTTGATAATTTCTTCTGCCATATAAGCGTAATTGAGGCTATTACGATATAGTGCTAACATTTCTTTATCTTTTATGCTTTCTATTAATGCATTTATTTCTTTTTCATATTCAGAAAACAAAGTAAGCAGTTGCGTTTTCTTTCCTACGGCGACACTTTCAGCTAATTTGTTGATAACAGTCTTTATTTCACCACTGTTAGCCATTCTGTTTGTTTTGAGTTTGCACAATTTTCCTATAAAAGCGAATCCGGCCTGTATATCACATAACATCGGTTCCATAAGAGCTCCTAAATCAGTCGCTAGTCTTATGCTTCTGCGGCCTGAAATTTCATCAGCATTACCCTCTTTTTTGGCTTTGCTTATCAGCTTTAATCCTTCGGTTTCTCTCATTAATTTTCTTATAATTGTACCAAATACGTTAGAAATATCCTGAAGCCTTGTGGCAATGAAGACTCCTGTTGATATTTGTGATGTTTCATCATAAACTTTCGGATCAACAGATAGTTTCATGATTTTTGTAGTGGCCGAGTCCAATTCTTTTTTTATCGTATTAATTCCTTTATATAAATTTGTGCCTTTCGTTTGTAAATTTTCTACACTTGCTCCAAATATTAATATTTGAGGTGAATTTGCCGCTGGTTTTGATGATCCGAATAATGCTTTTGTATCTTCTGTGTTTCCAAGCAACATAATTCCTATCGATAATGCGCAAATCGCAAATTTTTTCATATTATTTTCTCCTTTTTTTGTTTGTTTAATAATTAAACATATTTGATTTTAATAAAAAAAAGTTAAAATTGTGTTGATAAACAAGCTACTGAAAAATGTTTTTACGAAATCTGTAAGCCGGATTCTGTAAAACGCAAATTGCGTTCCGATAGTCATTCATCTTGTGTTTACATTGCTGCAAACATCTAGCGATCTACCACGAACAATTTTGTGCAGAGGTCACTGTATATTGTTCTAACTTGATCTTGCTCCAAGTGGGGTTTGCAATGCCGATTTTCGTTTCCGAAATCGCGGGGAGCTTTTACCTCTCCTTTTCACCCTTACCGATTTTTTGCTTTTTTATTCAAATGTTATCTGAAAAATCAGCTATGTTTTAAGCGGCGGTATATTTTCTGTTGCGCTTTCCCTAACAGCGATATACTTATGATAAGTTTTTAACTTTCATATTTTTTATATGCTGTCGCCGGATGTTATCCGGCACTATCCTCCGAGGAGTCCGGACTTTCCTCTGCTAATGTATAAAAACATTTGTATCAGCGACTATCCGATTCCGTAAAAACACATACATAATAACACATAAAAACTCATATAAAAATGTACTGCTTGTATTTATTTGAGAAGTATATAATTTTTTCAAAGAAAATTTGACTTTTGTTTTAAACTTTGCTATTATTTATAATAATTTTTAATATAAGGTTGTTATATGAGGAATAATGTTCTATTTATAATTTTATATGCTACACTTGATCAAGTTTTAGTGTATGGAAGTGATGATGATTCTAAATTCGGGAAAAAATGGAAACCTAGTGGATATTTCGGGTTTTCATTAGAGGAGAAAGACTCTTTTGAAGATGATAGATCTGATAAAGTTTCATCAAAACAAGATAACTTATTAAAAGAACCTGAATCGAAATTTGATGATGAAATCAATAATGATGAAAAAATCACTGATAGCGATGAAGAATTTTCAGATGAAGAAGCTGAAAATGTGGAGTCAGATAATGCATATTACAATAATGAAAATAAAACTAAATTAAAAATCAACGAAAATAAGAAACATAGAAAGTCTAAAAAACATAAAAAATTTAAAAATAAAAAAATTAAATCAGAACGGGTGTCTAATCAATTTGTTGAGAAACAAGAGTCGAAAGAAATCAAAAAAACAAATTTTGTGTACATTGATATTAAAAATAAAGACTTACTCGAAGCTGTGAGAAAATATAACGAGTATGATAATGATTTCGATAAAAATGCTAAAACTTTGAATAAAAGATATAGAGAATTCTCATCTGAGCAAAAATATAATTGGTGGGTTAAACAATTTGATCCGGCAGAATTGTCCAGACAGCTGATTTGTTCGAAAGTTGTTTCGTATTTAACATTTTTAACTGAACAGCTTGAAAAGTCTAAAGGTAAGTTAGTTGCGGATAAAGGAAAATCTGAAAAAATTAAAAATGAAGTAACAAAATTCTTTAGCGATAAAACATTACAGCTTGAGCTTGCCGGTGTTTTAAAAATAGCGGAAAGAGGACAAAGTTTGGAGGATGATGCCGCTGCTTTTTCTAAAAATAATAAGAAAAAACAAATGGCTAAAGTCGCAATTATTACTGAAGAATTGTTGGATAAGTACGATTTGCTCAGACGTAACGCACGAGCGAAATATCCTAAGTTAGTGTCTGAATTTTTACCTCGTTTGGAAGATCTTTGTCTGCAATAATCTATAAAAGCAATTAATATTAATTAAGTTGCAAAAATGGATAAGAAAATTGCAAAAATTAATTATTTTTTAACGAATAATTGCTATATTTTTTATTGAGTAAACAAGGAGAAGTTAAATGATTAAAAATATACCGGTTATGTTATGTATAATGTTTTTATTTTGTGGAACAGCAAATGCAATTTTAGTCGAGAATGATTCACGAAATGACGAAAATTCTGTTGTGACCGGTCAAGATTCTCAATCAGAAGAGGGAAAGTTATTTGAGAAAGATTCCGTAAAAGAAAATATCGATCAACAAGAAGATGTATATTTTAACGAATCTGAAAAATAAGCGATATAGTAAAATTTTTTAACAATGGATCTGAATAATAATGAATAATATTAGGATTTTATCATTTTTGTTTATTTTATTTTGTTTTTTTACAGAATGTTCTGATGTTAAAAAACAAGATGTTCTTATAGTCGGCGCTCAACCAAATGAACCTAAATGGATTGAAAAAGATGAATGGAAAAGGGAAGTTGAAAAAAATAATTCTGTTACTTTTGTTTCTAAGGGGTGGGCTTTTATAGGAAATAAAACATTAGAAGAACTTGGTTTTAAAAAAATATCTCCCTTGACAGAACAACTTATTGAAATTGAAACAAAATACTATTTAACAAAAGGATATGAAAGTGAAAAAATACACAGTTTAACGAAAGATTATGGCGTATTTAAACATACAGATCTTCCTGCTACTGTTTGGATATGTGATTTTAATGGAGAAGCGTTTAAACAATTGGCGAAAAAATACGAAGGGCAATTCGATTATATATATAACGATACTAACGTTGCTTATTTTATTGATAATCCTACAATTCTTGAACTTTTGAAATTATTAAAAGTAGGGGGAACATATGATATGATAAATATTATAGAAAATATGCCTATAATATTTTATGTTAAACCGATAAACAAAGAGGATGAGGCTATAATAACATCATTAATTAAAGAAGAAAGAAATCGAAAAGAAATAGCGGAAAAAATAGCGGATATACCATTTGAAATAGTATCAAACGGAGGAGACCACAAAGATTTTTTGGAAAAACTTGAAAAACTTTCAATGCGTTATTTTGAAAGAAAGTCTATTGTAGTATATGATATCCTTTCTAATCCTCTTCATTTATCTTATGATATTTTTGATAAAGATTATGATAAAATAGGATTTAACTGTGACAGTAAAGGTACTATAAAAGAAGATCTTATAAAAGTAAAAAATGAAATGGAAAAGCTTTCGAAAACATTTTCTTTTGAAAAGTTTGAGACATATGTCAGAAGTCAATATCCTTATATTGCGATTTATTCGTCTGATAAATATAAATTGATTCGGTTACAGAAGCTTTCTAAAGAAGAATTTGAGGAATTAAATCAGTCTTATATAAAAAACCTAAAAACCGATGCGGCAGAAACGACCGCATCGGCGGAGAACAAACTATGAAACACTTTTATTAAAAAGCGTTATTTTTTACCATTTACCGCTGCTTTTGTCTCTTCGATAGACTCTTTGATCCTCTTAGCTGTTGCGGTTGTGATATCATTGCTTGCCATGGTCAGCAAATCCCCGATTTGTTTGCCGTTGCCGATAGCTCTTACCGCACTGTCACGTGCTACTTTTGAAAATTCAGCAATTGCTTCGGTTGGTTTCGTACTTTTTTCGACAACACCACCCATATCAGAGATCATTTGCTTTACAAAAGCTGTTTGCAACTTCGCAATGCCATTAAAAACTTCAACGGAAGTTTTGTTAATTAAACCAAGAATTTCTAAGTTTTTCTTATATGAATCCATCAAAGCATTCATATCTATATTTGGCATTTTGAAGCCTTTGAAATCGCCTTCGGCGCTTTTTTCATTTGTGGACGCAACCATTAAAGTAACTCCTTATTACAACACAACAAAAAAGTTTTGTAACGCCAAAAAAGTATAACGCTACTTCACTCATGTTGCACAGAATACATTGTATCTAAAAAATAATCAAGTTTTATTTCAAATAAAAAATAACATTGTGAAAATTATACTTAATAAAACTACATCTTATTCATAAAATTCATTGTATTTTTTGCTACATTTTCAGCTGTTAATTCTTAACTACCTAATATTTCTTTCGATTATATTTGTTCATTTATATAAGTTATTGTTTCTATGATTTTTTAAATATTAAAGAAATTATTCAGTCTATAATTTTTTGATTTCAGTAAATCAGTATCCCGTTAAAATTCTTTCAAATAATTGATGAACGGTCGGTATAAATCCGTTTGCGTAAAAAGGATCTTGACCAAATCTATAAGCTCGATGGCCCGCAAACATCAAATTTTTCTCAACATCACCTCCATGTGCGATATTTTGCAAATTTTTCTGGATACAAAATGTTCGCGGATCGGGAATTCGTCCCGTTGTTCCATTATTTTGGCACCAACTGCTGAATCTGCAAGCACTCAAACAACAACAGCAATTTTGTTGATCGTGTAAGATTTGTTTCGCTTGTTCAGAGGTGACAAAAACTACAGTTTGATCGGGAGTTAGCATAGCAGTGTTAAACCCTTGCGCAGTCCAACGTGCCACGTCTTCTTTATATGATTCATCTAAACATACTTCACGTCCGAAACATTGCGCTTTTAAAGATGAGGATTCTACGATTTTCGCTTGTCGCTCTAATCTGGCAAGCAAATCAGATATCATTTCATTATTTATAGCTGATGAATAAAATCCGGTAGGGCTTAATTTCGTTAATTTCACATCTCCGGGTTTTAATGACATGAGTTTATCATGCCAATGCTCAGCTACCGGACATTCCTTTGTAAGGATAGTACGAGTACCGAATTGAAATGCTACCGGTCCGAGTTCTTTATTGTCGATAAAATCTTCCCATTCAGAAAGCCACCACACTCCGCCCGCTATAATTATGGGAATCATATATAATCCGAATTCATTCATTACAGAGCGTAACGCAACCAATCTGAGATACGGATTTTGTGGATTATTCGGGTCATCCGCATTTGAAACACCATTGTGACCGCCAGCCAACCATGGATCTTCGTAAACGACTCCGCCAAGCAATTCTTGTACTTTTTTAAAAGATCTTCTAAATAAGGCGGAGAATGCTCTTGCGGAAGAAACAATCGGATAATAATATACTTTATATTTTGCTGCGATATCGGCTAATTCGTATGGCATTCCCGCTCCGCAAACGACGCCGTGTACGCAATCTTTCGCTCCTTCAAGAATTCGTTCGATGATTTCCATACTTCCACCCATTTCCCATAGGGCGTTCATATGGATTCGTCCCTTTCCATTGGATCTTTCACGTGCGATTTTCGCTTGCGTAATTCCACCTGCTACGGCATATTCAATTAGCTCTTTTCGACGCTCTTGTCTGGTTTTACCATGGTATATTTGCGGAATAGGATTCCCTTCCGCGTCATATGAATCCGCATTAACAGCCGAAAAAGTTCCTATACCTCCTTCTGCAGCCCATGCGCCACAGGTTTCTCCAGTAGAAATCGATATTCCCTTTCCTCCGTCAACTAAAGGAATAACTTCTTTTCCTGAGATCTTTTGCAAAATAAGATTAAGCACGCATCCTCATAATAATTAAACAGCTCGCTGATTATAGAAAATTTATTGAAAAATTACAAACAAAGAAAACGGTGTGAATATATATAAATTTTTTGCGTAAGTTTTGTTTATGACATAATTAATCGTTTGTAAATCTTTTATTAATTATTTTGCAATATTATTATTTAAGAAATATCCATTATTGATATTTCATATAGACATTTTTGTGCTAAAAAATGAAGGAGGAGATATGCTTGGAAATTGTATAATCGCCGTTGTTTTTACACCAATATTAGCTGAATTTTTAGCTTTTTTTAATCACGATTGTCGTGGATTTATTCGTTCAGATAAAACTATGACTTTCGGATCGATAAATATTGAGCCGAGAACATTTCGCGCAATTATGTTTTTTTTAATTTTTGTGGTTATTTACCCGACATTGAGATGGCTTGCCGGTGGCCGTTTAACATTACACTCGGATTTAGGATTTGTTGTTTCATATATGTGTTTTATGGCACTTATTGAACCATTGATAATCCATATTAATCTGGATGAAGAAGCGAAAACGACACTGAAAGAGCCGTTTCCTGATTGGTTTTCGACAAAAACTCGTTGGGCAATGTTTGCTG
>JAFUZX010000173.1 GCA_017476405.1 Alphaproteobacteria bacterium | reverse complement strand
TGGATACAAGTCGAATTGCCTGTTGCTAAATTTATTAATGTGTTCAGTGTCGGTGCAAGAAGCGATGGATGGTGTGTCGCAGCTCCACGCGACTATGCTTTGCTTGGTTCAAATGATGGGACAACGTGGACTCAACTGTTTTCGATTTCGAACAGCAATACATTTTCAGGAAGCGAACTTCGTACGCATGAATTAACGCATAATGCATTATACAAATTTTATCGATTGAATATTTCAAATCCGAATGAAAGTGTTCTGACATTTGCAAGGTGGGATTTGATTTTGAAAGAAATCATTCAAGAATATTAGGAGAAGGAGCATGACGATAGCAGAAAAAATAGAAAAATTTCAAGAGCTAGTGCGATCCGAGTATGGATGAGGTTAGATTCATCTATGCGGAACTGTAGTTTCGTGACGGTTAAATTCCGTCCCCTCTGGTATCGAGGTGAAAGTGTATTCCACACAGAGAGGATTCGGCAATCCTTCCTGTGCAAGCGTGGAATAAAAGGAGGTAACGCCTAACTCGAAAGGCGAATCCCTTCGAACAGAGCTGGACATGGTTACGAAAAGGAATCTGTGTATGAACTGTCGTTAGAAATGACACGCGAAATGAGTTGATACACGTGTAATGAGGCGCAAAGGAAGTTTGATTCTTACTTCGATCAGATTGATACCTCCTAGCCTTCGGCAGATAGCAGAAACCTACGTCCAACGCGAAACGGAGCTACGGAACGGAGTAACCATTGTAAGAGCTCTCGAGAAATCGAGAAGGTAGCCAACCGCAAGCCTTACAATGGCGGGATTGTCCAAGAAGCCAATGCTCACAGCAATGTGTGAGATATGCTGACGTGGACACTGTAATATGGAGGATATAGTTGTGATTAGTGATAAACAAGTTATGAGCAGACCTAAGAAGGTTGTGTATAAATGGGACGAAATCGACTGGCGAAAGCTGGTGCGATCAGTCTTTAAGTTGCAAAAACGAATATATCAAGCCTCAAAAAATGGCGACTGGAAGCGTATGAAACGCCTTCAGAAATTACTTTTAAACTCAGAGAGCGCAAAATTGCTCGCTGTCAGAAGAGTCACGCAAATTAACAAAGGCAAGAAAACCGCTGGAGTTGATGGAGTGAAATCGCTCGGTTCAAGCAAAAAGCTGAAATTAGCTAGAGAGCTGAAACTGAGTGAAAAGAGTAAACCAGTACGCCGTATCTGGATTCCAAAACCAGGAAAAACAGAAAAACGACCACTTGGAATACCAACTATGGCAGATCGAGCGAAACAAGCTCTCGTAAAACTGGTCCTAGAGCCGGAATGGGAAGCGAAATTTGCGCCGAACACATACGGCTTCAGACCAGCTAGATCATGTCATGATGCGATAGATATTATATACGAAGCAATTAACAAGAAAAACGTCTACGTATTGGACGCAGATCTGAAAAGTTGCTTCGATAATATAGACCATACCGCATTATTGAACAAACTCAAGACATTTCCGAAGTTACGACAAGTAATTAAGGGATGGCTGAGGAATGGAGTCATGGAAGGAGAAGTATTCTACCAAACAAAAGCAGGAACGCCACAGGGAGGAGTCATTTCTCCTCTACTAGCAAACATCGCGCTTCACGGACTAGAGTACGAACTCAAGGAAGCTCTCATAAAGGACCTTCGACAATATGCAAAACAGAAGTGGAAAGTTCCTGTCAGCTTTGAAGGAGCTAAGCGAAATATCGCGATAGTATTCTATGCTGACGACTTCGTGGTATTACACGAAAGCAAGGAGATCATCCTAAAAGCCAAGGAATACATTGAAAAATGGCTAGCAGAAATTGGATTGAAACTAAATGAATCCAAGACACGCATAGTACACACAATGAAAGCAGCTGACGGAAATGCGGTTGGATTTAATTTCCTTGGTTTTTCTGTAAGACAATACTCTGTAACAACACGTAAGAGGGGGTATAAAACGCTTATAAAGCCAAGCCTAGAGAGTCAAAAGACACATAGAGAAAAGATCTCCGAAAAGCTCAAGAAATTAACTGCGGCTACACAAGAAGAAGTAATAAATACACTAAATCCAATTATTAAAGGATGGAGTAACTACTTCAAAGGTAGTGTAGCGTGTAAAACCTTTAGCTCTATGGATAAATATGTGTATCAAAAGCTCTGGAAATGGGCCAGATGGAGACATCCAAATAAAGGCCTAAGGTGGATTAAGATGAAATATTTCCGAAGATATAAGGAGAGTAATTGGAGATTTGCAACATCGGATAATGTCCGACTCGCACTTCACACTGAAACTCATATCAAACGTCACGTAAAGATACAGGGTACAAGAACTCCATATGACGGAGACCTTCAATACTGGAGCAAACGCTCTAAAAAGAAGAACTTTACAATAAACGATCTAGCAGAGAGGTGCATATGATAAATGCCATATTACTGAGGAGCCGTATGACGGGAAACTGTCACGTACGGTTTTGGAGTCGAGTCGAGCGGAGCGATCTGCTCGGCTTAGATAACAAAGAAAAAATTCGACAAGCGATTATTTCGAAAGGAGTTGATGTTGCGGAAGGTGCGTCACTTTCGGAAATGGCGGAAAAGATCTCGGAAATTAAGGTTGATAATAAGAGAAAGGAGAAGAAACATGCCTAATTTTTTACATGGGGTGAATGTCACCGAAATAAACGAAGGAATAAGTACGGTCAGAACGAGTTCAAGCTCTGTCATCGGCGTTATCGGAACAGCTCCCGATGCGATTGCTGCAGATTTTCCGTTGAATACACCTGTTTTGATTGCAGGATCTTTAACTGAAGCGGCAAAACTTTGAAATTCAGGAACACTTCCGGCAGCATTGAACTGAATTTTAGCTCAAACAAGCGCAGCTGTAGTTGTCGTA
>JAFUZX010000172.1 GCA_017476405.1 Alphaproteobacteria bacterium | reverse complement strand
TTTGATAAAAATAAAACATATATGCATACTCCAAAAGAATTCATTTACAAACATGGTATCATAGCCAAATCAAAAAGTAATCAATACTATATTAAAACTGAAATATTTCCTAAAATAATGAGTAAAAAGATAAGTCAAGCACGTAAGATTAGAGAAGATAGCGATTATGATGATGAACATGTTAAAAAGCAAAGATTAGAAAAATATGATCAGCTATATAATAGAAAATTTCAGGAATTAAAAGAAGAAAGAGAAGCTGAGCTGGATGATATAGTTAGCATAAATAGAAAAAACAAAAATACTGTACAGGATCGTCGAAATCAAAGAAATTCTCAATTTTTAAATAATAAAAATTTAAAAAATAACAAATTAAATAAATCTTCTTATTATAACGATGATGACGATGATATAGAGTATAGAGCTCGAAAAACATATGGTAGTAAATATGATGCTTAATAATCATCTTTAATAAAATCTAATGAAAAAACAGCTGCTTGATAAGTGGAAATTTCGCTATATCAAGCAGCTTTTCTTATACATTATTTTCTGAAAAACAAATATTAAAATCAAAAATAAAATTTTCTCATATCAATCACATAACATTCACAAATCCTTAACTTTTTATTAACTTATCAATACTATAGATACAGTTATGAGATATTTTGATGAAATAAATATATTTGCTGACAATCAAAAGCGATTACGCAACTGTTTTATTTTCTTTTTTTGCATCGCTTTATGCGGATATATTTCAATTATGTTATCACAAAATCCGTACAGCGATGATTTTTGCAGATACTTATTGAACTCTCCGGTTGGTATGCTCCCTTCCGGACGATATATCACACGCTTTATAGAAGGTTTTCTGTACGGATCTATTGTCATTACAGATGTCGCTCCATTTTCTTATGTTGTTTCATGCTTTTTTTTAGCTTATATCACAATTATTTGTTTGAAAATATTCAGAATTGATTTACACAACAAATGGCACATACTTTGCTTCATTCCGGTAACAGTAAATCCATTTTTATTATCAATAATGCTATTTAGATTTGATAATCCATTTACAACGTTAGCTCTACTAATAACAATATTAGCCGCATATTTATCATCGCTAAATGAAAAAAAATATATTTTCGCTCAAATTATATTATTACTAATACCTCTAATGATGTATCAAGCAGCAGTTTCAGCATATATAACGATATTCGCTTATCTGTTTATAGAAAACATAAGCTCAGGAAAAGATGTAAAAATAACAATCTATCAAATGCGAGGCTGGTTTTACACAATAATAATTACATTCATTTGCTATATTCCATTCTCTTGTTCACTCACATATTTCCTTTCAAAATATAACAAACGGATTTTCATAATTCCCGATAGTTTGTACAATATAATCGCAATAATTCATAATATTTATTATTATTTTCTGAGCATATACGAAGATTGGAACATAAATTCAATAGGACAGATTTTTTTTGTTATGACTATTATCTTCATGTTACAAAAAATATCGAACACTATAACAAATAATAAATCATTCATATCAATAATCACAGTAATTAGCGCAATATTTATATTTTTAGTAGGAACTTTCGGACCGTGCATGTTTATACGAATAATTACCGCAAAAGGGAATCAAGCTTTTATACGAGTAATATACACTATGGGTATT
Organism: Alphaproteobacteria bacterium; assembly: GCA_017476405.1. Taxonomy (GTDB): domain Bacteria; phylum Pseudomonadota; class Alphaproteobacteria; order UBA3830; family UBA3830; genus BNWE01. The sequence continues at coordinate 376 of JAFUZX010000172.1, read as the reverse complement.
CCTATTTCTCTGATTTTGCTAAATAGCTATCAATTATGCGAAAAAGTAAATGCATCAAAATATATTATGTCATTTATTATTACATGCTCATGTTTTTGGAATATAATTTTTATGAATTCAGCTGGAAATATAATCAACCATTTTAGTAAACTACAAGAATTTGTTTTCTATGACATATCAAAAGATGTTCATGAAATATTATCTGATAATAATCAACTGTCACGAATATATATAAACGGAGCTGTACATTCTCCGGCAATGGACAATTTTTGCAAATTATATCCGATTTTAGAAAGAATCATTCCTGAAAAATGGAATGTTCCAGGATATATTCGCATTGCTCTTACAAACAATGATTTCACAAAAAAACTTTTAC
>JAFUZX010000171.1 GCA_017476405.1 Alphaproteobacteria bacterium | reverse complement strand
GTTGATTCACACTGTCACTTAACTGTTTCACGTTTCGTAGATCATCCAAAAAACGAGGAGAATGATAAATCGTTTATAGAAAAATATTCTGTTGATTCAATTGTTAAACGAGCTAACGCTGCAAATGTAAAATATATGTTAGCTATTGGAACAGAGTTAAGTGATGTTGATGAAATTAGGGAAATATCAGAATCTTATAAAAACGTATTTCGATCTGTAGGAATTCATCCAATTGAAGCGCAAAAAACTCTAATGGCTTTTACGCAAGATGAAATTGTGAATACCATAAAAAATCATAGTGAATTATCGAAAACAATTGCTATTGGTGAGATAGGTTTGGATTATCATTTTGAAAAAAATTCCGAATTTCAACAAAAACAGTTATTTCGTTTGCAGTTAGAATTAGCAAAAGAATGTAAATTACCTGTTTCTATTCATTCTCGAGATGCGATTACTGATACTATTTCAATTCTTGAGGATTATCCTGGTGTACAAGGTGTAATTCATTGCTTTTCAGGAGAAAAGGATTTTGCAAGAAGATCTCTTGATTTGGGATTTTATATATCAATATCTGGTGTTGTTACTTTTAAAAATGCAAATGAATTACGAGAATCTTTAAAATTTATTCCATTAGATCGTTTACTGATAGAAACGGATGCGCCATTTCTTGCTCCGGTGCCTTTTAGAGGGAAAATCAATGAGCCGGCTTTTGTTGTTTATACAGCTACGAAAATTGCGGAAATTCTAAATAATAACATTGAAGAAATAGCGCAAATTACAACTGAAAATTTTTTCAAATTATTTAATAAAGCCTGTAGATAATAATTCTAAAAAGCTTTTTTATTCAAATAGGTTAATCTATAGTAGTATCATTTAGATAATTGAATGCTCTTTCATAGAAAAAACATCATTTATTCCTATAATAAGATGGTCAAGAAGTATAATTTCTACTTTTTGAGCTATATCTTTTAAAGTCTTTGTCATAATTATATCTTGTCGTGATGGCTGTGGATCTCCACTCGGATGATTATGTACAATAATTATTGCGGCAGCGCCGACTTCAAGTGCTCTTTGTATTATCGTTCGTGGATAAATTGCGGTTTGATTAATGCTACCTTCTTGTATAATTTCTTCTGTAATTAATTTGTTTCTTCCGTTAAGAAACATAATACGCAATTGCTCATATTTTATATTTAAGAAGATATTTTTATAATATTCCATAACTTGTGAACTTGATGCGATAATTGTGGATTCTGATATTTCATTTAAATTAGCTCTGATAAAAAATTCTCGCAAAAGAATAAATAGCGTTAAACATTCGAAGCCAAAACCTTTTATGTTTTTGAAATCATTTTTTTCAGAAAAAATGATATTTCTGATATTTTTTCTTTTCGCAAGAATTTCTTTAGCAAGTAATTTCGTATCTTTTCTTATAAAAACGTAATAAAGCAGCATTTCAATAAGGTCGTAATCGGAAAGTGCAGAAGAGTTTTTTAGCAATTTCTCTCTCATCCGTTTTCGATGACCAATATAATGAGGCTTTTTTATTTGTTTATCGTTCTCTGAAATTTTAATTTTTTTATCCATTGTATTTTATAATTATTTTATATATGGAGGCTTTAATAACCCGAGTTCAGATTGAGTAAAAATTTCATAGCCATTATCTGTTACTCCTATTGTATGTTCAAATTGCGCTGATAATGAATGGTCAGCTGTAATAGCAGTCCATCCATCTGATAATACTTTTGTTTTATATCCTCCGATGTTAACCATAGGTTCTATTGTAAAAACATTTCCGGGGACAAGTTGTATACCGGTTTTCGCTTTTCCAAAATGCAAAACTGCTGGATCATCATGAAACACTTGTCCGATTCCATGTCCACAATAGTCTCTTACAACTGAAAATTTTTTGGATTCTACAAAATTTTGTATCGCATGACCGATATCTCCTAAAAATATACCTGGTTTTACCATTTCTATAGCAAGCATCATTGATTCATATGTTACATTTATTAATTCTAATGCTTTTGGAGATGTTTTACCAACTATATACATACGACTGGTATCTCCATACCATCCGTTTAATATTACAGTTACATCGATATTTAATATATCACCGTTACGTAATTTTCTTTCAGAGGGAATACCATGACAAACGACGTGATTTAGAGAAATACATGTTGATTTAGGATAGCCGTTATATCCTAATGGAGCAGGAATTGCGTTATGCTTTATGATTTCGTTATGACATAATTGATCTAGTTCGAGAGTCGTTATTCCGGCAGTAACGTACGGCGTTATGTAATCTAAAATATGAGCGGCTAATTTTCCGGCTTTTCTTAAAGAAATGAAATCTTTTTTTGTGTAAATTTTACATTTTTCTTTATTTTTCAAATGTAAGTCTCCATGAATTTAAATAACAATATTAATATAGCTACTATTGTATCATTTTTTTTTAAATTCAGATAAAATTACGTCATTAATAATTGATCTTTTCTTTAGGGGTTTATATATATGGTTGCGATACTAGGAAAATACACGCTTGCGTCTTTACAAGAAATTGGGCGAATATCAATTTTTATTGTAAACGGTATTAGATGTTGTTTTACTCCTCCATTTTATTTTAGAGAGATATTACGTCATATTATTTCTGTTGGATTTTATTCATTGCCAATAGTTGGGCTTACTGCGATTTTTGTCGGTATGGCTTTAGCGTTACAAATGCATGTTGGATTTACAAGGTTTAATGCGGAAGGAGCTATTGCTTCTGTTGTCTTAATAGGAATAACTAGAGAATTAGGGCCTGTGTTTGCCGGATTAATGGTTGCTGGACGTATGAGTTCATCTATGGCTGCTGAAATCGGTTCCATGAAAGTTAGTGAACAAATTGACGCATTAATGACTATGAATGTTGATCCTTACAAATTTCTTGTTGCTCCAAGAATAATTGCTTCTGTTTTAACTATGCCGATTTTAGTTTTGGTCGCTGATATTATAGGAATAATGGGAGGTTTCTTAGTTGCGATAACATTACTTGATTATTCTTCCGGATCTTATATAGCGCAAACAGCAAATAATTTTGAATTATGGGATGTCGTTTCTGGGCTTCTGAAAGCAGCTGCTTTTGGTTTTTCTATTGCGGGATTCGGATGCTATCATGGATTTTATAGTGATTTGGGAGCTAGAGGGGTGGGGCGTGCAACTACGAGTGCTGTAGTATCTTCATGTATAGGTATTTTGGCTCTTAATTATCTTTTAACAACTTTCTTTTTTGGAGCTTAACAAATGACAGATACTAACGTTACAAATACAATTTCCATTAATAAGATATATAAATCATTTGGAAATTTACAAGTTTTAAATGGGTTATCTTTAAGTGTCGCAAATAAAGAAGCTCATGTGATTTTAGGACAATCGGGGTGCGGAAAATCTGTGTTGCTTAAGTGCTTACTTGGAATTTTTAATATTGATTCAGGTGAAATTGTAGTTTCCGGAATAAACGTTAATGATCGAACTAAGGCAAGAGAGTATATGCAAAAATTTAGTATATTATTTCAGGGGAATGCTTTATTTGATTCAATGACAGTAATTGAAAATGTAGTATTTGGAATAAAACAATCTCTAAAATATAATCACTTATCGAATAAAAAAATACATGAGATTGCCGCAGAAAAAATTTTATCTGTTGGATTAGCGGAGCGAGTATTCAATATATATCCAGCTGAAATGTCTGGTGGAATGCAAAAAAGAGCGGCTCTTGCGAGAGCTATTGCGGTTGAGCCTGAGATATTACTTTTTGATGAGCCGACATCAGGTTTAGATCCTATTACCGGTGGTTTGATATGTAATCTTTTAAAAGACACTGTAAAAAAACTTGGGATAACATCTCTAACAATTACACATGATTTGCGAGTAGCTGAATTTTTGGCGGATAAAGTTTCAGTTATTAATAAGGGTAAAGTTGTTTGGAGTGGTAAAACAAAAGATATGCAAAAATGCGGAAATAAATTTGTGGAAGAATTTTTCAGAGCATCTAATGTTATATCATCGAGGAATATAAATAATACTGATTAAAACATTTATGTTACTAATCTGCTTTTTCCAAAACTTGTAATAATAGTCTTATATCTTCAGCAAGACTTTCATTTGTTTGCATTTCATTTTGCACTTTTTTTACGGCATGAATTACCGTCGTATGATCCCGTCCACCAAAATTTTTCCCAATTTCTGGTAATGAAAGAGTTGTAAGTTTTTTTGCTAAATACATAGCGACTTGTCTTGGTAACGCTACTTGTCTTAATCTACGTGCGGAGGTCATATCACTGAGTTTTATTGCGTAATGGTTAGCAACTTTTTTTTGTATTTCATCAATCGTAACTTTTCTTTCACTGGTACGTAATAAATCTGCTAATACTTCACGAGCACTGTCTACAGTTATTTCTCTTCCTACAAAAACCGCACTTGCTATAATTCTGTTTAAAGCTCCTTCAAGTTCTCTAACATTTGAAGTAACTTTATGCGCAATAAATTCTAAGACTCTGTTTGGAATTGTTACGGAAGCGGTTGCTGCTTTAGATTGTAAAATTCCGAGACGCAGTTCATATGTTGTCGGGTGAATATCAGCTACCAGTCCCCATCCGAGTCTGGATTTTAAACGCTCTTCCATTCCTTCAAGATCTGATGGCGATTTATCTGCGGAAACTATTACTTGGTGTTTATTATCGACTAGTGTATTAAATGTGTGAAAAAATTCTTCTTGAGTTGAATCTTTACCACAAATAAATTGGATATCATCAATCATCAATACATCGACGGAACGAAATTGCTCTTTAAAAGCCATAGTATCTTTATATCGTACAGCTTTTACAAATTGATACATAAATTTTTCTGCGGATAAATAAGCAATTGTTCTTTTTGGATTACGTGATTTTATTCTCCAAGCTATAGCATTCATTAAGTGAGTTTTTCCAAGTCCGACTGCTCCGTATAAAAATAAAGGATTAAAAGCGACTTGATCGGCTTCGGCAACTCTAAGAGCTGCTGCATACGCAAGTTCATTAGGCTTTCCAACAATAAAATTATCAAAAGTTAATTTTGGATCTAATGGAATGCCTATATCATTAGTTTCATCGTTACTTTCATGCTCGTTTTCTTTGGGAATTTCATTTAGCTGTGTTTTTTCATTTTTTTCGTCGTCACGGATGACAAATTCAATGCTTTTTATGCTGCTATTTTCTTTTTTACAACGGTATAGAATTTTTTCTGCATAATTATTTTGAATCCAATCTCGCACAAACATACTCGGTGCTACGATATATATAACATCGTTTTCAAAGCGATCAAAACTTAGAGGACTTATCCAGCTATTGGCTATAGACTCCCCTAAATCAGAATGTAACTTCTGACAAACGATAGACCACCACTTACTATCGATTTCATTATGCAAAACCATATCCTTAATTATAAAAACAGCTAAAAAAAGTTATGCGGAATTTTTCAATAACTTGTTGAGTCTCGCTACTTTTCTGCTGGCTGCATTTTTATGAATTACTCCTTTTGATACACCTTTCTGAATTTCTGATTGCGCTACAGAAAATGCTTTTTCAGCTTCAGGTGTTCCTATGCTGGATATAAATTTTTTAATAAAAGTTTTTATACGACTGATCCTATCAATATTACGTTTTGTATGAGAAGCAGTTTGTCTAATTCTTTTTAACGCAGAAGTATGATTTGCCATAATTTACCTTTCTAAATAAAAACAGAACAATCAAAGAGATGTTTTATAACTTATTTATTGAATTCTACTATCTTATAAACAAATTATCAAAATACTTCGATATATCTTCAAGCAGGATTTTATCAGAAAAAATAGGATGTTCAATAACAATTTCATCTTTATTCCTGCATTTTTGTAGAGCTACGGTTCGAACCCCCATATATGATAAGTCTTTTAACAAGTCTATAATTTTTGTTGTATTAAGTGATTCATGCATAGTAATACGTACTTCGAAGTTTACGTTTGATTCTATTAACATACGCAAACTTTGCAGAGCCATTTGCCCACTATTGGCTACTCCTGTTATTTCTTCATATTCTTCAAAGACGTTCTTTACATCAAATCCAACCCAATCAACAAGTGGAATTACTTTTGCCAACATATTCGGCAATGAACCACCAGTATGAAGGCCGATTTTAAACCCCATATTTTTTACTTCCCGCATAGCAACAGGAAGTATATCTTGAATTAATGGCTCTCCACCGCTGAATACAACTCCATCAACAAATCCCTTTCTTGTTTCCAGTAAATTTAAAATTTCCACCCAAGGAAGAGATTGTGACAACTCTATAGATTGCAAATGCTTATTATGGCAATATTTACATCGCCAACTACAGCCTTGTAGAAAAATAACAAACGCAATATTATCCGGGTAATCTACAGTTGATAGAGAAACAATGCCACCGATTAAGAGAGCCTTATCCATATCTTTATGCTATTTTCTTTTCATTTTCAACGCAATCTTTTTCAGAACAACCACAGCATGTGCTTCCTTCTGTAAAAAAGACTCGTTCTGCATGCTCACCTTGTTTCCCGACATTAAAATAAGATACAGGGCGATGGTATCCCATTACTCTTGTCCAAACTTCACATGGTTGACGTTCTTCATCGTTTAACACTATATCTTTTTTATTCTGATTTTCCATAATTTTTATCTCCTGAATTATATATCTAATAGTAGCATATAAAATCTTGGAAGAAAATGAAAAACATATATCTTATAAGTGTTGATATTGTATTAACTCGGAAGTATCATGAAAAAGATATGAGTGAAAAAAATTATTTTAGTATTTTTAATTTACCTGTGTCGTACAATATAGATGAGTCTAAATTGACTGATACATATTTTAGATTGCAACGGCAGTGGCATCCTGATTCTTTTTCCGAAAATAGCACTGAAGCGGATAAGACAACTTCTGTTGATCTTAATATAGCTTATAAAATTTTAATGAATCCTATAGATAGAGCTGAACATTTTTTGGAATTACAGGGGGAATCAATTATAGATACATTACCGACTAATATTGCGGAAGAAATGTTTGAATTACGTCAAAAGTATGCGTTATTATCTAGCGATATAGAGAAATTACAATTTGTTGATTATATAAAAAGGCGTATGACAGAAATTATATTTTCTTTGCGCATTTTGGAAGCTGATATTAAGAAATTTAAAGATCAAGCAGGATTATTGCGTTTTTTGAATTCTTTTTTAGAAAAAGTTGAGTCAAATGCTTACAGTGGGAATTGATTTAGGTACTACAGCAACAGTAATTGCTGTTATGCGGGATGGAAAACCACAAACAGTATGTGTAGATAGTGGAAAGAAGACAACACCATCTGTTGTTAATTACAGTGAATATAATACAGAAACAAATAAAATTACTATCGGTCGTAATGCTCTTTCAAAAGTCGATTATTCTAATACAATTTTTTCAATAAAACGTAGTATGGGAAGTAATAAAAAATTTTTCCATAGAACTCCGGAAGAAATTTCCGCGGATATTCTTTCGTTTGTAAAACAAGTCGCTGAACAAAAATTATCTGATGTTATTAATACTGCGGTTATAACAGTTCCTGCGCATTTTTCTGATGTTCAGAGAATAGCTACTAAGCGAGCTGCGTCACTTGCGGGAATTAAAGTTTTACGTTTAATAAATGAACCAACAGCTGCTGCAATCGCTTTCGGTTTAGAAAAAAAGGTTGCCGGAATTTATGCCGTGTATGATTTTGGAGGAGGAACTTTCGATTTTTCCATTTTAAGATTATCTCAGGATGGAATTTTTCAGGTTTTAGCAACGGGGGGGGATAATTATCTTGGTGGAGATGATATTGATAATGAAATTCTTGAATATAACTTCAAAAAACATAATATAGATATATCAAGTATTGATGCGTCAGAAAAATTACAAGGAAAGTTACTTGTAAAAACTATGAAAGAACTTTGTGGCAGTAACGAGTTAATTCAAAAGGAATTTTTTTGGAAGAATAATGTGTATTTATTCGAGATATCTCCAGAAATGTTATCGAATATATCGAAAAAGTATATAGATCGCACTTTTAAAATTGCGGATCAAGTTTTTTCAGATGCAAAATTGGATTATAGGAGTATAGATGGTGTTTTATTAGTTGGTGGAATGACGAAAATGCCGACTGTAAAAAAAGCGGTAAAGGATCGTTTCGGGGGGCGTATTTTTGATGATATTGATCCGGAAGAAGTTGTTGCGTTTGGTGCGGCAATTCAAGCTAATGCGATAATTAATAAAAATACAGATGCTTTACTTATTGACGTCGTTCCACTTACTTTAGGTATAGAAACGTTGGGAGGAGGAGTTGATAAAATTATTCATAGAAATACACCAATTCCAACTATACAAACTCGAGAGTATACTACATATAAAGATAATCAGACAGGAATTAAATTTCATGTTGTTCAAGGAGAACGCACAATGGCCTCTGATTGTCGATCAATAGCAAATTTTGAGTTAACGGGAATTCCTCCTACAATGCGTGGAATTCCTCGAATAGAAGTAACGTTTTCTATTGATGTTAATGGATTACTTAATGTAAAAGCTTATGAAAAAAATACAAATATTGAGCAAAATATTATTGTTGAACCTAGTTCTGGATTAACCGAAGAACAAATGATATCTATGCTACAAAACGCTATGAATAACCTTGAAGAAGATAAAAAGAAATCAGCATATGTTTCAGCGAAAATATCAGCGGAACGTCAAATATCTTTTTGGGAAAATATTTTAGAAGATATTCCGTATCCAGAAAAACGTGAGATAGAGGATAATATTATATATCTAAAACAAATATTAGTAGACGAAACAAAAAGTTCGGATATTATAAATACGATAAATAAAATTGATGATATTGTCGGACGGTTTTTAGATGATATTATTAGCTTACGTCTTAGTCGAAATCCAATAAAAATAAAAGAGAAGAAAAAATGAAAATAATATTTATTATGAAAGATAATTCAGAAAAAATTTGTAATTTCTCAGAAGGGAATACTATTTTAAATGTAGCAGAAGCTAATGGTATTCCAATTAAAAGTTTTTGCGAAGGTTTCGGGGTTTGTGGAGCTTGCCATATTTGTATAGAAAATATGCAAGAAAGGATTCCGAAAATGTCTGACAAAGAAAATAATGCATTGGATAATAGCAGTGGATTAACTATAAATTCACGTTTAGCTTGTCAGATCGTTTTGAATAAAGATTTAGATGGTTTGAAAGTCAGATTACTTTAGAAACATATATTCTAAATTATAAAATTAGAAGAAAGTGCTATTGTAATGAACAAGTAAATTTTTTTTCAATCGCTTTTATAATTTTCGAAAAAATAATTTGTTCATTATTTGAAGCATTAATTAATATAGATCTAAACGAAAATATTTTCGCTATATTTTGGAAGCCTTTTCTTATAATATCATGTTGCTCTTTTTTCATAGCATCATATTCATCTTGAATTAAATTACGGGAATTAAGACGTTTTAAAGATGTATCAGAATCTACATCAAGTATTATTGTTAGATCCGGTTAGGTATCTCCTATTGTTATTTGCTTCAGTTTCATTATATCTTCTATAGATACATGTTTTAATACTCCTTGATAAACTAACGTCGAATCATAAAATCTATCACATATTACAGTGTAATTTTGCTGAAGTAACGGTCTGATTATTTTAACATAATGATCTCGTCTCGCCGCAAATAATAATAAAGTCTCACAAAGAGGATCCATTTTTGTAATAGTGGATGATTTTATTACACTGCGAATTTTTTCACCTACCTCGTCACCTCCGGGTTCTCGTGTAATTTTTACTTTTATTCCGTTATCAATTAATTTTTTATAGACCAAATGCAGTTGCTTGGTTTTACCAACGCC
>JAFUZX010000016.1 GCA_017476405.1 Alphaproteobacteria bacterium | reverse complement strand
CAGTCGGTTAACTGGCGGTTTGTAGAATGCTGGAACAATGGCTCAGTTGGATCATAAAAAACTAGGTATTATAAATGGAAAAAGAATAGGTAATAAAATAATTTACAGCATTGATGATGTAGTAACATGGCTTAGGTGAATACTGATTAATGACTGATAATGTCTTAAATATCAAGGAAAATATTGTTAATGTGGAGACGATATTGGTGACAAAAATCTAATTCTAAAGGAAATATGGAGTTATGCTTACTTATGCTGACATCATTTTTATTTACTAGAAGCAACTCTTAATCAATAACATATTTATGAGCCACAAACGAAAAGCCAGAAGTAAAGTTTAATACTCAAATTTCAGATACAGATAAGGCTAATATAATCCTATTCAGCCCCTATTCGTCGGTAAAGTTAACCAAAATAAAAATTTCTGTCGCTAGCAAAATTATGGTGGATTCGCATCCGCATACTTTTTAATTTGTACCAGAACTTAGCAATTGAAGAACAAAAAACTCCGATAATAACAGGAGGCTCTATATTACTTATTAATTTATATCAAAATTATCTTTTAATGCTTGAATTTCATCAAAATAGGTTTGAACTTCTCTAGCAATGTCGTCATTATTTAAGAGATAATCAAAGATACTATGATTCGATTTAACTGTCGGTCGGATTATACCAAATGGTGCTCCTGCAATCCAAACTGAGGTGTTGAAAGAAGATATTTCATCTCTTATTCTCTTATTCAATTGGTCATACCTATTTAAGACCGTCCAATTTAAAAAATCTCTCTCTCGATCGGTTTTTGCTTTGCTTTTTGCATCACTGTACCTTTTATTGATGATATCCGACCAAACCTTATCAGCAAAAATATTTCGCTCCCACAGTATTTTTTCTCTAGAGAAGCAAGTATCAATTGAGCTCAATATATCGAAAGTTTGAAAAATTCGAATTGCTTTTTCCTGTGAAGTTAATAGTCTCACGTAGAGCCTGTCTTCTTTTGTCTTAATGTGTTCTTCCATTCTTTCTATCCCATTCATCTTCGATTTTTCTTCTTCACTCAAGGCTTCTTTTAACTCTTCTGTTTCGCTCTCCAGCATACGCCTTAGTGATGAAATATCGCTTCCGAGTTCTCGGGCTTGTGCAATATATCCTTTTATCTCATCAGTGTTTGAATTTTCCGTTGGCTTTAGACAGAAGAATAAATGTTTTGCTAATTCTATAATTGCATCCTTATTTTTAAGTTCTGTGGCGCATCTGAGTAGATATTCTCGATTCTTTCTATCCTCATCAAGATTTATGCCACTTCTAAGCACCAAGCCTCCTAGTTTCAATTTTAGATCCACCAGATCGTCTTCAAGCTTTATACCCAATGCAACTTTTAGTAGTAAATCGCTTTTTATAAAGCTCAGAGGAGAATTTTTTGCTACGCTGTCGAAGATATCGCTTTTTGCTAACAATGAACAGTAATAGTAACCTTCATTTTCGAAACGATGAACAGGATTGCATGTCGGCTCTATTAGATCTAAGGTACACATACGATATGCTGCTATTGCGAAATCCTCTTTAGATATAACATATCCAGAAGGTAGTTCTCTAAATCTGATTGGGCATTTCGTATCGGGCGTCTTCAATTTTATTCCCAAATGTTGCATGTAATAGATGTTAAATTTCTTCAGTACAGATCCGTAGTATGTCTTTGCTTTCTCCGCATTTCCATGCTCATAGTAATAATTTCCAAGCACAACAGCCGCTTCTGGCAATGCCGAGTTTGTATATATGCTTTCATCTCTGCATGCTATTGTCAGAAACCTTATGCCTGATTCCAGATTTTGAGAAATACCTTCCAAACCATAGAAATATATTTTTCCGAGTTCTAATGCAGCTAAATTTTTTTCATTGTTGCATACGACAAAAGATTCCTTTTCAGAATTAAGAGCTAATTGATAATAGCGTATCGCCTGATTTATGTCTTGAATTATACCATCACCATGACGAAACATCTCACCTAACCTAAAAGCTGCAGCAACAGGAGCTCTTGATTCCCCATATTGTTCAATATCTTCTGCTACAGCTTCAGTTAAAAGTTTTTTAGCCTCAGTTTTATGTCCATCATAATAACATCCTATCCCTGATTCTTCTTTTGTTGCAGCTCTTTTTTCTACTACTAACATCCCTAAGGATGATTCAAAATTGAGAACACAAATCGCAAGCATACATATAATTTTTTTCATAGATCCTCCTCCACGAAATCAGCAGATTCATACATATAAATATGGGAAAACACAACTAAAACAAGAAAACATCACTAGATGTATCGTCATATATAACCCATTTTGGATCCGTTGTCTACAGTATTTTAATTTTGAAAAAATTACAAAAAATTGCAGAAATCGTCGGGAATTCGTGGAGATTTTGTGTTGATAACATATTGATAAATAAGGATATTGCACCGTTTTTAATCCAGGGCTAATTTGGGGATTAAAAGGGGCGTGGCCCTAAAGAAGGAATTTGCGCCCCAAACGGTCCTAAAAAATGAGAAGCGAAAATATTCTTATTTTTCAGTATATTAGGAAAGTTTACCCCCCTAATCCTCAAAGTCCCAACGAAAACAGCTAAAGCGATTTTTCTCAGTTATTGTTATCTCTAAATATCGCTTTTCTCATTCGTTATCGACAGGATTTCTTCTTTTCACTTTTCCGTTTTCGTATTCGTTCAGCTCTTGCGACATGTCTTTTTTCGCCAGTATCTGTTTTACAAATTTTTCGATTCTGTTTTTGCAAAATTTCCTTTTGAAACTGTTGGGTAAAATGTAATAAATGTCGCTTTTCTGTGTTCTATAGCCGAAAATTTGAGTGCAAGAAACGCATCACACCTCAGGTTTGCGGCAAGAGATGGTCATTTCGGTCAAAATCTGCAAGAAAAAATCAGGCAGTCACACATATTTCATGCAGCCGAAAGATTTTTACGTTGTAACGCAGCTGTCGAAACTGCTTGCGAAAGCGTACAGCATGAACAAACGCCTGAAGCAAAATCCTGATCTCACATTTCGTGAGTTTTGCAGATTCAACAATATCACGCCTCGATATCTGAGCGGTATTCTGCAGCTGAATAACCTCTCTCCGAAGCTAAAACGCATGATTATGGAAGGATATCAGCCAAAGCACATATCGATTCACGACATCATCGCAGGAAATGTGCCTGTGCTGTGGAAGGAGCAGGAAGAGTGGATGATAGGGGAAATTACATTAGAATATTTGACTTTTTGGAGGTTTTTTGGTATTATAACGTGATAAAGTTGAGTTAGATGGCTTCTTGCTTTTAGGAGGTGTACGATGATGAAAAAGTTGGTCTTGATTTTAGCTGTCTGTTTCGGAGTTGTTGATGCGATGAGTGAAGATATGAGTGCTGAAAGTTCTGACAGTGATTCTTATCGAAGT
>JAFUZX010000170.1 GCA_017476405.1 Alphaproteobacteria bacterium | reverse complement strand
CCGACGTTTATCTCACAAGTTACCGAAAATGCGCCGTGAAAGTCCCTTGTGATTTTCAATTTGAATTGTCAAATAATCTTGAGGTGAGTGCAATGAAAACTTTCTGTTTTAAACTCTACAAATCAGAGCGGAATCATAAACTTCATAAGCAAATCAACGCCGCAGGTTTGATCTACAATCATTGCATTGCTCTTCATAAATGTTATTATCAAATTTTCAAAAAGTATCTAAAAAAGAATAAATTGCAAAAGCATATTGTGAGATTAAAGAAATTGCCGAAATTCAATTATCTTTTAGAGATCGGTTCGCAAGCCGTGCAAGAAATAACTGATCGGATCGACAAAGCATTTCAATTATTCTTCCGCAATGTTAATCGTAAAATCAGATCATCACAATGAAAGTGAGATGAATTTTGTTATGAATGAAATTGCATTGCAAGCATTGTTGAAAAACGCTCCTTTACCGCATGTTCTTAGTAAATTACCTTTAGATACTTTTTCACTTTTGAATCCTGATGTTGTTTCGCTGTTGTCGAAAGCAGGAACTGATATTGGCAAATATACGGGATTTTTAATGAATACTCCAAACCCCTGGTTGCTTATGTCGCCACTCACTACTCAAGAAGCTGTATTGTCATCAAAATTAGAGGGAACTCATGCAACATTAGAAGACATTTTAAATCATGAAGCTGGTAATCAAACGAATATTGCTGAAGATGAAATAAACGAAATTTTAAATTATAGACGTGCCATTTTTTATGCAGTTGACAATATCAGTCCCATCTCAGAATTAAACAATCAAAATAGCAAAGTTCCCCTTACAACCAAAACTATCAAAGCAATGCACAAAATTCTTTTGAGTAATGTGCGTGGCTCATCAAAACACCCCGGTGAATTTAAAACCTCGCAAAATTATATCGGAGGAGCAGCACAAATTTCTTTCACACCTCTGCCGCCTTTATTGACTGAAGAGTACATGTCAAATCTCGAAAGATATATAAACTATGAAGATATAAACCATTTGTTACAGGCTGCTGTCATACACGCCCAATTTGAAATGATTCATCCTTTTGAAGATGGAAACGGTCGTATCGGAAGATTACTTATCCCACTATTTTTTTATTACATTGGTCTAATTCCATTGCCAACCTTTTATATGAGCTCGTTTTTCGATAAAAATCGCGATATTTATATTCAAAAATTAGCTAATATTTCAACTAAAAACGATTGGAATGGTTGGATTATCTATTTTCTTAATGGAATTATTTTGCAATCTGAATCTAATACGCAAAAAGCCATAAAAATTTTGAAGTTGTACGAAACATTTAAAAATATCGAACTGAAGTCATTTTATTTCATAAAAATATTGGATTTTATTTTTCAGCATCCGATTTTCACAGTGAAACAAATAATAGATAACAATGAAATACAAGCAAATAAGCAGACTGTATATAATGTTTTAAAAAAAATGATTAAAGCTGGGGTTATTGTAGATTCCGAAAAAAGCAGAAATAAAACATACATTTGTAGCAAGTTAATATCCATCGTTGATACAGATTAAAATTCATTAGTCTAATTTTTTGTAATTTTTTAGACTAACAAAATTTTTACAATTCAAATTCACCACGACTGATTGACCTAGTACGAGCATAAGCTACAGCGGAAAATGCATCACTTGCTGCGTCAACTTGATCATCGTGCAATGCGTCAGGAAAGCCTTCAAGTTCATCAAGAAATGTTTCATTCCAACTGCCTTCAAGCAACATCAAGCAACATAATATTTCCACGTTGCCACTGCGCCGCAAATGGTTCAGCTCTTGT
>JAFUZX010000169.1 GCA_017476405.1 Alphaproteobacteria bacterium | reverse complement strand
CCTGCTCATAAAGAAGAAATTCAAGACGCATTAAAAGAAGGCGTAGAGATTCTATGTTTAAGTACAATAGGAATGATTGATGAAAACAATATCTTAATAAATAAAATGGATTACGATGAAGAAAATGATATTCTTTCAGTATCCGGTGAAAAAGTCATAATTAAAGCTGATTCTGTGATATTTGCCATTGGTCAATCAATTGATGAAGGAATTTTAAAGGACATCGACGGAATTTCCATTTCCGCAAAAGGTGTAATAGAAATAGATAAGAACATGATGACAGGAGCAAAAGGCATTTTCGCAGGTGGCGATGTAGTTCCCGGGAAACGCACAGTAACTCAAGCTATAGGACATGGCAAAAAAGCAGCGAAATGTATTGATGCCTATCTTTACGGACGTGAAATATCCCCGAATATAAAGCCTGAAGTAGCTAATTTTAAGAAATTAAACACAGCATATTTTAAAAAGAACGCTCGTTCTGAAATACAAAAAATTGAAACATTAACTTTCACGGAAAGCGATATTTCCTTAACAGAAAGAGAGCTTATAGCAGAATCTGAACGTTGTTTTTCATGTGGCAATTGCTTTCACTGTGATAACTGCTATGGTTTCTGTCCAGATAGCGCAATAAAGAAATCAGAGGATGGAACTCTGACAATAGATTACGAATATTGCAAAGGATGTGGAATATGTGCCTCTGAATGTCCTTGTGGCGCAATAAAAATGACATCATAATTTTATTCTTTGTTTCGTTATTTTTGTGTTGAAAAAGATCGTCAATCAATAGTGCGTATAAAAAGCAAAATTTATGTTGTATTTTTATTAATTATTTTCTAACCTAATAAAGATGTGTGTAGATAGTTTATAGATTATAAATAAGGAGACCGATATGAAAAGATATATAACGCTATTCATTATTTCATTTTTTGGAATATCTGTACTATCATCAAATAGTTTTGGGGAAAATAATATGGAAAAAGAAGCAATCAGCGAAGTTCATGCAAAGCATATTTTAGTAAAAACTGAACAAGAAGCAAAAGATCTGTATGAAAAAATCAAAAAAGGAGAGATAACTTTCGAAAAAGTCGCAAAAGATTATTCAAAATGCCCATCTGGAAGTAACGGTGGGGATCTTGGATTTTTTAGGCGTGGAGTTATGGTAAAGGAATTTGAAGAAACCGCATTTTCGATGAAGAAAGGAGAAGTTTCACTTCCTGTAAAGACTCAATTTGGTTGGCATCTCATTTGCGTAGTAGATAAAAAATAACAAAAATAGATTGATAAAAGTAAGAAAAAATAAAGAGCCTTTTTTAATTAAAAGGCTTTTTTATTTATTACTCGGATCTAAAAAAATTTTTGTTTCAAGTTCTTGATTTTCATGTATCAATTTGAGTCCAACTTGATTGATCTTTTCAATAATTTCTTCACCGTATTTTGATTTTAGCGTTTCATTTGAACATATCACGATTGTATTTTTCTTAATTTTTGAATAATCCGACACTTTTTCAAACGGAAAATGTTGCTTCTCATGATATCCTGCATAATAATCAAGAAAAATTTGATATCTTCGGAATCTCATTTGATCACCTTCTCTGGAATTTTGTTTTGTAATTACCTCTTTTCCGGGTTCCGTTATCCACAAAATTTGCTTCCCGGATTTTTGCTCCGCAATTAATTGTTCGAACATTTTCGGATCATTTTCTCTGTGAATAAATATATTATTCATCCATAAAATAGAATTACCGATACTGTAAACCGATGTTAATACAGGCACGCATACCAATAATCTTTGCAAACCAGAATTTGCTAACATAATCGCAAAAGCGGGAATTTCAAGCAAAACAGAAGGAAAACTATAATGGTTCATCTGCATATTCAATAAGACATAAGCAAAAGAGTAACCGACTCCGGCAAAAAGAGCGGCATCAGTAATAGAATTATATTGCTTTCTGTCTTTTAAAATAATAAAAGTTCTAACAATCGCTATTATAAGTAGTAAATACAGAATAGGTTCTTTATTAAAGAAACAGAGAAAGTTATTAAATAATGTATTGAAATTCATTGACGATATGCCTGCATAACTTCCGCCATCTATTAAGGAACGATCTCTAAATAATGTTCTATATGTGTATATCACAATCCAAATACTGGAATTCAGTAACAACGCAAAATTAAATTTACGTTCCACAGAAGTTCCGAAAATAAGATTAGATAAAGCAAAAACAATCCACATTCCGAACACCGGTTCTTTGAGATAAGTTGTGTATGCAGCAGCAATAAACGCTATTACATAATTAAGAAACTTTTCTGATCCATTTCTCGCTTTTTGATAGAAAAATAAAAAAACAGACAGCATAAGAAACATTTCTCTTTCTGGATATATACAAACCATATGAATAAGAACAAAACTTGAAAGAGAAAATAAAATCAGCATACAAAAAACTGAAACGATTTCATTATTTTTGAGTATGTTTCGTAAAAAAGAGAAGAAAAGCAAACTTGAGATAATCATTGTTACGCAATTGTAGATAAGGTGTGCCGTAACCGTTGTTCCATATGGAATTAAGAGCAGCAAACAATAATCACATAAACCAAGAGGCCAGAATCGTCCAACGCCGGTATAAGCATGAGATGGACGCCCTATTGCGGTTGTTGATACAAATTGGTAATCATCTGCCCAAAATAATTCAAAAACCCAATTGGCATTCCACAAAATAAGTGAGCTGAACAAAATTAACGCAAAAACGACAATTGAATAAGATATTTTCTGTTTGTCAGTAATATACAACATACTTTTACTCACAATCCTTTCAAGACTATAACAAAGTATCAACAGTTACAATCTTTTTCCTCACTATTTATCACAAAAACCCAATATCTGCACATAATTTTAGTATCACCGCTCAAAAATTTTTAAAAAACTTGATGATCTCTTGTATCCAAATATTTTAGCCAGATGTTGCAAATTTCCACAATCATTAAGAATATCTTTCAAATTGAAACCATACATTTTATGCAAAATAACTAAAGGCATCAGTGACGTTGATGTTGGAAATGTATTATGGCGAATTACTACTAATGCAGAAGGTTCTAATCTCTTTTTAGGATTAACTAAATACTCAGACACGCTTTTTTCAAAAGCTCTCATGGATTCTACAAAATACTCAACTCTATCTTGATAAAGATATCTTAACGGCAATTCAGCCTTCATTCTTATGCTTGCTTCTGAGATACCGTCGATATCCGGACCAAAAACTGTCCTTCTTTCTTCCAACTCAGGCCACATGGAATTCATACCAGCTCTTACAGATAAAAATATTTCTGGGAACATTTTTATCAAACGTTCAGAATAAGAATCTTTTTCAATGTAATTTAAACCACTGTTAATTAGTTTGCTAAAAAGAAGTTTCTTCGCAGTAATCAATGTAATATCTCGAATATTTCCTAATAAAACATCTTTTTTTAAATCAACAAATAACTCCTTTGTAAACGCAAAACTCGTTTCTAGTTGATCTACTATAGTTAAAAAAACTTGATTTCTGTCTTTCCCTGAAAGCTCCGAAAGCTCTTCCTCTTTTTTCCCCTCAAAATTCGCAAAACACTTTATCATTCCTTTTATAGCATCAGGTTCCTCAGGCTCTTTAAAATACGAATTCAAGTTATCTATTAAAGCAATCATTCTATACGGATTGCGACATTTGTTAAATTCGGCCATCACTAAATCAGTTATTCCTCCTTTTGCTGCTGCATATGATATTAGCTTCATATCATTGTGAAGTGCCACATCGAAGGATAAAACGGTACGTCCAGCTTTTTCATCTAACCAATGTTTCAGGTGAATAAGTTCATGTGCAATTGTTAACCAAAAAGGAGAAAGCGTTTCATAGATCATAGATACTTGTTCACCCTTTAGCGAGACAACTTCATTCAGTGTCGGAACCATAGAGAATAATTCCCCATCTATTATTTTAGACTTAGATAAATTAACAACTATTTCAATTCGCTTTTCCGGCATTTTATCATTCGGTTGAACAAAAGAGGTTCCATCTATACTTTTGTCAGAAAATATAAAATTAATATCACTATAACCACTACTTGGAAGCTCATCCAATATCTTTACAAGCAAGACAGGAGATAACTTTTCTATAACGCAAATACAAGAGGTTAAAAATTCACTATTTTCTTTTACTATATCCTTTTCTTCAAAATCGCCAAATGTTCCTTTAACATAAGAGTATGTATTTGAATAACCTGCTCTAAGATGAACTTTCGTTTGCGCCATAAAAGGATCCATGGCTGCAGAGCACCAACTAGTCAGTATAAATAACAAAGAAACAACTAATTTAGAGTACAAATTATCATTCTCCCTTAACTTTGACAGAACTGTTATAATAAGTCACTGCAGTTTCAAATGAGTTTCTTGCCGAAGAGTTACCGTTCACGTATGACATACCGTACCAAAAAGCTGCTTCAAGATATTTTTCTTCTTGCATAAATATCGAGGCTATAGAGGAAGAGGCATAAGAAATGAACGATTTCTTCAATAGTGAAATAAAACACTCATCAACAAATTCATTTTTAAAAAGACATACTCGGAAATTGCCATACAACTCTTCAGGTGAAGGTATCGATGTTTCTCCCCCAAAAAAAGCAGCTTCATACTTTGACAAAGCCGTAGATATCTGTCCACTTTTTTGCAATTCTATTGCCGTATCATAAGTTTCACTCGCTTTTTCCAGAGCTTCTTCATCGCTTATTTCGCTCAATACGATTTTCTTTTTTGTCTCTTCATTTCCAGAATAATAAGAAGGCAGCATACCCGAACATATTGAAATATTTAGTATAGACATTGTTATATATATTAGCTTTTTCATGATTATATTACCCTATAATATCATTAATCGATGATAGCATAATACATACAATAACTTCAACCTTTTATGTATATGTTGTATTAGTCTGTTAGACCAGCATCGAGGCAATGAAGTATAATATATGACATAAAATATAGCAGATTGAGCAAATATAAGATCAAAAAACAATTGAATATTTCAGTGAAAATATAACAGCAAGTTCAGTGGCGAAAATTCTGGAATTGAGTCGCAAAAATTAAAAGTTATTACAACGAGTTTCGTAGACGGATATTAGAGCATTCATTACGCAAACAGAAAAAGGAATTAGGCACATTCGACTTAGATAAAAACCACTTTAGATTGAAATAACTCAAAAGCAAATGAAGTCGAAGAGCGGTTGTCGATACAAATTGGTAATCATCTGCCCAAAATAATTCAAAAACCCAATTGGCATTCCACAAAATAAGTGAGCTGAACAAAATTAACGCAAAAATGACAATTGAATAAGATATTTTATACCTATTATCAATATATGACATACTGCTAATTATTTCTTCTAACATTTTTTCAGAACATTATCTGGTGCCCCTGGAGGGAATCGAACCCCCACATCCTTGCGAATAACAGATTTTGAGTCTGTCGCGTCTACCAGTTCCGCCACAGAGGCATATGTGAATAGAAAACTACAACATTTTTCAACGATAATCAATATCCGAGAATTTGATTTAAGATATTTTCTCCAAATATTGCTCAGCTTCGTTCATTATTGTATCGATAATTTCAGATATGGATTTTTCTTCTTTAATTAATCCGACGATCTGGCCTGCCATTACTGAGCCACGTGTAACATCCCCTTCCCTTGCGGCTCTGCGCAATGCTCCTGCCCAAAAATGCTCCAAAAGCAAACGACCTTCGTCTAAAGATACTTCGCCTTTTTCAAATTTTGAAATAACCTCTCTTTGCTTTTCAATAAACTCATCTGTTCCAACATTTGCAATTGCTCGTACCGGAGTTATCGGAAATTTTTTATGTAATTGAACCGGAGTTACAGCATCACGTCCGCTTGCTTTGAAAAAAGCTTTTTTGAAATCCTGATGAGCAGTGGATTCTTTTGCGCACGCAAAAACGCTTCCAAGCTGACATCCTGCAGCACCGAGTTGTAACATACTGGCGAAAACTTCACCTCGCAAAATACCTCCCGCAACGAAAATCGGATATTCGCACATATTCAGTAATATATCTTGAATCAATATGATCGTTGAAATCGGACCGACATGCCCACCCGACTCTGTACCTTCGAGAATTAAAGCATCTATCCCATTTTTGAACAGACGTTTGGCAATTGATAAAGTCGGAGCAAAAGACATCACTTGGATATCATAAGAATGAATTTTTTCTATAACGGATTTGTCTGGTACACCTCCGGCAATGATTATATGAGAAACTTTCTTCTCATGACAAACATCGATTAGATCATGCAATTTCGGATTTACATAGATTATGTTGACACCGAAATTTTTGCTTGTTTTTTCTTGCGTATTCTCGATTTCTTTTTTCAAAAGATCGCCATCCATCGCTCCTGAAGCCAACACACCGAACAGCCCCGCATTAGACATTGCTGATACAAGATGAGCGTCTGATATCCAAGTCATTGCACCACCAATAATTGCGTACTTAGTTCCCAAAATATCGCAACCACGTCCCATTAATTTTTGAATTTTTTCGTATTGTTTATTCATTTATCTAACCCACAATATCTATGTAACACAGAAATCGCATCCAGCAATTTATCTCGAGGAATAATAAGATTTATTTTACCTCTGCCCGGAATACTCGCAAAAAGATCTATTTTATTTTTTTTAAGTACATCACTAAATTGTTCGCTATTTTTTCTATCAATTGAAGATCCGACAACGCTTATTCGAGAAAGAGATTTACGTGAGAATTTATACTTTGCCTCAGACACCAACTCACTGTTTTTCAAAAGCCCCAGAGCAACGGACGCATTTTTTCTCTCCACCAGAATCTGCATTTTCGATTTACAATTAATTAAATCACACTGAATAAAATATTTTGCTAAAAACTTTTGTATATTTTGATAATCGACTTTTGGAACTATTTGTAATGGTGAAAGTTCCGGAGCGACAGCCATACCGCAATACTTTTTTGCTGCGATTGTCGGAGAAATGATTGTCCCCGGCGCATTGATAAAACTGGACGCTACACGGATAACAACGTTTTTTTCCATTGCATATGAAACTGACTGTTCTTGCAAAACTTTTGCACCTTGAGATGCCATCTCAAGCATTTCCGAATAACATATTTCCTCGATACGGCACGCTCCGCTGTATAAATTTGGATCGACTGTATAAACACCATCGACGTCTGAATATATTTCGCATAGATCCGCATTTGTCGCAGATGCGATTGCTACTGCGGTTAAATCTGATCCACCACGCCCGAGAGTTGTTATTTTCCCTTCTTGACTTACTCCTTGAAACCCACATACAACAGGTACAATTCCATTTTTTAAATCATGATTGAGATTAGATGGATCAACGTTCTGGATTACAGCTCGACCGTAATTATTATCGGTATAGATCGGAACTTGCCAAGATGAATATGACCTTGATTTTATACCGACATTTTCAAGAGCAATTGCGGTTAATCCTGCTGTTATGAGCTCTCCAGAAGACAAAACAGTGTCATATTCAGGATGTCCTTCATTTGCCCCTAATGCATTAACGCAATCAACAAATTTATTGGTAACTCCGGCCATAGCAGATACAACTACAATAACCTCATTGCCCT
>JAFUZX010000168.1 GCA_017476405.1 Alphaproteobacteria bacterium | reverse complement strand
TTTTGCGAGAATTACATTATCGCTGAATTTTTTCGGTAACTTTTCCAATGTAATCCAAGACGGATATTTTCCCGCAATAATCATCCCCGGTAATGTTTTACTACAGCGATCATCCATACAGGAATAAGCGGATTTTCTTATGAAAATATATGAAGAATCAGTTTTCGATAAAATATTTTTCACATCTTTTTCATTATAATCAGCTTCCATCACTTTATAGGATGAGATAATTCCTTTTTCCTGTCTATGATAAGGAGCACCAACTATGCAATGTTTTGTATAGTATAAAATAGATGGGCCATCATTTGAGCTAGCCATAATAACGACAGGAGTATCGCTGATTTTATCTATTTCCGTAAAAAGCTCTCGACTTGTATAACCGCATTTTTCAGGATTATCTTCGTCATCGTCTTCATCCGTGGAAGCGGAGCAAAACATAAATAGCACTGTAATAAAGAAAGTTATTAATATTCTGACTAATCTGTGGAAATTAAGTGTATAAATACTGTTCATACCAAAATCCACAAGTAAAGGTAAACTGAATAAAGATGAATAAACTAACATTCTGTTAGCAAATCCCGCAAATAATAAATAGGTAAGAGATAAAACAACCATAGTTATCCAAAACAATAGTTCAGTACGTTTATTTGCGTATTTCCCGACAAATATTTCTCTGCTTTTATTAATTACCGCTAATATGATAAATATTGCGTGAAGTATGAAAAAAACACCGTCTTCCGTTTGAAACGGTGATTGCATTTCTCCGACCTTACATAACCAAATATTTTTCACATAATCGCTGATATCCGCTCCCATTCCGAAAATAAATTTCGGGTAACAAAATAAGAAGACAGTTACGGTGATTAAAATAGAAAAAATCAGTCGAGATAATTTTAATTTTTGATTAGTAATAAATAAACTAAAAACAATGGAAGAACAAATATAAAGGGCAAAATGGACAATTGAAATTTCATCATAATAAATTGGTTTTATCGGTAAACAGCACAATATAAGCATAAACGCAAAAAACATAAAACGGCTAATTTTTATCAATTGCGTATTTTTGATAAGGTCGGTATTTTTTCTGATGTTATGTAAAAGATACATCAAAAACGCAACAGCGATCAGCAATTCGATACTGTCATTTTTGGAACAAAACGGGAGAATGATAAAGCTGATATCAAGTGCGATTTCGGTACTTTTCAGATATAAAAAATAAAAAATTCTCTTTTGTGTTTCATGATTCTGCCGTAAAGCATATAAAAACAAAATACTATCGACAATTAATAGAGGAATAAGCGTTTCAGGGGATATCCATATACACGCCGCACTAAATCTCCCTACACTCAGCCAATTTTTTTGAAAATTATTTTCAATTGCCGATATTATTTTTGATAAGAACAATACCATAAACAGAATAATGAATGAGTGATGATCAGGTCTACCGAAATTTCCATTAACAGCAATAATCGGACTAACCGCAAACAAAACAAGACATAAGAACGCATTATCTCTGTCCATAAATTTATGAGTTAATTTAAGCAAAACAAATGCTGTTACAATTCTTAATATCGGCCCTATAAAAAAGCAGACATAATCTATAGCGGATTCTATTGAACTAGTAAAAAAACTTAATATATAAGATGGAATTATAAGGAAAAAATCATAGAAACGAGTCCAATGTAAATTACATCCATACGGGAAATCACATCGTTTTATTATATTGTTGCCAATATCCGGATTTTCAAAGAAATCACGAAGCCTAACAACCCTCATATAATCATCCGTATCTATAAATTGCATGCAAAACCCATACATTTGCAAATACAGTGATGCTGTAAAAACAATAATGACAATTGTCAGAATTATTAACTCGGCCTTATGTTTTTTTATCCAACTATTTAGCATAATCATAAATTTTTAATTAAATTAGTTTATTTTTAGTTAAAATTTGCATAATTATATGATAATCTGCGACAAGAAAGTGAGGTTGTAATGAGAAAAATTTCTTTATGTTATAGTTTATGCATATTGATATTATTAGATACAGTTAATGCTAATGATATGACAGATCCAAACGGACCTATGGTTACAAGCAAAATAAGTCAAGAAACAATAAACAAAGCACTAGCTCCTGACGGTTTTAAAGGAATCATGGGAATTCTTACAGGATCACAAAAATTCGAATCATCAGTAGAGGGAATAGATGAATCCGCAACAAAAAGTATTAGACCGTTTGCGCTCACTGTCGGAATAGAATACGCAAAATCATTTAAAAATAAATTTTTTCTGGCGATTAATTTATTAGGAGATATAGGCAACAAGAAGAAAAAAGAAGAAAGTTGGCAAGAGATCAATCCCGGATTTAATAAAGCAATCGGAGGTAACGCAAATAAGTCTGTAAAGCTTGAAAACGAAAGATTAACACCGTCTTTGGGAATAAAAGCTGGTTATTGGTTTAGAAAATGGAAAAGCGTTGCTTATTTAAAACTTGGAATATCGAAATTAGGCGGAAAATATACGTATTATTTAAATGAAAATAAAGTCGATACTATAAATGCTAACTGTTTTGCCACAAATTTAGCTATAGGCGGAGAATACAGAATAAATACAAAATTAGGAGCCGGCGGTGAAATAGGCTTTCCAATAGGAAAGAAAACTCATAAAAAAACGACCGTAAACGGTATTAGGCATCAAGCGAAACTCAGCAGGTTTGAAATAAGAATCTTTGGAGTATATACTATATCAAAACCTGATTCGTTACCTAACTCTTTATCGGATTTTGTTAAATGAAAAAAGGCTTGCTTTTTATAATTTCAGGCCCGTCTGCTGTGGGAAAGACGACAGTCGCAAGTGAGTTTTTGAAAGAAGAAAATAATTTGCTATCAAGAATTGTTACTTGTACAAGTAGAACGATAAGAAATGGAGAAGTAAACGGCGTTGACTATTATTTTCTGACCAGAGAAGAGTTCATTCAGCATAAAAAAAATGGCGATTTCGTGGAAATGTCAGAAGTATATGGAAATTACTATGGCGTTTTACTATCAACAATTCATGAAAACATAGAACAAGGAAAAGATTCTCTGCTGGTAATAAATTGGGAAGGTTATCTAAAAATAAAAAAGATATTTAAAAGCAGAGTTATTGGTATTTTTCTTACTCCGCCATCTATAGAAGATTTAGAAACAAGAATTCGAAATCGAGGAACGGATTCCGAGGAAATTATAAAACAACGCATGAAAATGATCGAAGAAGACATGCGACACAAACATGAGTTTGAATTTTGTATAGAAAACGCAATATTGAAACACACAGTAACAGATATAATAAATATTGTAAGAAATGAAATAAAAAAAAGAGAAACTTAAATGAACGAGAAAGATGTTTCTAAATTTTTTTTATTACTAGTTTTAGTATTTATATCGTTATTATGCTGTATTAATAGTGGATCGATACGCTCTATATACATAGGCCATTGTTCAGATTTAAAAAGAATCACAAAAGCGTTAGAAAAATACGACGCAAACGCCGTAGTAATAGATGTAAAAGATGATTTTGGAATTTTGTTTCCTGATTTACCGATATCTCAAAACTCCAAAAACAAATTCATATCAAATAATAAATTAAAAAATGTACTCATTAAATTAAAAAATAAAGGAATATATACAATCGCAAGGATAGTAGCTCTTAAAGAATTCGTAAGACAGGATTTATGCATAAAAGATGAAAACGGAAATGTAATGATTGATAAAGAAAAAACATCTTGGATGGATCCTCGTAATGAAGAAGTTATAAAATACTTAGAAGAAATTTGCGTAAGTGCGATAAAAATTGGATTTGATGAAATTCAACTTGATTACGTGCGATTTTCTCCATATTTTACAAAGATTGACTCAAGCAATAATGTAAGAATAGATGCTATAAATAATTTCATTGATAAAATTTGCAACTCTATACATAAAGTAGGAGGGAAAGTTTCTGTCTGCGTATTCGGATGTGTTATTGATAAATCTGTAGATACAGACAACAATAAAGATCAAGCAAAAAAAAGCTCAAAAATTCTAGGACAAGATTATATAGAAATAGCAAAAAGAGCTGATTTCATATGTCCTATGATTTATCCGTCACATTATCCGTTAAATACGCCTTGTGGGATAAAATATCCTGATCTAGAACCTTATAATACTATAAGTAAATGTTTAGAATTATCAAACAATACGCTAAAAAACAGATCTAATATAAAAGCGGTAGTCAGACCTTATTTGCAAGCATTTACAGCCAGTTGGCTAAAGTACCACATAAGATACGGTAAAAAGGAAATTCAAGAACAAATCAATGCGATATACGACAAAGGCCTAAATCAATGGAGCCTGTTTAACATGGCTGTAAAATATCCTGACTGATCCTGAAAGCAAAATTGATTTAAAAATCAACAAATAGCTCTGATTAAATTTTCATTGTTAATTTTGCTCGACCTTTATTGTCATAGCCTAAAAATTTAACTTTAATCTCATCGCCTTCGTTTACAATATCAGTTACCTTCTCAACTCGTTCTTCTGACATAGTACTGACATGTACCAAGCCTTCTCTTGTTCCGTAAAATCTTACGAAAGCTCCGAAATCCATAATTTTAACGACTGTTGCGTTATATACAGCACCTTCCTCAGGATCAAAAGCTATTTCTTTTATCATATCAAGAGCAATTTTAAGTGAGTTAGAATTTTGTGCGGCAACTGTTACATTACCATCATCATCAATATCGATTTTTGTGTTACTTTTCTCAATAATTTCACGAATAACTTTTCCACCAGTACCAATTACATCTCTGATTTTATCTTTAGGAATAGAAATAGATGTCAATTTAGGAGCGTTTTCACTTAATTCCTTTCTTGATTCAGTCAATCCTTCGGACATTTTCGCAAGTATATGCATACGGCCTTCCTGGGCTTGTTTCATTGCTTTTTCCATAATATCGAAAGATACGCCGTTAACTTTCAAATCCATTTGCAACGCCGTGATACCATCTTTTGTTCCGGCAACTTTGAAATCCATGTCACCAAGATGATCTTCCTCACCCATAATATCGCTAAGGATCACATAATTCTCACCATCGATAATTAATCCCATCGCAATTCCGGCAACGGCATTTTTGATTGGTACACCAGCATCCATAAGAGCAAGAGAGGATCCACAAACTGTAGCCATAGATGATGATCCGTTGCATGATAATACTTCAGAAACTATACGTATAGCATAAGGAAACTCTTCTTTTGATGGAAGAACCGCATCGATAGCCTTCCAAGCCAGCTTACCATGTCCTATTTCTCGTCTTCCCGGACTACCTAAACGCCCGATTTCTCCAACTGAAAACGGAGGAAAGTTATAATGCAGTAAGAATCGTTCTTTGTATTCACCACCAAGAGCATCAACGATTTGTTCATCTTGAGAAGTACCGAGCGTAGCAATAGCCAAAGCCTGCGTTTCACCGCGATTAAAAACAGCTGAACCGTGGACTTTCGGCAAAACGGAAACCTCAACATTTATTGGTCTAATATCGGCACATGTTCTATTATCGATACGTTTCCCATATTTAAGTAATTTATTTCGCACAAAGATAGAGCAAATATCATGGAATTTCGCACTCAAAATTTCCTCAGTTACTTCCTCTCTTTCAGCAAAATGAGATACAATGTTCGCAAATACGGCCTTTAAAGCGACATTACGCTCATGTTTAGTTTCTCCATTATAAGCCGATTCTATATCATTCATAAAATTGTCAGAAATTTCATTAAGCAATGGATCTTCCGCATTTTCATCAATATCCGGAATCGGCCATTTTGCTTTGCCCGCTTTTTCAGTCAGCTTATTAATTATATCGATAACCGGCTGAAACGATTGATGGCCGAATTTAAGAGCGGAAAGCATCTCTGTCTCGGACAATTCTTTAGCGCCTGATTCTACCATCATAACGCCATCTTTTGTACCTGCGATAGTGAGATTAAGTCTCGTTTCATGACCGATTTTCGGATTTAAAATAAACTCACCGTTTTCATAGCCAATTTTTGCAGCGGCAATCGGTCCGAAAAAAGGCACCCCGGAAATAGCCAGAGCCGCAGATGCTCCGATTATTGAAATAATATCCGTATCATTTTCATTATCGAAACTTAATACTGTACAGATAATTTGGGTTTCATTTTTAAATAATTGATGAAATAGCGGACGTATAGGACGATCGATAAGTCGAGAAATAAGAACTTCTCTCTCCGAAGGTCTGCCTTCTCTCTTAACAAATCCGCCCGGGATACGTCCTGCCGCATAATATTTTTCTATATAGTTCACAGTAAGAGGGAAGAAATCATTTTCGGCACTTGGTTTATCATCAGCAACAACTGTACAGAGTACAATACTGTCACCATAACGAACCATTGCGGAACCAGTAGCTTGATTCGCAAACTTTCCTGTCTCAATTGAAAGTACTCTTCCGCCCCAACTAATTTCTTCTTTAAATACCATAAATCATTTCCTCAATAACTTTTTTTGTAAACATATAAGCGAACTTTTTTACGTGTTAGTTACCGCAATTAGCGTCTTAACCCTAACTCTTTGATTAATGCCATATATCTGGATGAATCGACTTTATTGAGGTAATCGAGAAGTTTCCTTCTTTTGCTGACCATTCCTAACAATCCACGACGAGAGTGAAAATCTTTCGTATGAATTTTAAGATGCTCACCGAGAGCGTTAATTCGTGCGCTTAAAATCGCCACTTGAACTTCAGGAGAACCAGTATCACCTTTGTGCGTAGCAAATTTAGTTATAATATTTTGTTTATTTTCTATCGACATCATAAAACTCCTTTTTTTAAATTAACGAACACATTCTTACGGCTTTCACCGTTTGGTCACTCGATATGTATCCTATTCCTCTGAACCTGCTGTTTTTTCGATCAAACACCAGAACATTTGAAGGCAAGATATCTTGGCCGTCATATGAAATACGAAGTCCATCTTGTAACCTTTTAGCTTCAATTTCGCTCACATATAAGGCCGGGATGCCGTCCAGCGGACTTTCAACGGGCAAAATAAAACTAATTCGCATGCTAGTATCCTCTATTTTTTGTAATTTTTCCAGAGAAATTATATTTTTTACAGAAAAAAAACCGGATTGTATTCGTCTCAAAGATTTCACATAAGCTAAAGTGCCTAATTTTTCAGCTATATCACGAGCTAAACTCCGAACATAAGTTCCCTTTGAGCAAACAACTTGAAGCTCAGCTTCCTTTTCTGTATTTAAAGCTTCACTAATGAGATCAAGTGAAAAAACAGTAATTTCCTTTTCTTTTAATGAAATTTCATTCCCTTGACGAACGAGATCACAAGCTCTTCTGCCATTTATTTTTATAGCTGAAAATTTCGGAGGCATTTGTTTTTGAACACCAATGAAGGTTTTGAGAATTGATAACAGTTCATTTTTTGATGGAATTTTATCGGATTCTCCGTTTTTCTCTCCATCTATGTCCAACGAATCTGTAGATATTCCGAAAATCATTTTGAATATATATGTTTTTTTATTTTCATTTACGTAAGGAATAAATTTTCTGGCTTCTCCTAAAGCTACAGGTAAAACTCCTGTTGCGAAAGGATCTAATGTTCCTATATATCCCATACGGGTTTTAAATATCCTTTTAAGATGAGATAAGACAGCATTTGAAGATATCCCCGCAGGTTTATCAAGACATAACCAGCCGCTGATGACATTTTCCATGTAATATTCCCTGTATTTGTATATTCAAAAAAATTAATATTTATTAAGAAATTCCGAAAATCATTTTAACACTTTTTTAATATATTGATAAACAAACGATATTTTATTTTTCAACAAAATCTGTGGATAAGTCTGTGGATAATGTTCTAATAATCTTCTATATTTTTTCTTTTTCTGAAGGTTTCCTCGAATTGATTATTTTTTGAGCACTTAAATAACTCATTGTTTTCTAATATTTTTTAACAAAATCAAAAAAACTTAGCAAAAGATATAGCTAATGTAATACTGAACAAAAAATAACTCTGGACATTTGTTGAAAATTTTTTCTTTATTATCGATTTTTATTTTTAGATTCTTGTATTCATTCCTGTTACGTGATATTAAAAGATGTTTAAGTTTTTCTAGGGGTACAGTAAAAATGAATTTAATCAAAACTGTCGCAACTGTTGGAGGATGGACATTAGCCTATCGTATCAGCAGTTTCGTGAGAGATATCGCTCAATCATCTTTTCTTGGCGCAGGAATGTTCGCTGATGTCTTTAGCCTTGCTTTTAAGTTCGCAAATATATTAAGAAAATTGTTTGCGGAAGGATCGTTTAATGCCTCCTTTCTACCGATTTTCTCAAATGCGTTAAAAGATAAAGGTAGAGAAGAAGCGGAAAAAATCGGATCGCAAGTCTTAACTTGGCTTGTGTTTCTTGTATCATTTATAATGATTATATGCTTAATATTTTTCAGACAAATAATGCATGGATACGCAGCCGGAATAGATCCGTCGACCGAAAAATTTGAACATCTTGTGAATATTGGAAGAATATGTTCGCCGTATATTGCCGCATCATTTTTAGCAGCTATGTTTGGAGGTATTTTAAACACGGTAAATAGATTTGCGATGCCGGCTGGAGCTCAATTAATCTTGAATATAAGCGTTATAATCGCATTATTTATGGGGGCTCTATGGTTTCCAAGCACAGCTTATACAATGGCATGGGCGACATTTTTAGGTGGTGTCATTCAAGTAGCTGTTTTATGGATCAATGTAAAATATTGCGGATTTAGTATCGGTTTTGATATTTCACCTATGAAAGAAGAAGTAAAAACTTTTTTCAAAAAATTAATTTCAGGAGCTATTGGCGCAGGTGTATGGCAGTTAAACGTCATAATCGATTTTATGGTACTTTCGTTCCTTCCGACGGGTGCTGTTTCGTACTTTTATTATACTGATCACGTCAATCAATTCCCGATAGGAATTCTCGGAATTGCTTTCAGTACAGCCTTGTTACCTCCGTTAACCAGAGCAATTCACGCAAAAGATAATGAAGCGGCGGAAAAGCAAATGAATTACGGACTGCTTTTTGCTCTTATATTTACTTTACCAGCAGCGGTTATTTTAATGTCTCTTAATGAGCAAGTGACAGGAGCGATTTACGGCCGAGGAAACTTCGGACCTGAGCAAGTCGCAGCGGCAGCTCCGGCTCTTGCAGCGTTTGCTTGCGGACTTCCTGCATATATGGCAACGAAAGTATTTACAACTGCCTTTTTTGCTAACAAAGATACAGCAACTCCTTTAAATGGAGGAATTATTTCGATAGTAACGAACCTGCTGTTTATCGTATTACTAATGCCATGCATGAAACATACAGGAATTGCTCTTGCTACATCGCTTTCTTCTTGGTGTAACGTAATATATCTGCTTTTCTCATTGAAAAAATTAGGGTCGTTAAGCGTAACATGCGAAACTGTAAAAGAATGCGTAAAACAAGTGATCGCATCATTAGCAATGTTGGCTACGATTTATGGGATGAATGTATTCTATGCGAATGCGCATTATATAAATGGTGGTTCTGATCGTAATATTGCGATGTTAATCGTTATTTGCGTAAGTATAGTAGTTTTCTATATTGTAGGAAAAATCACCGGAATCTTCTCTTTCTTAGATGAAATGAAATCGTTAGATAAGAAAGAAGAGAAAATAAAATAATTAAGTTAGTTAATTTGTTTTTTCAAAGTCCTCGTAGTGAAAGCTCTGCGAGGATTTTTATTATTGAATATATCTTATTGAATAATTAGGATTTTTTTGAACTCAAAGGCCAACGAGGACGAGGCTGAAAATCTAAACTGTTAAATAAGCCTTTTGAAAATTTCTCGACTCCCATCCAAGCAATCATTGCTCCATTATCCGTACATAAAGAAACAGGAGGCGCTACAAAACGAATATTCCGCTTGATACACAAATTATTAAGAGCGTTTCGAATATATTTGTTAGCAGCAACTCCACCAGCAATAACCGCAGTATTGAATAGGATATCATGATTTTCGCAATATTCAAAAGCTTGATTCATTTTATAAAGAAGAATATCCGCTACCGTTTTTTGAAAACTGGCGCAAATATCAGCTTTATTTTGCTCAGAAAGCTCAGATAAATTGGTATTTCTCTCTTTTTCAGCAGCAATTTTTACAGCAGTTTTTAAACCGGAAAATGAAAAATCAATAGATGACTTATTACACAGAGGATGTGGGAAAAGAAAACGTTGCTCATTTCCTTTAAGCGCCATTTTTTCCACAAGAGGCCCTCCCGGATACCCCAAATTCAGCATTTTCGCAACTTTATCAAATGATTCTCCAATGGAATCATCTAATGTTCTGCCTATTACTTCAAAATCATCAAATGAATATACGATACAAAGTTGACAGTGTCCGCCGGACGCAAGCAACAAAAGATACGGGAATTTTATATTATTGTCTGTCAATCTGACTGTAAGAGCATGCGCTTCTATATGATTAACCGCAATAAACGGAAGGCCAGAAACCAAAGAAATTCCTTTAGAAAAATTTGCGCCGACAATAACTCCGCCTATTAATCCAGGTCCACAAGTTCCGGCAATAGCACTTAAATCGGGAATTTTTACATTAGCATCTGATAATGCGGTTCGTACAACATAATCTATTTTTTCAAGATGTGCTCGTGCCGCAATTTCAGGAACAACTCCATTAAATTTTTTATGTTCTGATATTTGAGAATAAATCACATTTGAAAGAATTTTTTTACTACTGGAAACAACTGCCGCCGCTGTTTCATCACAACTGGATTCAATTCCTAATACCAAAAAATCTTCGTCTGAAGAACGCAAATGAAAAGACATAATATTTTGACCGTTTCTTTTATAGAATTTTACATTTTTCAAACTGAAAATCAAGCGACAGAACGCTGAGGAATCGCTAATGTCGATAAATAAGTAAAGAATTCTGTTAAAGGTATGAAAGGATTATTTACACAACCTTCAGAAAAAACAGGAGCTGAAAAAATAAATCCTTGTCCGATATCCGCTCCGGCATCTATCGAACATTGCATTTGCTCTACTGTTTCTATTCCTTCAGCGACAACTGAGCAACCTATATCATGAGAAACGTCTACACAAAATTTTAAAAGCGACATATCTTTTTTGCTATTAGGCGCATTTTGTATAAATTGTTTATCTATTTTTATTACATCAAGAGGGAATTTGCGCATAAATTCCAGAGTTGAAAAATTTGTTCCGAAATCATCAAGAGCTACTTGCACTCCATTAGAACATAGTGTGCTTAGATTCTGCTTCGTTTGAGATAATAAATCTATTGTCGTATTTTCATTTAATTCTAAAACTATTCTTTCACGGCTTATACTTGTTTTATCAAGTTTATTTAGAAAAGCTGAAGCAAACGATGAATCTATAGCATCTTCATTTGTCATATTAATAAAATATTTAAAATCGCTATTATTATCTTCATTTCCTGAAGATATATATTCTAAAATAGAAACAGCGCTTGGAAAAACTCTCTCCTCAAATTTAGAATACAGAACTTCGTATCCGATAATATCCTGGCCATTTAAGTCAAAAAGAGGTTGTAATCTTATTTTGTTATTCATAATTATTTTTCTACGATTTAAAGCTTAAATATATATAATATCCACAACAAATTAATCAAGACCTTTCGAAAAAATTATTTAAATCTTTAATTGTTAATGTAATATATGAAGGTCTGCCATGACAGCATTGAGCAATATTTGTTGTACACTCCATTTTTTTTAAAAGATAATTCATTTCTTCAAATGTTAACCTTTTTCCTGCACGCAAACTACTATGACATGAAATAGTAGACAGAATTTTATGTATTTTATCATCTAAAGTATAAGTATCGCCGAAAGCAGATAATTCATCTAATATATCATCCAACAAAGAAACAGCATCTGAAGTTTCAAGTAACGCAGGAACTGATGTAACAGCAATTTCATTAGAATCCAAATAATCAATATAAATACCAAGCTTTGTTAAAAGTTCACCATTTGATTTTAAAAGGTCTATCTGTGAGGTATTGAGTATAAGAGTTTCAGGAATCAAAAGATTTTGTGCCTTCAATTTGAGGCTGTTTTTTAATTCCTCAAGCATAATACGCTCTGCTGCGGCATGTTGATCGACAATAATGATACCATTATCGTTCTCAGCGATTATATAGGTATTATTTATCTGAGCTACCGCATTACCAAGAGATATACGATTTTTTTCGTCAATTGACTCTGTTTTTTCAGCTAATGGAAACGACTTAGAAGATGTTTTCAACGAGTTATTTTTCTCAACGTTATTCTTAAAATCAGCCAAAGATTTTTCAGAAATATTATATTTATCCGCCGAAGGAAAAGGTAAAACTGATGCTGATTTTTCATGATACACAGGCGATTGTAGCATATCATCATATTCTACTGTTTTAGTTTTTATATTTTTTATCCCAGATGAAGATTTAGGAAGAACTGATGCCATTACAGATGGAGCATTTACAACTTTTCTTTCACCTGTAATTATTCCTGTAGGTATTGCGCTGAGTTTATTACTAGCGGATGTATAAAAACGATCCATCATATCTGTTGTAGAACGATTACTTCCATATGTTTCAATTGATTTTTTAAGCTCAGATAAAATAAATGAACGAATTTTCTCAGGCTCCTTAAATCTTATTTCAGTTTTTGCGGGATGAACATTAACATCAATGTCAGAAAACGGAACATTAAGATACAAAGCTGCGACAGGATAACGTCCATGTGGAATCAGACCAGCATATGCGGATCTAAGAGCTGACGCCATGACTTTGTCTTTAACTAATCGATCATTTACGAAAAAATACTGAGATGCGGATACGGATTTATTAAAAGTCGGGATACCTATATATCCATAAAGCATAAGATTTTCATGTTTAACTTTTATATCAAATACATTTTTTGAAAACGTTTCTCCGAAAACGTCATAAACTCGTTGTTTCAGATCATTTGTTTTTTTGTAATGAACTTTTTCTTTTCCTGAATCGATAAATTTAAACGCAATATCATGGTTAGCCAATGCCAGATCATCAAATATCGCACGACATTTTTCAGTTTCATACGATTCTGACTTCAAAAATTTCAAACGAGCCGGTGTAGCAAAAAACAAATCTCGCACTTCTATTGTCGTACCACGAGATCTGCTTGAAGGATTAATTCCCAGAATATTTTGTCCTTCGATTCGCAATTGCCAAGCTTCTCCAATCTCATTATCCGAAGTCGTGATAGATAACCTCGAAACTGAGGCAATCGACGGAAGAGCTTCTCCTCTAAAACCAAAGGTATGTATATCAAACAAATTTTCCGATGATAATTTAGACGTTGCATGACTCATAACGCACATTTCAAGTGAATCACGACTCATTCCCGATCCATTATCCGAAACTGAAATGAAATTTTTACCGCCATCAACAATACTTACTGTAATTTCAGTTGCACCCGCATCTATCGCATTTTCCACAAGCTCTTTTACGACAGAGAAAGGCCTTTCAATAACCTCTCCTGCCGCTATTTGATTAACAATATGCTGCGGTAATATTTTTATTGTTTGCATATACGTTACCTACATAGTCTAAATTGGATTATAATTTTATTCCAATCCTTTATCTTTTAAAAGTCGCAAAAGTATTCTTATTATTATCGGAGCTTCCGTAATTTTTAGTAATTTTCCTAATATTTCAATAATAAACATCTCAAGAAGGAATATCACCAAAGGAGCCATCCAATTATTGAATGCCTTGAACATTAAAAAATCAGAAAAAATCATTAAACATAGAGCAACAACAAAAGCAACATTAGGAAATACGCTTTTATTATCGCTTAGTTCCTCGATATGTTGTATATTTTCAGGAACAAAATCTTTCAAATTTTGAGCCATATTTACCTCCTTTCATTTTACCCTACCATATTATAGTTTATGGAATTAATATAACTTTGGCAATAGCAATCCATTGTTTTATGCTAAAAAATTAACGATTGTTTAATAAATATTCAATAAAATCACATTAAGTTATGAAATCCACAATAACTCTCTTAGAGAACAAGATAAAAAAGCATTTGCGGATTGCATTATTTTAAAATTTTATGTATTGTTTAGTGTTTTCTTTATTGGGAGGACGAATGTTTCAAGTAAGAATTCACGGAAGAGGTGGACAAGGTGTTGTCACCGCCGCAGAGATGTTATCCATAGCGGCTTTTCTCGAAGGAAAATATGCTCAGGCTTTTCCGAGTTTCGGATCAGAAAGAATGGGAGCCCCTGTTGTCTCTTTTTGCCGAATTTCAGATAAAGAAATAAGGTTAAGAGAGCCTATCAGTAATCCTGATGCCGTTATTATTCAAGACCAATCCGTTATAAAACCGGCAAATGCTTTTAATGGAATAATTGATGGTGGTTTTGTGCTGATAAATTCATCAAATAATGAATCACATGAAGTGAATAATTTGAAAAATATTAATGTTCAATGTGTTGGAGCTACGGAAATTGCCTTACAGCACATAGGAAAACCTCTTCCAAACGCTGTATTGCTCGGAAGTTTCGCTGCTTTAACTAAGGCTATAAAGATAGAATCTGTAATTGAAGCTATAAAAACAAAATTTTCAGGAGTTATCGCAGAAAAAAACGTAGCGGCAACAATGGTTGCCTACGAAAAGGTACTTGCAAATTAATCACAAACTTAGGGGATATAATAATGTTATTTCAATTAGAGGGATCACAAGCTGTCGCACGTGCTGTTGCTCTATGTAGACCGAAAATCGTTTGCGCATACCCTATAACACCTCAAACTCATATAGTGGAAGGATTAGGAGAGCTTGTAAGATCAAAAAAACTTGAAAATTGTGAGTATATTAACGTTGAGTCTGAAATGGCGGCTCTTAGTGTCGCCATAGGTTCGGAAGCTGCCGGTGTCAGAAGCTATACGGCAACATCGAGTCAAGGATTGCTGTACATGATGGAAGCTGTTTACAATGCTTCAGGGCTAGAATTGCCAATTGTAATGACTCTTGGAAATCGAGCGATAGGTTCCCCTATTAATATTTGGAATGATCATACAGATGCTATGTCTGTAAGAGATTCGGGGTGGATTATGCTTTTCGCTGAAACGAATCAGGAAGCAGTAGATTTGCATATTCAAGCGTTTAAAATAGCAGAAAAAGCAAAATGTCCGGTTATGGTGTGTGTAGATGGTTTCATTCTCACGCATGCATACGAACGTGTTGATCTTCCGTCACAAAAAGAAGTTGATGAGTTTTTACCTGATTATGAACCTCATATTTCCTTAGACACAGAGCATCCGACAGCAATTGGAACTATGGTTCCGCCTGAATATTTTATGGAAGTACGTTATCTTGCTCATAAAAGGCAGATTGATACTTTACCTGTTGTAGAATGTGTAGGAACGCAATTTAAGGAAAAGTTTGGAAGAAAGAGCGGTGGACTTTTACATGAATATAATTTAGAAAAGGCCGAAACAGTTATCGTAACCATGGGATCAGTTGCGGGAACTATAAAAGATACTGTTGATGAATTGAATGCAAACGGTAGTAAATTAGGCGTTTTATCCATAGTCAGCTACAGGCCATTTCCGAAAGAAGCTATAAGAGAGGCGTTAAAAAACGCAAAAGAAGTTATAGTATTAGAAAAAGCGTTTGCGGTAGGAATCGGGGGGATTTTACATCAGGAAATCGCATTGGCACTGCAAGATCTTGGAATCGCAATTCATTCTGTTATTGCGGGTCTTGGAGGACGAGCTATAACATCAGAAATGATAAGAGAGTATTTCAATAACAAAAAACATGATAACATGGTATTTCTGGGATTAAAAGAAGATGTCATCGATAGGGAGTATCGCCCAATCAAAAATAGCGAATGTAATAATAAGTTTTAGATAAGAGTAAAGGAAATAACATGTCCAACTCGACCATTGGAAACA
Organism: Alphaproteobacteria bacterium; assembly: GCA_017476405.1. GTDB lineage: Bacteria > Pseudomonadota > Alphaproteobacteria > UBA3830 > UBA3830 > BNWE01. Next base: position 1,810 of record JAFUZX010000168.1, on the reverse strand, counting down.
GATTATCGAAAAAAAGAAATTCAGTTCAGTCTCATTACGATAGACCGAACACGCTAAACAGCGGACATAGAGCCTGTCAAGGTTGCGGAGAAGCTCTTGCCGCTCGCTGCGCAATCGATGCGGCATATCATGCGGCGAAAGGGAATATCGCAATTGTAAATGCGACAGGCTGTTTGGAAGTATTTTCGTGTGTATTTCCTGAAAATGCCTGGAATGTTCCTTGGATGCATTCTTTATTCGGTAACGCTCCGTCTGTTGCCACAGGTGTTGCCGCAGCGATGCAAGTTCAAGGGAAAAACGTTCGAGTAATAGCACAAGGTGGTGATGGCGCTACAACAGATATCGGAATGGGGACATTATCTGGAATGTTTGAAAGAAATGATGACGTCCTTTATATTTGTTATGATAACCAAGCTTATATGAATACGGGTGTACAGAGATCCAGCGCAACACCGGTGCTGGCAAGAACAGCGACAACCTTGCCTAACTCTATTTATTCAGGAAATGAACTTGGAACAGGAAAAAATGTTCCTGAAATAGCGATAGCTCATGGCATTCCTTATGTCGCAACCGCAAGTATCGCAAATATTAAGGATTTGGAAGAAAAAGTCGCAAAAGCGATTAATATAAAAGGAGCAAAATACGTACACATTCATGTTCCTTGTCCACTTGGCTGGGGATATCCGACATCGGAAACGATTAAAATTGCAAGGGCAGCTGTAGAATGCGGAATGTTTCCCCTTTTTGAGGCTGAAAATGGCAAAATTGTAGGATCGACTCCTATTGAAACAGTAAAACCTGTTGAGGAATATTTGAGATTGCAGCGTCGTTTTGCTCATTTATTCGGAAAAAACGCAAACCCGCAAGCAGTTGAGGAATTACAAAAAATCGCAAGCGCAAATATAGAAAAATATAAATTAAGCGGAGGTATTGTCAATGTCTAAGAATTCAAAACCTTATGCAATAGTTGATGAAGCAGGAACAAGTCGAGTAAATAAGACAGGATCTTGGAAAACAGTTTGTCCTCAATATGTGCATAGATTACCCCCATGCAATGCTACGTGTCCCGCAGGAGAAAACGTTCAAAATTGGTTATCTATGGCCCAAGAAGGAAAAATACGCAAAGCCTGGGAAATTATGGTAAAAGATAATCCATTTCCGGCCGTAATGGGACGAGTTTGCTATCATACATGCGAGAGAGCCTGCAATAGAGAGCAGTTTGATGGTGCTGTTCATATAAATTTAATTGAAAGATCCATAGGTGATATCGCATTAGAAAGCGGATGGAAATTTGATATTCCTTCTGAAAATTCAGGGAAAAAGATTCTTATTGTCGGAGCTGGACCTAGCGGTTTATCAGTGGCTTATTTTCTAAGAAAACTTGGACACGATGTAACGATCTATGAAACTCATATTAAACCAGGAGGAATGATGCGTTATGGTGTTCCGAAATATCGTTTATCACGAGCTATTTTAGACGCTGAAATACGTAGAATAACAGATATGGGCATAAAACTGATCTGTAATAAGAAAATTACTTCATTAAAAGATGAAATCAGAAATTTTGATGCTGTATATATTGCGACAGGTGCGTTTCTCGCCGCAAAAACAGATATTGAGATAAAAGGAAATACATGCACTGTAATAGATGCTATCGATTTATTAAAAAGTAAGGGTGTAACTAAAATGAAATTCTTATGCGTAATTGCAGCGCCAGAAGGAATAGAAGCAGTTACAAAAAAGCATCCTGATGTACCGATATATTGTGCACATATTGATGATCACTTAAATGAAAATAAATACATCGTAC
>JAFUZX010000167.1 GCA_017476405.1 Alphaproteobacteria bacterium | reverse complement strand
GCTTAACCGATGATAAATTCATCTTGCATTTAAAAGAAAGCGAGGCTAGATTTAATCATAGAGATGACGATTTTGCTGCTTTTATTGCAAAATTATTCTTTGTAAAAAAGTAAACTCTAAAAAGATAATGGTCTAGAGCCTTGTTTTTTTATAATTAGTGGGTAAAATGATTCTATCGTTTTGAGCTCTCGGAGGATATATGAGCGGCAAATATTATGGGAACGAGCAATATTACATAGATGCGTTTGAGCGTCTGGACGCAGTTGGAAAGCATACTTGAAACTGGGCTGCATTTTTTCTCGGACCGTGTTGGATGGCATATCGAAAAATGTATGCATATTCATTTATTGCTTTACTGTTGGCATATCCGATTTTTTGGACAATGCTTATGCCTTTTTTCCCTTTGGCTCCGCTCTTTTCTTTCGTCTCTGTTCTCGGAGGATTTCCTTTTATTGTACATATTTTACTTGGGCTTTTCGGAAATGCTCTTTATTATCGAGTTGTAAAGAAACGCATTACGCAAGGGTATCATTAGCTTGAAAAGTTTCGACCGCCTTCGATTCCATGCGGATTAACTGGTGGTTTTTTAGGATTTGTGCATTTTATAGCAGATGAATTTTTAAGACGCAATCAATTTCAAAAGATCAAAAATTCCAATCAAACGATTTCAGATTTTGAAATGAGTTCGGAGAACATCGGAGCATATTTAAATGAATTTAGAGAGAAACACTTTGTGTCGTGGCTTGCCGATATAATCATTTGTTTGGGCTTGATAACTCCGCCGCTGGTAGTGATATTTGTCCGTCATTCCACAGGATATTATGATAAAAAAGTCCACCGCCACTCAAAACATTACGAGAAAAAAGGAAACAGAGAAAAGTATTTTGAAGAAACGTATTCCGAAAAAACAACCAACGGAATTTCACCTGAATTAAGAGCTGTTTTGTGGCCAAATGTTGAGAATTATGATGAAATTGAAGCTTTAAATATTTCAGATAGAAAAGAGCCCTTGCCTCAAGATTTGGGAAAGTTGAAGAATTTATCAGTGTTGAACATATCAGATACAACTTTTAAAGAACTGCCGGCGTCATTTGGTGATTTAAAAAAGTTAGAAGTTTTGAACATTTCCGATTGTAAACTGACGTCGTTGCCAGAGTCGTTCGGAAATCTTGCTAATTTAACCGTCGTAAATATTTCCGATTGCAAATTGAAATCTTTGCCGTATTCATTCGGAAATCTTGCGAGTTTGAGCGTTTTGAACATATCAGACTGTAAGCTTGAGTCTTTGCCGGAGTCAATTGGGAAATTACCGAAATTAACTGCGTTAAATGTCTCTGATTGCAAACTTTCTGAATTGCCGAAATCGATCGGAAATCTTGTTAACTTGAAAAAGTTAGGTTTATCTCATAACAGGCTGACAGAGATCCCTGAATCAATTGGAAATCTTTCGAATCTGAAAAAGCTGAACTTGTCGAATAACCGATTAACAGAATTACCTGAATCGATATCTCGCCTCTCAAAATTAGAAGAACTTGATCTAGGAAATCTTGCTGACTCAGAAAAACATGGTTATCCCTATAACTCGCTGACGGAGCTTCCCGAATCAATTGGAAATCTTTCGAATTTGAAAAAGCTGAACTTATCGTATAATCAATTGACAGAATTACCTGAATCAATATCTCGTCTCTCAAAATTAGAGGAACTTGACCTCAGAGGCAATCCTTTGCGAGAAATGCCAGATTCGCTTAAACGTTCAGGGATAAGGATAAAATTCTGATAATTGTTGTGTCTTAACTGCAACATTTAATGACATCTTAATAGAATACTGATATTTTAGAGATGAATTGTTTTTGGGATTTTTTTATGCTGCAAGAAAGATTTTTTGAAATTATAAAAAACTATAAGGCACTTATCGTTCTTGGTTTATTTTTGATTTTCCTTGTTTGTTTCAAATTATTTCGCAGTCAAAAGCAGAATTGGAATGGATATCCAAAAGTCGTTGAAACAGAGATTGTGAAAAAATCTCAATTTAAACATCAAATAAATTTGCTTGGCACGATTCGTCCGAAAAATTATTGTGTTTTAACGGCGAAAACAGGCGGAACAATCGACACTTTGATTCCAGCCGGATCTGAAATTAAAAAAGGCAACATCATTGCGAAAATTGAAAATGCAGATGTAGAAAAAACATATGATCTACCTAGTTTCTTAAAAAAAATCAATAGTTATTTTTCAAAAATTAATAGCTCCTTTCTTTGTAATAGCATTTAGTTGAACGAGCATTTTACGCATACATGCTGTGATTGCAATCATTTTAGGCTTTCCCTCCTTCAATTTTTTTTGATAAAAGTCCGATAGATTTTTATTGTAGCGTACAGCGCTTAAAGCTGCCATGAACATCATTCGCCTGATTATCGGTCTGCCATGTCCTTTAGTTGAACGATGTCCCTTTATTTTTCCGCTATCTTTCGGATGTGGAGCAAGTCCCGCTAATGACGCAATAGCTCTATGATTGATCTTTCCGAGTTCAGGAAGAAACACCGCCAGTTCTTTGGCTGTAGTCTTGCCTACGCCATTGTATTGGGCGAGCAATTCGCATTTATCGGATATTTCCGTACCTTCCACTTCTTGATCTATTATTTTATCCAGTTCATCCAGTTGTTCATCAAGATAGTCAGCTATGTTTTTCGCAATATTTTTTACGGCGTTACAGTTTGGGCTTTGTATTCGATTTTTCATTGCTGCACGAATTCGTTTAAGATTATCGGAGAAAAAAAGCAATTGTCTCGCCTTTTCTTGTGCTTCCGCAGGTTTCTCATAAATATTAATTTTATTGCCTTTACTTGGATTGTAATACGTAAATTGCCCGTAATCAGCTAACGCTTTTGCGTCTACTTTATCCGTTTTTGCTTTTATACCCTGATACTGAATGAAATGCTTTACCTTGTTATTATTCGCTCTGTGTATTTTGTAACCAATCTTTTTGAGAGTATCAACACAAACATTCTCATAACCGCCAGTGTTCTCCACCACAATAAGAGTATGCTCACGATCAAAGTGATACAGAGCTTCCCTTATTTGCTTCTTTGAGTTCTTCACTGTGACATAAGAAGATTTTTCGGTCGAAAAGATATCCACCTTATCTTTAGAAATGTCAATTCCCGTAAAATAAGAAAAACCGCTTGTCATTATTTACCTCTTGATTATTATTAAGACAATAGCGCACCCCCGCACTACCCCTTATACTGCCTATCGAGCCAAAATAATAATCGGTATGGCACATCAGATCATATACGAGTCTAACAACTCAATCTTTCGAACAGGTCACCATACCGAGTATATGAACAACCATATACATAGTCAGATTTACACAAATCAACTAACGATTGCAATGAGTCGCTCATTCTTTTGATTTTTTTTATGTCAAACCATCATCATTGGTGAAAGTTGCATACGTCTTTCGTTGATGCATTCCTTGAGATTCAGTTTCTGGCGTTCATTCAATCGCTGTCGGATATTCTCGGCCTCTGTTT
>JAFUZX010000166.1 GCA_017476405.1 Alphaproteobacteria bacterium | reverse complement strand
ATTGGTCCACAAATAAGTTCGTAAAAGGATGATAAAATATCGAGTAAAAACTAAATAGGAGGAGATAAAATAATGAAAAAAGTAAGAACAGCAGAAGAAATTATAATAAAGTTGAGGAAGATAGAAACATTGATAAATCAAGGAGAAACAATATTAAAAGCGTGTCGAGAAGCAGGGATATCGGACCATACGTACTACAAATGGAGGAGAGAATACGGAGGCTTGAATATTGATCAAGCGAAGGAGCTGAAGAAGCTGAAACAAGAGAATGAGCAGCTAAAGAAAGCGATAGCGGAATTAACGCTGGACAAACTCATACTAAATGAGGCGCTTTCGGGAATCGAAGATCGACGAAGTCAAAATACTGAGCCCTTAGGTTAAGAAAAAAGTAGCCGTAGAAGTGATGCAAAGGCTTGAAGTGTCAGATCGCAAGGCGTGTAAGGTGCTTGGCTTGAATAGGACTACAAAAAGATATAAATCCCCCAAAACGGACGATGAAGTTGCGCTACGTGAAGCAATTGTTCGATTGGCGTCAAAATACGGGAGATATGGCTATCGAAGGATAGTCGTGATGTTGAAATCTGAGGGCTGGAAAGTGAATCACAAAAGAGTGGAAAGAATTTGGCGCGAGGAAGGCCTGCGCGTGCCGAAAAAACAGAAAAAACGAGGAAGAATTTATCTTAGAAACGGCTCATGTATCAGACTTAGACCGCTGTATCAAAATCATGTTTGGTCGTACGACTGCGTTGAAGACAGATTGGCTAATGGAAGAAAAATCAAATGCTTAACGGTAATCGATGAGTTTACGAGAGAATCGTTGGCTATCAGGGTTGAGAGGACAATTAATTCAAAACACGTTTTGGATACAATTTCGGAATTATTTTTAACAAGAGGAATTCCTGAGTATATCAGAAGCGATAACGGCTCTGAATTCACAGAAAAAATGTTGAGAAAATTCATTGAAAGTGTCGGTGCAAAAACCGCTTTTATTACTCCCGGAAGTCCTTGGGAAAACGGTTTTATCGAAAGATTCAACGGCACTCTGCGAGATGAATTGCTCAACCGAGAGATGTTTTCTTCTGTCAAAAAAGCTCGAGTCATGATTGAAAATTTCCGCCGTGAATACAATTCTGTTCGACCTCATTCTTCTCTCAAATATACCGCTCCTCTTTCCTTTATTGCCTCTTCATAACAATATACGAGCTTTCTGGTGGTTCATTAAATGGGGGCTTGACACCTGAAAGTACTGATAATTCAATAAATTTATTCCAAATCGGTCTGCAAAACTGAAATACGATTAAATTGTGCTGCAAAGCTGTGCATCTTCTGCGAAATTCGAGTAATCCTGCTCTGATTGAGGAATCGCCGGAAAGATCGCCCGTAAGCTGCTCGTAAGTGATTCCCAAGCCAACGGAAATTGCTCTCAGTTGCTGTTTTATGAATGCTTCGTAGGTTCCACCAACGTCTGCAGGAGAGGAAAATTTTACATCTTCGCCCGGATCCAAAAATTGCATTGTTCCGGGTTCCAATCCTGCAAAAGCAACGCCTTGATCGTTTGTATCTTTTTCTCCGAATATCTCTGAATCTGGATCGAGCCGTGTCACAAATCCGGCAAACATAGCTGCAGTTTTCTTGCGAACAAGTTCTGCGTCTTCATATTGATCGAGTTCATAGAGTTTCAGTAAAACATTTGATAACCAAGGTTCACCGCGAATTTGTCCCGGTCGAAGAGGTCTGTAAATGTGCAGAATTTCGTGAGCAGGAAGTCGAATGCTCTCCGAAGCTGAAAAATAAGAATCGCCCGGATGCTCCTTATGTAAATAGTATGCAACTTTCTTGCCGTTTTTGTTGAACTCAATTCCAGAGCGAATAAAATTTCCGTTTGGCAATGCGCCGTCTCTCGATGAATCCAAATGCTTAGCTTCCAAAACCTGCAATCTTAAAGGCACTGTTGCATTTCGCTTATCGATTTTTATCCGAATAAAACATTCTCCGCATTCGATAACGCTTCGGAGTACGAGAGCTTGCAAGCCATAAAAGTCACAAAGTTCAGCTGCGTCTGATTCATCCGTCCATTTCAGCCAAAGTTCTTGAATTTTCTTTCTGAAATCTGCATTTTTTGCTTTTGACTGAGGTTTGATTCCCGTTCCGATACAGTTTGAGACAATCGCCTCAATCGCATTCAGCGCATACGGATTTTTTCTGACAATATCATGAGAGCGAGTTCGCAAAGTCGCAAGATTCGAAGCCAAAAGAGAATTGATTGATGAGTTCGAAGGATACCAATTTCCAAGACGCTTTCCATGTCCTGCGCCGTCATAAGCTGCCGTCGATTTTTTCTTCAGAAAATTTGCAATCGATCGGAAAATGTTCATCGTACCCCCTTTGAGGTCGAGAAAATCACCTGACGTTTGCGAGAATTTGTTTCCGAAGAAATACCAGCTTTTATTTGGCTGCGAAGTTTCAGTAAATCAGCAAAGTTAATCGATGCATACTGGACATGCGTGTCACCATAGGAAACAGAAGTCACTCGTTTCCCTGACTGTAAATCGCAAATCGCTTTTTCTACTGCTTCCAAATATTCCTGCGTATACATAAAACACCATCGTGCTACATATACTTATTCAGTTTTTCTTGAAAAAATGTTCAGGAAAAATTCAATTTTTTAAAAAATTT
>JAFUZX010000165.1 GCA_017476405.1 Alphaproteobacteria bacterium | reverse complement strand
TCTTTTCTATGCCGAACACACGTTTAAAAATGTAATCCGACTGTATGTCTAAAAGAGTTGTTTCGCTCATATAATGCTTCCTTACAAGTTTGTACGTTTATTATAACATAGTCTTGAGGAAAGTGTTAATTTTTCACGGCTAACTGATTCACAATAATATTGTCATATAACCTCTATCCGTAAAGCTGTAATATTGTTTGTGAATGTCTGGCTTTATTTGAACCAATACGCTCATTTTTTCATCTAAATTTCTCAAAATCGGCCAGACAATCTATTAACTCATATAAACGACAATAAATTGTAAATTCACGTATTTTTTTTACATGTTGTTACAACACATTCAATATCATCAGGAAATATTAAATCCTCAAAATTAAGAATGCTTTGTATTTCTAAGAGTGTTTCATTCTCTTACCTCAAATTTAATAATCATTTTTGCTTAATTTTTTTGCAGCGTTTCAAAAAAAAGTGAAAGCAGATCCGGTCCTTTTTTCTCTCGCACTATATCAACTAAAAATTCAAGAAAAAAGTATAACCTTAGATTTCGTAACAAATAGGAGAAAACATTTCTGACGTTTTTTCTTATTCTTCTTCCTATTCTTTTTCTTTAATTTGTTCTATGTCTGAATCTTTATATGTTTCGACATGTACACCTTTATTAGTAAGAGTATTTACTATGTTTATATGATTTATTATCGGATGCTTTTCATCTGGTTCATCTTTAAATAAATTATTATTAACTGAAACTCGTTTTATATTAGGAAGATCCGCAAGTTCTGAAGGCAGATCAATTAATTTATTTCCAGAAGCTAACAATGTTTGCAAGTTCTGCAATTGTCCGATTTTTGGTGATAGCTTCTCTAATTTGTTGGCGTTAATATCCAGGAATTGTAAGTCGCAAAGATCCCATATAGAGCTTTTATCATCTAAATCAGTTAACAGATTGTAACCTATTGATAAAATTCTTAGATGTTTCAAGTTACCAATCCAAGAAGGTAATTTTCTTATCTTATTATCCGCAAGGTATAATTCTTCCAGTTCATGTAAATCTTCAACCCAATTGGGAATCTTTGAGAGCTTATTTCCGGTTAAATCTAATACTTTTAATTTTGGAAAACTAATATACCTATCAAAGTTTGAAATATTGCAATATGAAAAATTTAAGCTTTTCAAATTAGAGAAACGACTCAATTCCGGCATTATAAATTCTATTATATTATTAGGGCAATGAGAGATTTCAATATTCTCAATTATGTTCGGATTACATTTTTTTAATATACTTTCTGTTACTTTTGAAGGATCTGTATAAACTGAAATAATATGTCCATTATCTTTATATTTATATTTAAGTACATTGTCTTTTATATCGCATACTATTCTTAGTCCGACAGCATTCTTTATAATACGCTCAGTAGATTTCTTTTCATTATATTCGCTCAATTTTATTGTTAAATTTTGAGAATCATTTTTGTAATGAAGTTTTTTCAAAAGAATATCGATTTTTGTAGGATCAAAAGAAAAATTGTTAAATTGCACGTTTAACTCTTCCAATTGTTCCAATTTATTTATTAGATCATATGGCGCATCAGATATATCATTCTGAGAAATATTTAGTACTTGTAAATTATTTAATTTGCCTATTTCATTAGGTAAAACAGTTAATAAATTATCAGCCAAATTCAATTTTCGCAAATATGTAAGATCTGAGATATTATTTGATAATTTTTCGATTTTATTCCCGGATATATCTAAGGAATGCAAGCAAGATAGGTGCTCCATATCGTTAGGCAATTCACGGATGTTATTATTTGCTAAGCTTAACTCTAATAAGTTCGGTGAATATCTCAGGATTTTAGGAAATTCTGTTATACCGTTTTTTTCCAGTTTCAATACTTCTAATTTTTTAGGTAGTGTATATAAGTTTGATACGACATCTTCCTTTCTTCTGATATATTGTAAGTATTCAGTATATTTGCCAGTCCATTTAAGCCCTGAAAGGTCAAGAATCTTTAGAGTTTTTATAGTTGATATAGCTGAAATCGTATGATCAGGATAATATGTTTCAATCTCTTTTCTTGGTAATAAATCAGATTTATATTTCCTTGTTCGTAATTCAAATTGTCCTAATTCCCATTGAGCTTCAGATAGATTTAACTCTTCTAAATGTTTAAATTGAGAAAATGCGGTTTCAGCTCCTTTGAAAACACATCCACTGAGATTGAGTTTCCTTAATTCCTTTAAATTTGTAAAGTTTTTTTGTATCGTTCCCAGATGATTTTGTGATAAATCCAAATTTTTCAAGTTCGATAACGTCCATATAAAATTACAATCTAAATTAATAGGCTTTTTATTTCGATATGTACCGCTAACGTCGCTAAGATAAAGGCTTTCTAAATTATTTAAATTTTTAATTACGTTTGGTAATGCTCGTAATCTATTTTTTCCTAAATTCAGCACTTTCATTTTTGTTAGTTCTTTCAATTCAGAAGGTAAATTTGATAGACGGTTGTCGTAAAGATCCAATACTTGCAATTTTTTGAGGTCAGAAATTCCTTTTGGTAAGTTTTTCAAATCTAAATTTCTTACATAGAGCTCATTTAGTTGCTTAATTTTCAGAACTTCAGAAGGTAATGAAGAGAAAAAATTATTTTTTCCGATGTTTAGAACTCGTAATTTCGGTGCTTCTTCTATAGTTCTCGGCAAACTTTTCAGTAAATTATCATAGAGATCTAATACTTCTAATTTATCCAATGTTTTGATCCAAAAAGGAACTTCTTTGATAATATTATGAGCGAAGTGTATTTCCTGTAGATTCATCATATTCGATATAAAATCAGGAAATTCTTCAAGAGAGCTGTGTTCTATTTTCAGTTTTTTTAGGTTGATAAAGTTTTTGATAATATCAGGAACTCGATTAGCTTCATCTAAAGTCAGTCCGATTAACTTTTTTGAGTCGCATTTATTTAAAATATTTATTAGTTGTGTTTCTGTAAGATTTTTACAATTGATATTTAAAAAAACCAACTGGCTAAAATCCTGCTTCATCAAATACTCATAATCCAAATCTTGTCGGGCTAATATATCTTGAATTAGCAGATTACTATCAGTCTTAATTAACTCCGAATCCGCAACAACGTGGACTCCATCACCCTTCAAAATCTTCAATGCGGATGGATATTCACGGAATTTGTTCTGTGCGATATTTATTTCTTCTAAATTCCCGCCATAAGATGGTGCCAGCGATTTAATTTGTTCTGGCAGTTCTTTGAGCTCATTTGATAACATAAGAAGATGTCTGAGATTTTTCAATTTTGCTATATTTTTATTAAAGCTATGTAGGATATTATCGGATAAACTAAGCGTTTCTAAATTTTTAAAATCACTAATCCAGTCGGGAATGGCTTCGATTGAGTTCCCATCAAAGCTGAGACGTTCTAGCTTTTTCAACTTCTTTATATTCGGGAATTCTTTCAATTGGCTATCTTCAATCTGAAATGATATCAGATTCGTTAGTTCATTTATCCACTCAGGAATAGCTGATAATTTGCTGTTTTTGATATGTAGATATTCCAGTTTTTTGAACTGTCTTATTTCTGTAGGAAACTCAACTTGTTTGAACTTTCCTATGTCCGCAGGGGACTCAGTATAAACTTCATTTTTTAGGCTTTGCAAACCATCGATGAACAGCCCTTTCAGCTTGTTTGGGGCACACTTTTGTTTTAAAAGCCGATCGATTGTCGCAGGAAACATCTCTTTGAAATAGATGTTCTCAGTTTCAGATAAATCCCAATTATCAAGGGCATCAGTATAGTTATCTTTTGATATTTGTACCGATGTTAACTCATCTTTTGTCGGTATAGACTTTGGCGTAATTCCTTGTTCTTTCAGATGCTTTTCTACATCCGATCTCCGTGACTCCGCTTGTTCTTTTGATTCTGGTGTTCCTGATGTATGATCTTTTGTCAATAAGATTTGTTTTAATTCCGGCATTCCTGATACTAATTGTTTCGATTCTGGATTCACTTTATCTGAGTCGTCTGATTCTGATTTAGATGATTCCGGCGATTCTTCTGTATCCGAGATTTCTGATGATGTAGAAGTAGATTCTGATAATTCGGATGTATTTGTTTCCGTATGTATCGATGCATATTCTTCGTTATCTGGATTATTATCTATTTTTTCAGAATCAGATTTATTGGATTTTCTGTCACTGTCGTCATTGTTATTTTTATGAGTTTTATAAGTTTCTGTGGAAACCATAGAGTCATAGCTTAAAACTGATAAATTTTCTTCAGCATTGTTTGAATTTTGTGTTTTATTGCTATCAGTGTTTTCATTGATTTCTGATGATGTAGAATTGGATCCTGACGATTCGGATGTATTCGTTCCCGTATGTATCGACGCATGTTCTTCGTTATCTGGATTATTATCTATTTTTTCAGAATTAGATTTATTGGATTTCCTGTCACTGTCGTCATTGTTATTTTTATGAGTTTTATAAGTTTCTGTGGAAACCATAGAGTCATAGCTTAAAACTGATAAATTTTCTTCAATATTTTTTGAATCGGAGGTTTTTGTTGTTTTATTAGATCTTAAATCAGAATCCGATGATGATCGGGATAAATTACCTATTTTTGTTTCTTTTTTTTCTTTTAGATTTCCCGTTGAAGACGATCTTGTTATTTTCGGAGTTTTTGATGAAGAAGAAGTAGAAATTGAATTTTCTTCAGTATTATATGTTATTGTCCAAAGTTGTTCATCGGTATTTTTGTTGCGAGGTGTTTGTAACAGGTCATCATTATTTATGTCATTTTCTTGTGATGGTTCAGGTATGATAATGGATAAATTTCTTGATGGCGGCGTTGTTATATTACCAAAAGCGTTTTCGAAGGCTAAAAACGTAAATGTGCCTAAAAATAACAAATATTTCATCATATTTTTTGTCTCTTTACAATCTGTATCTTTATATCAAAAAAAAATTAATTTTTTATTAAAGAACAAAAAATAAAAATTTTCATAAAATACTTGACAAAATCTTCTTTTCGATGTATACTTTTTGTAAAAGTTAAAGATAAAGGTGAAGTTATGAAAAATTATAAAAAATATTTATTTTGCGCCGCAATTGCATTATTTTCAAACGAATATGTGTTATGTTCTCAGCCTCAGCCCCCTCTGTTTGACTATAAAATTATTATAAATAATCAAGGTATCGATGAAAAGGCGGATAATTGTTTTCGGGAAGCTAAACGTATTTATAAAAAAGATGAAGAGGGAAAAATTCAAAAAACTATTGCCATCAAGGCGATAAATGAATTAATAAAGGTAGCTTGTAGTAAAGAATATGAATCAAGTAACCTAGAAGTAGATAAACTAAAAGTAAGGTATGCGGGGCGTTTTTGTATCTCTCTTATTTCTTATCAAGCTGGTATAACAGATGAAAAACGTAACTATAAATATAGTTATAAACTATTAGATGAAATTATTGAGAATAGCAAAAAAATAGACGATCCTTCGATAAAACAAATTTATAATATGTCAAAGTTTCTTAAAGGAATTCAGCTTGTTCGTATTTTCTCAGGTAAAGGTAAAAAAGATTTCAAACAATGTGCGACTGAATTGAAAGAAGCAATAGAACTTTTAAATGAATTTATTGTAAAAGATCCGAAAACAAGAAAAGATAAGTCGAAATTAGTGAATTATTATTTGAGGATATTAGGCACAAACGATGAATCTTCACTTAAGAAGTTTAAATTTATTGTCGGAGGAAAAATAAATGATTATGAAGATATATGCAAAAGGATAGACGCATACGCAAGATACTATTTGGGAATGGCTCTCTTTTGTTTATCGAGTGTAGATAGTGATGAAATTAATTTGGATGATATCATAGCGATTGGAATACCTATTGAAGAAGAATATAAAAATATTTTTGATCAGGATCAACATAAACTAAAAATAATATCAGTAATCACTTCAGCGTGTTTAGGAAGGAAAGCGAAAGGAGGAGAAAGCTTCGATGAAGACGAGGTACTTACTGTGCTGAGTGACGATGACTTTATTACAGTATGTACGAATTTGCCTGTTGAAAATGCGGAAGAAGATTCTAAATCAGACCGCCCAGAAGTATTGCGTTCATCTTATCCTTCGTCCGTAAAAACTAAAAAAACGACAGAGGCTTCGAATAGCGGATCAGAAAATTCTTCTTCTTCGAGTAGTAGCTCTTCCGGAGGAGGAATTCCAGTCGCTCCACCTTTGCCGCCAACTGCAACGAATCAAGCAAGTGTTTCACCACATCCATCTCTGCCAGCTGGGTTAATGGCAGATATCCAAGCGGGATGTAAACTAAAGAAAATTGGAAAAACCGAATCTGACAGAGCGGAAACCACTGAAGCAAACCAAAATAGTACTAAAAAAACGGAAACGTTAGAAGAACAAATCAAGAATAAGGTTGGGAAGCTAAATAAGAATGGCATAACAAAAATCGATGGTGGTACTTTTACTGCGCCTAAAAAAGCTAACACTCTGTCCCCATTAGAAAAAGCATTAATGGAAAGGAGAAAGGCCATTGATGGGAGTGCTGATGACAGTGAGTCCGACTCTGACTCCGACTATTAGTAGTAAGTAATTTTTTAAATTAATTCTTGACCGTCATAATTTTAAATGGCGGTCAGAATTGAACAAATTTGCTGAAGGCTACATGGAATTCTCAAAATTTATTCGCAAAAATAAACCAGCGGTTATCGCAAGCTTTGTCTTTATTTTGATAATGATTGGCGGACTCTGTTGTTCAAGCGATGTCCAGTACAAATTGAATTGGGCGCACGATAAATTTACGCAACGAGGTTATCTCACAGATAATCCAAGCAAACGAATTTATGTGAGTGAATCGACATATGAGAAAGCTTTTGCCGAAGATTTGTTTAATAAAGTTTCCATAGATATCGACGGAAGTAAGCTTACGGAAGAGCAGTTGGTCGAATTACTGCGCAAATTCAATCCGAAAAAATTACGCATTTTGCGAATACAAAGATGCGCAATGACAGACAAATCTCTCGAATTATTGCAAACTTTCAAAAAGTTGACCGAACTAACATTGAGAGGAAATTCAATTATACGTTTACCGAAAAGTATTTTTTCTCTTCAAAATTTGCGACGACTCGATGTTGGCCTTAATAATTTAAGAGAGCTTCAAAGCGATATCGGAAAATTGAGTTTGTTACAGTATCTCGATGTCAGAGCGAACAAATTGTGTGAACTTCCCAAAGAAATTGGATGCCTTGCTAATTTAGATCGTCTGTATATTCAATATAATTCCGAATTAAGCAGTCTTCCGGAAGAAATCGGAAATTGTAAGAGCTTGGTCAGATTCTGCGCAACAGGTTGTAACTTAAAAACTCTTCCTAGGAAAATCTGCGAATTAAAAAATTTGGAATATCTCGAAGTTGCCGGAAACGATTTGAGAAATCTGCCGAAAGAAATCAAGAATTTTCTTAAGAAAAATTCCGGATGTTAGATTTTTATGTCTTCGATGAATGAATTAACAATAAAACTATCGTTAGATTGGAAATTCCGCATTTTCATCCAACATGTTTTTTGATAATTTTTTCAATAGTCGCATAACATTCTTGCTGAAACATATAAAATTTCGCATTGTTAACTTCTTTATTGGTGTAATTTTAAGACATTTTTTGCGAATAATTTTGTAACTCGATCGGCTTACTACATTCCGCAAACGCAAGAAAATAAGAAGCAACAACTTCTCCCATAAGAACCTTAAAACTTTGTTTTCGCTGTAGCAGTATCATGGGTTATTATTTTTAAGCTGAATTATGAATGCATGAATAAAGCATAATCGATCAAATTTCGGCATGAATTGATGTAGACAAATGCAAAGTTAATGAAATATAAAATATGGCTCTAGACTATCATCGAGGTAATGATGTATGGTATAAGGCATGAGATACAGCAGATTGAGCATATATAAGATCAAAAAAATAATTGAATGTTTCAGTGAAGACATAACGGCAAGTTCAGCGGCAAAAATTCTGAAATTAAATCGC
>JAFUZX010000164.1 GCA_017476405.1 Alphaproteobacteria bacterium | reverse complement strand
AGGAATTGATGTGCGAAATTCTTTCATGCATCGGAAAGTTTGATGAAGGTTGCGGCGAACTTGAGCATTTCATCAGAAAAGTTCTGAAAAGACGCTGCGCAACATTAGTCGAGACTTACATGCGTAAGAAGCGCGACTCAATTGTCCGACTTTCCGAATACAGCGATGAAATATACAGCGATAGTTTCATTGAATTTCGAGAATTAATCGAAAAGCAAATCGAGGCATCGGATTTCATCGATATGCTGCCGATAAAGTTTCGGATGCTGTATCAGCTGCTGTTGAGGTACTCAATCTCTGATACTGTCATGATCACGGGACTTTCTCGCTCTGGCATTTCGAGAGATATCAGTCGCATCGCTTTTCTGTTCAGGCATTACGAAAATTCTGAAAATCGTTTGGTTTTTATTGATAAGTTAAGGAGAAATTGGATGGGAAGAAATCTGTCTGCAATTGAAACACTTGATGTAAAGCAGTTAAGTCAGCTTGAAATTTATGACCTTGCTGATCTGAACGAACAAATGGCGAAATTAGTAAGCCACACGAAAGAGCTGAAAGAAAAATTGGAAGATGCTTTGAATTTGCGTTTTTCAGAAACAGTTCAAAACAAGCTGCATGATGAAAATAAAAACACAGGCACCGCCAAATTTTACGAAAACGGTTTTCAAATTACCGCTGAAGTTCCGAAAAAAGTCACGTGGGATTCGGAAAAAATCGGCGAAATTATCAAAACAATTTCTGAGGAAAAACGAAAAGCAATCATCAAAACAACGCATGTAATCGATGAACGAAAATATGCGCAACTGTCGCCTGAAGATAAACTGCTTTTTGCTGACGCTCGAACGGTTACACCCGGAAAAACTAAATTCAAAATTTCAATTCCTGAGGAGGTGTAATCATGAAAATAATTTCTGCAGAAGAGAGACTAAAACAACAAACAGGCGTGAAAATGGCAATCTTCGGAGGATTCGGTATCGGCAAGACATCGCTTCTAAAAACGCTCTCTGAACCGACTCTATGTCTGGATTTTGAGGCAGGCTTGCTGGCAGTCAAAGATTGGTCAGGCGATTCAATTTCTGTTCGTACTTGGGAAGATGCTCGCGACATTGCTTGTTTAATCGGTGGTGTAAATCCCGCTTCGAAGTCTGTTTACAGCCAACGTCATTATGATTCAGCCAAAGCAAAATTCAAAGATTGCGATTTCTCGAAATACCAGTGCATTTTCATCGATTCAATCACGATCGCATCAAAAATTTGTTTGGCTTGGTGCAAAAATCAGCCCGAATCTTTTTCGGATAAATCAGGAAAACCTGACACTCGCGCCGCTTACGGATTACTCGCTTCCGAAATGTCTGGTTGGTTGAACCAATTTCAGCATATTCCTGACAAAGATGTTATTTTTGTCGGCTTGTTGGATCAAAAAAGCGATGATTTCAATCGCACCTCTTGGATTCCGCAAATTGAGGGAACGAAAACAACGACAGAGCTTCCGGGAATTTTGGATGAGGTAATCTCAATGGTGCCGATGAAAGGCGAATCAGGAAATCTTGAACGAAAATTTGTCTGTCACACCCTGAACACCAATATGTATCCGGCAAAAGATCGTTTGGGATGTCTCAACGAAATCGAAGAAGCTCATTTAGGAAAATTATTAGCAAAAATCAAGAAAGGAAAATAAATCATGTTAAATTTTAATGATGCGGAACCGCAAAACAGTTTTGATCTGATTCCTGTAAATACGATTGCAAAAGCTCGTTTAGTTTTGAAAGCAGGAAATGATTCGACAGATTCTTTTATCACTCGAAGCAAAGGCGGCGACACAGCTTATTTGAACTGCGAATGGATAATTCTTGAGGGTAAATACGCCAAGCGAAAAATCTTCGACAAAATCGGGCTAGAAGGTTCTGATAAATGGGTAAACATGGGAAAGGCTCGAATCAGAGCAATTCTCGAATCAGCAAAAGGAATTAATCCGAAAGATGTTTCTGAAATCGCGGTGGCTGCGCGTCAGATCAATTCGTTCGATGAGCTGAATAATCTTGATGT
>JAFUZX010000015.1 GCA_017476405.1 Alphaproteobacteria bacterium | reverse complement strand
CGTACTCAAAAAAAGCGTCCATCTCTTGCTGCAATATTTTTGCGTTCGGAGCTTCATAATGAACATCTTCTGCTCCTATATAGCCTGAAATTATCTGCATCGGACCGTGGGTATCTGTTCTGTATTGACCGACATCAATTTTGTACATGCCGCTGTATCCCGTAGGAAACAAGGCCGCATGCCAGCCGAACAGTCTTTGATGTGTAAGCGGTTCTTTATAATTTTGAGTTGCATCTGCTAAAATCTCAACGGCACCGTCAATATGACGGTCTGAAGACCGTTCGGAAATTTCAGATTCAATAAGTAAACGCCTTGCAACAGAGGAGCGAACTTGTTCCTTATTTAAAATTTCCCCTTCAATTTCAGAAGATTTAACAACATTTTCTGTTAATATATGTAAAAGAGCCTGACTTTGAATTTCAAAACCCAAATCTTTCATTTGTCCCAGTAAAAAACCTTGAGATCGTTTCAACTCCCCCATCAATTGCAAGATTTCTTTCATTTTCCAATGAAAATGAGGCCAATCATTATTTTGATATATATATTTCACGTCACTATCTCCGCATATTTTGCGGAGATTATACCCCTTAATCTCCGCAAATGCTATATCTGTAATTCAGTATCTCTGGATTTAGCTTGTTGTTGTACGTTCATCTCGAGCATCTTTACACTACGTTCATTCATAATGATTCGCTGTATTTCACTTTGTGAAAGCGAAACTTGGTTATGCTCGGCTAATTTTCCCCGCTCTGATATGCTTTGCTCAGGTAGTATAGCGAACTTTTCGAAAGCTTCCTTCATTAATGCAGAATCATTCAAAATCTGAATGTTCTTATCATTTAAATGTTCTGCCAAGGTATGTGCTTTCCGGTTTAACTCTATAATGGTTTCTCGACTTAAAGTCCCTGCTTCGCCAAACTCTTTCAAAACCTCAAAACATAACGCCTGTTTTATGCATCGTTCGGTTATTTCAGCTCTGAAGTCACTATCTCCTTTAGATAACTGTTTTTCAACCAACATGCTCGCATATTCTGCTATTCCTATATGATTTTCTATCTTTAAGTGATTAAAACAGATATAATCTTGAACCATCTTGCTCGATACGTGCAGCCCGAATCCATATTTCTCTTTATACGCATCTCTATTCATTGCATAGAGTGTACCTTCTCCCGTTATCTCGGCATTAATGATCATTTCAGCAGATGACGTCTCTCCTATAAGAGCTGTCCTTTGTTTTGGATTCTGATATTGCTCCACTTTACTGATAAATGCAGACAATCCTACCTTCGTGATAAAATCATCCCTTCCTTTTTCGTTCCGTTGTAAAACATTACTCTCGTATTCAATTTGTTTTTCCATAGCTTTCTTTGAGATGAAGAACTGCTTTGCCTTGGCATTCACAAACTCTCTATGCAGCGGATAATTCGCTAAAATTTCTCGTGCTAAATCATTTCTCAAACTTCGAATTTCGCAATACTCGCTATACTTCGGATGTTTTGCGACATTGAAGGATTCCGATTTCATCTTTTTGAAAGTTTCTCGTGTTTGCCAAGATATTTTTGCATATAAATCAACTTTCTTTTTTGCGTTTAACTCAATATTACTTAATGGGCGTTGTTTTAATCCCACTGATATCTCAATCTTTTCTCTGGTAAAACCTATTTGCTCTAAATACAATTTATGAGCAGGAAAATTATCTAAAATCTCTCGACCAAGTTCTATAAACTGATGTTTCAGAGCGTGATATTCTTTCCAATCCGCTTCACCTCGGTTTATGTCACATAACACCGTGGCGATTTCCCGTTGCAAACTCTGATATTCTGCAACTCGTATTTTGTTTTGATTTTCTATAACCTCACAAAAATCCGCAACTGAATCTTTGTTAGAATACTTTGATAAATTTGATGTTAGTTCTTTAAATGAAGAAAAATCCGAACTCTTATAATATAAATCCACATTTTCTCTATGACGTGTCATGCCCACATACACAGCTTTTGCGTCCATATTTTTGTTCGCTAATAAAATTGTATTATCATAAGTTTTCCCTTGTGATTTATATAGAGTAATCGCATATGCATAGTTAAACTTATTATATTCTTCAATAGAGATTTTTCGATTACCAGTTTCAGTTTTCACATCCAAAACACCTTTATCAAATCCTATAACTTCTCCTAATTGCCCATTCTTGATATTAAATTGTTTGTTGTTTTCCAGAAAGATTAACTGATCGCCAATTGCAAATCCCTTATCATTAATTCGCATAATATCAACTCCAAACGAACCATTCTCCTTTTTTAAAGCACGGATAGCACTATTTACTACATTGCATTCTCGATTGCTGAAACATAAAACCGCCGCATTCCCCTGCCCTTCAATTTCAACAAATTTTTGAGCAATTTCTCGCGAATTTTTGAACTCATGAATTTTTTCGTGACGTTCATAAAACTCAAGTCCTCCATTTATATTAAGCCGTGAAAATTCAATGCTTGCTGTTCGCATCCAATCATAATTCTGTCGACGAATTTCTCCCAGTTCAAGCAGTTTTCCGTTTACGCGTTCCTGCTCAACAAACTTCTTAAAACAATCGCCCGCACTGATCGGCTTAAATTGATTATCATCTCCGATAGCTATAAGTTTTGCTCCGAATTTTTCAGCTGCCGAAAAAATCTCTTGCCATTCTTTTGTACCAATCATTCCGGCTTCATCAACAATAATCACATCCCCTGATTTTAATTGAGAATGTTCGTACTTTTGCAAATCCTGATACCAATCGAATTGTTTTAGTACACCATCCGTTACCATAGAATCAAATGATAAAAACTTTTCTCGAGCAGCTTCGTACGCTCTCCATCTGAATGACCAAGAAGCAATTGTTTGACTTTCAATTCCTGCGTCTTTACCTAAATTTTCCGCCGCAACCGCTGACAAACTCATGCCGATAACTCGCCGATCACTTTGCGCATATGCTTCCGCTACAGCTCGCATTGCCGTCGTTTTTCCTGCCCCAGCTTTTCCAAGTAAAACGCTAACAGCTCGTTCGTCACAAAGACCTTTTACCGCCGATTGCTGCGAATTACTTAAATATCCGTACTTTTCAGTAAGTAATCGCTCAACATTTTTCGCTCTGAAATCTCCTTTTCTTTCTTTTAAAACATCAAACTTAGAAAAAACCTCTGATTCCAGCTGTTTATATTTCTCCCCTGTATACAGAAACTGACCATCTGAATTCTCTCCGACAAAAATCGCATCATCCAAAACTTTCTCAAAAACTACCGCCACTTTCTGTGGATCAAAAATTCGTTTTCCTACTTCCGCCAAGATATCCTTCTGGCTGAAAACTGCTCTTTTCTCATTCAAATAATCCAAAATAATGCTCGGATCTGCTAAAATTTGCTCCTCATTTTTTCGAGTGATTTCAATATTCTCTTGAACAATACGACTGTCTGCTCCTATAGCATCTGCATACCAACCGCGATGTTTACTTGCCTCTAAATTAATACCAAGCGCCTCAAAACTTTTCTCTGTAATTCTTTCTTTGAATCCTTCACGTTCCAGAAATTCATTCGTTAAATCTGCCCACAATTTGCGAGTCTCTAACAACGCTGACTTTGTACAAATTTCTCGATCTTTCCGTAACGCAAAATCCCCATTTTCAGAAATTGCTCGGCGACTGACTTGT
>JAFUZX010000163.1 GCA_017476405.1 Alphaproteobacteria bacterium | reverse complement strand
CTGCCTGTACTTTTGCAAAAGCTCAATTTGCCGGTTTTCAAGCTTTGTTCCACTAATTCCGACTTATTCCGGCATACGAGGATCTGTCATAATTTTCTGTTGCGTGCAGGAACTTAAAAAAAAGCATAGCAAAAAAATAAGACAGTAAAAAATTCTCAAAATTCATCTCCTAGATTACATTTTTAGTTCATTACAAAATGTTTTTTAGTTACAAGAGATCATATTTTTTACATATCTTATTGTAAATAGCTAAATTGTTAATAGCTGACTTATAAACTTGCGTTAGAAAAAAAATATAACGGATACAAAACTAAATATACTATTTTTTTATGATAGAAAAATAAAAAATTAGACTTTTATTAACTATTTTTTGTTATAAAGATAAAAAAGGAGATTATCATGAAATTGAAAACTTTAGTCGCATGCAGTTTGATATCACTATTTTTCTTATCAGAAACATTCGCAATGAGAAAAGAATTTACACAAACAATGCCTTCACGTTCTAGAGCTGATATAGCACAATCAAAAAATGATATGTTTAGTAAAACTTGGCACGGAGACGAATCACATTCACTAAACCACTCAGATAAGTCAAAAAGAACAAATAAAAAATCTCAAAACAGAAACGAATTCTATGACGAAGATGAGGAAACTGAAGATGATTTTCATAACAGCCATGGAAGTACTTTTTCAGTATCTTCTTCAGATTCGGATAAAAGCAACTCTTACCTTATGACTCTTAAATCTGACGTTGAAAACGAGCTTACTTCAACTAAGAAAAAATCATTATTTTCAAGAAAAGGTAAAAATAGAAAATCAAATTCAGAAAATAGCCTTGAACAGGTTACACAATCTGAACTAACGTTATTACTGAAACGTGATGAACTTCAGCAAGTTTTATCGGACGCTGTAAATCAATTGAATAAAGTAGAAAATCAATTAAAAAAAATACAACTGTCATCATCGAAACAAAAAACATCTAAAGAGGTTTTACAAAAAGTTATAGAAGATAGAAAACAAGCCTGGGAAGAAGTATGGCAAGCTCGATTAGATCTTTTAACAATAAACCTTAAATATTCTAAGTTAATTCGAAATGAAAACGATGGAATAGATAAGTTATATACTGACGCAAGTGAATATGTAAAACAATTACAATCGCTTGAAACTGAAGCATGGGAAAATGTTCGAAAATCCTCGAAAAATTTGGAAAAAATGGAGCAACAACTGGAATCTATTATTATAAAAGTACAAAAAGCAGATAATAAATTGACTGACGAAGATTTAAGTAGTAGTTCGCAAGCCTTCAATGAAGCGAATAATTTATGGACAACAGCAAAAAATATTGTGTTAGATATAAAAAGTGCCACTGAACAACACGAAAAAAATCGAATTGATGCTCGAAAAGCTTCGAAATCAGCAAAAGATGCGCAAGAATTAGTCCGAAATAGTATTGAAAGCCGTACAGAACAGGGAAACTTACAACGTTTACTCAATGCATTATCGGTTCAAAGATTATACGAATTAAGAAAAGCTGAACAACAAAATTCGCTACTGGCGAGATCCGGAATATCATCTCAACAAACGTTCAATAAAAACAATACAAAAGGAAACAGCGGCAATAGAAAACAAAACGAATTATTGGAACAAATATCTCAAGCAAGATCAATTAATGAATTATTAGCTATTGAAGACCTTGATTTATCAGATAAATTGAAAGAATCGTTTAATAAATTCCAAAAATATCAAATGTATATAAATCCTCAATCAATACCAGACGATCTTTATTCAGATAAAAAAGCGTTGCATATAAAAGGAAATAATTTCGGGAAACATCTGAAAACTTTGCTTATGTCATCAACAGTAAAGCAATCGAACATTGAAGATTTACGTACAGATTTATCTGATATCGGCAGAAAACTAGATTTAAAAATCAGAGACGAAAACAGTTTATTGATAGCAATAGGTCGGACTTTATATGAGAATCCGAAAAAACGTTCACAGGGACTATATTTGCAATTATTGAGAGCTATTATTTTAAAACTTCCTGATTCAAAATTTAAAAGTATGCTTCCGATAGCACAAGCATTAGCAACTGAAATGTTATTAGCTGATAACGTACTGTCAGTTAATACAACAAAAACAACTCGCTAGAATGATGCGTTATTAGATAAGCCGTAATATAACAACTTACTTTAAATATAATTACGGCTTACTATAATATAACTCTGGCCAAGGTAATAACCTTAACAGTTTTTGCTTTGTGTTCTTTTAAAACTTTTGCGCATTCGTTTACCGTAGCTCCGGTCGTAAAAACATCATCGATCAGCAAAACATTTTTATCCGCTATAGAGTTCTCGAATTTTTTATCAATTCCAAAAGAACCTATAACATTTTTTCGACGAGCTTTCCCAGATAATCCCTCTTGTGGCATTGTCTGCTTGATTTTTTTCAATACTCTCGGTTCGTATGCGATATTACTCAATCGACGAAGTTCACAAGCCAATAATTCCGATTGATTATATTTTCGCTTTAACCTTTTTATAAAACTCACAGGAACAGGAACAATCACATCACTTTGCGATATTTCGTTAACAGCCGTCTTATACATCAGATTCGCAAGATATTCATACATATATGTAGCATCCTGATGCTTAAACTTAAGTATCATTGATTTTGATCGCTCGTTATACACAAATACAGATACAGCTTTATCGAAATATGGCTTATTCGCAAGACAGGCAGCACAAATCTGATCTACTTCAAAAACAAATGGAGCTCCACATATTCTACATTTTGGTTCAGATATCCAATTTATTTTCGACCAACAATCAGCGCACAATCCCTGATTATCAACTAAACGATTACAACAAGCGCATTTTGAAGAAAAAAGCAGGTTTTTAAAAAAATCTATATTTATTTTGTCCATATTCATTTATTTTAAACTTATATAGTTTAATCTATAAGTTATTATTGTAAGAGATAATTATGGAATTTTTGTTAAATCACACAGTATTATTTGTATTTTCCTTGGTAACATTATTATTTCAAGCTTCATTCACGCTTGTTAGTTTTTATATATCGAAAAATTTTATCAAATCAGAAGTAAATAAACTAAAAAATGATTCAACACATGCTGATATCGGTTTGATTTTAATATTCGGAATCATTTTATCGATAATAATATCATTTCTAGGAACTATGGTTACTACAGCAGTCGCTCGATACTTTTATCCTACACCTGATTACATTTATAACTCATATTTAGAGTTATTGATTATATTTTCATCGATTCTTCTGATTAGTTACGCTCTTTTTGGACATACAAAAGAGCATTTAAGATTCAAACATGTTTCGCATCAAGATTCACAAGATATTTATAAAGTTTTCCAAAGAACAATTGGCGTAGCTTTATTAGTTTCAGCTATTTCATATTCAATCATTAATGCGCTCTTAGGAACAAAAAATATTTTGATATACGAATATGTAACTGTAGGATTTATTATTCTTTGCTGTTTTATTGAAGCTACAGTATCAGCGGATCTGATTTCAAAAGCTATGTCGATAAAAAAAACAAAAATTCATAATATTTCAATAAGAATTGCAACATTTTTAAACGGAAAATGCAATTATGTCATGCTCTGCTGCATGATATACGCAGTAAAAATAAATAGCGAACAAACTGGTGAATTAGCAATTTTTTCCCACATAAATAATATATACTTATATCCGTTCGGACTATTGATTTTTCAATCTTTAATTGTCGCTATAATTAATGAATTCATAAAATACATAAACTCCATAAACGACGGCTTCTGTTCTGCGAATTTAATTCAAAAACGAAGCGATAATATGATATGGATATGTAACTTTATTGTTTTGTTCCTGTATTTTTCAATAATATGTGTAGCTGTACAGTATGGCGGTATTAATATCAAACCATATATTTTCAAAGAATACTTTTTTGTTATTGTAGTAGGAGTTTTCTTAACTACGATAATATACAAAGCATTTAATGAGTTCAGTGATACAATTCTTGAAAAAGCCTCAAAAGGAGATCATGAGCATTATACGAAACTGGAAACGTTCATGCCTACGATATCCGTGTTATTTTACGCTATTTTGTTTATAACTTCCGCATTGATTATATTATCAAATATAGGAATTGACGTTACTCCGATAGTTGCTTCATTCTCAATATTCAGCGCTGCATTTGCCTTGGCTTCTCAAGACATTATTAAAGCATTTTTACATGGAGTAACACTGCTTTTAGAAAAAAATCTGTTTATTGGTGATTTCATTGAAATCAACGGGAAAAGCGGAAAAATCGAAAAACTCTCAGTTAGAGTTGTACATTTACGAGCAATTAATGGTTCTTTACATGTAATTCCATATAATCTTATTACCTCAATTACAAATTATTCGAAGGAATATACGAGACATACTGAGTTATTACGATTGGTATCACAAAATGACATTGATAAGGCATGTGATATTTTGCGAAATATTGTTGAAAACATGAAGCAAGAACCGCAATACAAAGACAAAATTTTCGATGATGTGATAATACACGGTTTAAATCCCTTTGATCTTACAGGAATAAAAGTAAAATGGGAAATCAAAACGCATCCGACACTAACTCATATTACTCACGACATATATCATCGATTAATTAAAGAATTTGAGAAAAATGGCATAGAAGTACCAAAAATAGCGAATAATATTAGTGTACAAGATTAATTTTATTGTAATGTAAAATTGTTGTGATGGAGTAGATAAAAATGAAAAAATACATGTATTTATTGATAGTGTTTCTACTATCCGGATGTAGTTTTTTCAGTGATAAATCAACAAGTAGCATAGCAGACATGCAAGAAGAAAAATTACGACAATATTTCACCTATGGCAGATCAGATAAGACTGATTTATCCACACTAATATCTGAAACAAGAGCGGTTTCAGCTCGTTTAAAATCCGAAGGTAATTATGCTCGAGCGAATAAATTTGATTCATATACAGATGTACTTATGTACGGTAACAGGACTTTAGATGAATCTATTCGAGATACTCAGCAACTTGTAAAAAGTGGAGGTGGATATAGCGGAAAATCTTCATCATGTTCCACATCAATAAATGATAATAGCACTATCTGTAGATGGTTGCATAAAATATTACCATAAAGTTAGAAAACACTTATATTGCTCCAAAAAGCATCAAATGCTAAAATTCTTCATAATTAAATTCAGAGTAATGTTGCTATGGAAAAAGTACGAGTTAGATTTGCTCCATCACCAACTGGAATGTTGCATGTCGGAAATATCAAAATTGCGCTATTAAATTATATATTCGCAAAAAAATACAATGGTAAGCTAATCTTACGTATTGATGACACAGATTTAGAACGCTCGACAAAAGAGTCTGAAAAACAGATTTTAGACGATCTTGAATGGTTAGGCATAAAATATGATGAATTTTATAGACAATCAGAACGCATAGAAAAATATCAGTATTTTTTTGAGAAACTCAAATCTGAAGAACGAGTCTATCCATGTTATGAAACGAAAGAAGAATTGGCTCTGAAGCGTAAAACACAAACTATGAGCGGAATTCCGCCTGTTTATGATAGATCTGCGCTACAATTGACTGATGAACAACGTAACTCTCTTGAACGTGCTGGAAATAAACCATATTGGAGATTCAAACTTAATGAAAATTCGATTTCAAAATGGCATGATTTACTTCATGGAGATATTCATATTCCGCTGAATACAGTTAGTGATCCTGTTATAGTAAAACCAGACGGAGGTTTTGTTTATACTTTTGCTTCTGTCGTAGATGATGCAGATATTGGCATTACTCACATAATTCGGGGTGATGATCATGTAACAAATACTGCGACTCAGATAGATATTTTCAATGCTATTTATGGAAAAAATCCGGAATTTGCACATGTACCTTTAATGTCTACAATTGATAATCAAGAAGTCTCTAAACGTACAGGTTCAGATCTTAGCATAGTGAATATGCATAAAGCTGGCATCTTACCTGAAGCTATAATCGAAGTACTTATGAGCATTGGAACTTCGAATAACATTGATATTCATGATACTATAGAAAGTCTGATTGATAAATTCAGTTTTGATAAAATGAGTCTGGCATCACCTAAATTCAATATAGAAGATGTAAAAAGTGTCAGCAGAAAAATTTTAGCAGAGCGAAATTTTAATCAAGTAAAAAATGAAATTGAGAAAATATGGGGAAACAGAAAAAAATTATCAGATGAGAAGATGTCTCTATTTTGGGATACCATTAAAGGAAATATTGATAGAATTTCTGATATTACGACATGGTTTGAGGCATTATTTGAAGCTAATAAATTTCCGGAATCGTCTGAAACAATTAGCAAGCAATTTATTGAACAAATGCTGCAATCTCTGCCAAATGATGCAAATTTCGATTCTTGGATCAAAAAATTGAAAGAGATTTCCGGTAAAAAAGGGCGAGATTTGTTTCATCCAATTCGTATAGTACTGACAGGTATAGAAAATGGTCCTGAACTTCGAAAAATTACAGAATTGCTTGGATATGATAATATTCGATTGAAGATAGAAAAATACATAAAAAATCAAATTGAGAAATAAAAATGAGGAAAATTCATTTATATAATTCTCTATCTAATAAATTGGAAGAGTTTATTCCCATAGATACAGGAAATATCAGAGTTTATGCTTGTGGCCCAACTGTTTATGCCAGTCCTCACATAGGAAACGCAAGACCGATTGTTATATTTGACGTACTGTTTCGATTATTGAAACACATTTACGGTAGCGATAAAGTAACTTTTGTACGAAATATTACTGACGTTGACGATAAAATCAACAACAAAGCACAAGAACTGGGAATATCAATAAAAGAATTAACTGACAAAGTAATAAAGGAATTCCACAATAGTATCGCAAAGCTTAATGTACATCAAATTACGAATGAACCACGAGCAACAGAGCATATAAATGAAATGTTGGACATAATTCAACTACTTATAGAGAACGGATATGCTTATGAATCCGCAGGACATGTGCTTTTTCGTGTAAAAAAGCTGAAAAACTACGGTATGCTTTCTAAGCGAGATATTGATGAAATGATTGCCGGCAGTCGAGTAGAAATTGCTCCATACAAAGAAGATCCAATGGATTTCGTATTGTGGAAACCTTCTGATAAAGATATGCCGTCATGGAATAGTCCGTATTCGTCAGGTAGACCAGGTTGGCATCTGGAATGCTCAGCAATGAGTTCAAAATATCTTGGCAATCATTTTGATATTCATGTTGGTGGACAAGATCTTATGTTTCCGCATCACGAGAATGAAATAGCGCAGAATCACGGTGCTTTCGGGTGTCTAATGGCTAATTATTGGCTGCACAATGGCATGGTTCTGATAAATGGTCAAAAAATGTCCAAATCTCTTGGGAATATTATCGCACTTGATGATATTTTAAAGGAACTAGATGGAGAAATTATTCGATATGTACTGCTAAGTTCTCACTATCAGAAGGTATTAAACTGGACTGATCAAGCTGTTCATCAAGCAAAACAGGGACTGAATAGGTTATACGGTGCTCTAGAAAAAAATCCTTATGATAATGACGAAATAATCGAAAATACATCGACAGAAAAACAATCCAATGTTCTTGATGCTTTATGTAACAATATAAATACACCTTTAGCTATCACATATTTGCACGAACTTGCAGATAAAATTTACAAAGCCGAAGATAACACTGAAATTAGAAGATTGTGCGGAGCATTAAAAAAAGAAGCGAATTATTTAGGATTGCTGAATAAAAATGCATATGATTGGTTTAATAAACAAAATTCATCTGTTTCTTCAGAAAAAATCGAACATATGATTGCTGAACGAGCTAAAGCAAAAGCGGAAAAAGATTTTCAAAAAGCTGATCAAATTAGAAAAAAATTGCATGAAATGGGAATAAAAATAGAAGATACAAAATCCGGCACTGTTTGGAAAGCAATTTAAATAGTAAGATTCAGATAATAATATCGGATAAAATAGAAAATCTACGCCGCATCGAAATTGTGTATTGATCGAACAGGTGTTGGATATCTATCATGCAGATCTTTCAAATAGATATTCAGGCTTTTTACTTTTACGCAAACATGTCTATGTCCTGAAAATAATATATTGATTTCCTTTTTTTTTGCGTGAATAGCCAACAGATTTAAATACCGTTCATGCATAACATCTTTAAAGCTATTATTGATAGTTATTTTTTCAACATTATGAATATACAATCCGGAATGCACACGATAATAGCATTTACTTGATGTATTTATAGCTTCAAGATTGTTGTTTTCGTAATTTTCATAATCTTCAGCTGTAAGTAATTCCCAACAAAAACGATTTAGCATTAATCTCAAACACTTCTTATCATCATGAAAAGAATGAGAGGTTATATGAAATATGGAATCCTGCAAAAGAGATGATATTACATCACAACTTTCTTCATCATTAGCTTTTAAGAACAACTTCTTTGATTCCGTTTCTAACATAACAACAACACGACTAAAATCAGAGCTACAACAATAAATCAGCGAGGGCTTCTGTTGCCCGGTGCCCTCAAACCGCGGTACATGCTAGGCAGCTAGCGCAACTGCGTCGAAGTTGTCGTTGCATGCTTCCATGACGAAATTATCATTCGCATTTATATTTTTTGGTTTTATAACGTAAACCACCACGAGTAAAAATCGTGCTTTTCAACGTGTGTCGAATCTATTCACCCCCATATATTATTGAATACCGAATCTTTCGATTATTCGCCGAAACTGGTGGAGGTGCCGGGCTCTGCCCCCGGGTCCACATCGCCTATTCATCACGATGTTTATTACCGTATCTGCATTTCTACAGCGGTTTTATTTTACCATACCATTTCTTAACAAACAATTAAGTATTTTTATCATGCGATTTTTATTGTTCTAAATAAAATATTGTAGTAGAATCTCGAGAATAATCATAGCTAATCATTGGAGATGCAATGGCTCGTATAACTGTAGAAGATTGTGAAAAATTCGTAAAAAACAGATTTGAGTTAGTAATTCTAGCAGCTCAGCGTGCTCGTCAAATTTTTGCTGGAGACAAAGTTACTATAGAACAAAAGAAAGATGAGAAAAAACCTGTTATAGCATTGCGAGAAATTGCTGAAAATACAGTTTCCGTTGATCAATTACGTGAAGGAGTAATCGAGAAATTCAGAACATTCAGTATAGAAGAAGAGGATGATGAAAATCTCGATGAGCTCATGGAAGAAGATACTTATCGTCCTTATGTAGGTTTAGAAATGCAACAAACCGTTGGCTCAGAAGACACGAAGAATATATCAATAGTCGATGAGGAAGAAATTGAAGAAGAGCCAATCGAAGATAGCGAAGCAGATACTACAGACGAATGATATAATAGTGTTCGTGAGTATTATTTAATAATATCATTTGAAGTTTTTTTCGATATTATCTTAAAATTTATATTATATTTTTTGCTTTTTGTTTTGCAAATATATCGTTATACTGTAAAATGTTATAATGGTAGTTATTGTAAAAGGGTAATTTTTGTATGTTCAAAGCTCTTTCAAATGCTGTTCGTTTCCTCTCGATTTTTGAAGTTGGAAACGCAAACAGCGGGCATCTTGGTTTACCATTGGGAATGGCAGATTGTCTAACAGCCCTTTTTCGAGTTTTTCTTGTTTTTGATCCGGAAAATCCGACATGGCCGAATAGGGATCGTTTTATTCTCTCTGGTGGACATGGTTCAGCGATGTTGTACGCACTGTTGTATTTGACCGGATATAAAGGAATTTCACTTCAAGATTTAAAAAATTTCAGACAACTGGAATCACGAGCTCATGGACATCCTGAATATGCGCCTGAATGTGGTATCGAACTTACAACAGGAGCTCTAGGGCAAGGGCTGGCTAATGCCGTTGGAGTTGCTATTGAAGAAAGATTGCTTAACGCTCGCCTGGGAGATGACTGTATCAATCACTATACATATGTTTGTGTAGGTGACGGAGAATTAATGGAAGGAGTAACATATGAAGCTTGTTCTCTTGCCGGAACTTTATCTCTTGGTCATTTGATAGTACTTCTTGATGATAATGGTATAACAATTGATGGAAAAATTGATGTATCAAATTGTGAAGATATTTTAAAACGCTTCGAAGCGTGTGGCTGGCATATTCAATCTATAGATGGACATAATGAAAATGAGATTATAAAAGCAATAACTTTAGCCAAAAAAGATCCACGCCCATCATTGATTATATGCAAAACCCATATAGGATTCGGAACACCTCGACAAGACACTCCAAAAGCCCATTCAGGAGCTTTAACAAATAGCGAAATTAATGAAATCCGAAAAAAATTGAATTGGCCATATGCTCCATTTGATATTCCTGAATATATTGAAAAAACATGGAAAATAATAGGTAAACGAAATCACGACACATGCCTGAAATGGATAGAAACACAAGCTCAAAAATACGGTAATAAAGAATTCGATTTTTCAGAAGAAATTCAGAAAGCATTTCGAAAAATTCGAAAAGAATTCTTTATATCAAGACCTTTTGCGGCAACCCGTACAAGTTCAAAGGATATTATTTCTCGATTAATGAAAGTCAGTGATTTTATTGTTTCAGGTTCCTGTGATCTTGGTTCTTCAACCGGCTGTTACAGTAAGGACATGAAACCAATCACAAAAACGGATTTTTCAGGCAATTATATTCACTACGGCATCCGTGAACATGCAATGGGCGCAATAATGAACGGTATCGCCGCAGGAAAGAAAATCAGATGTTTTGGTGGAACATTTTTTGCATTCAGTGATTATATGCGTCCCGCAATAAGAATGAGTGCCTTAATGAATATTCCGACTATTTTTGTTTTCTCGCATGATTCGATCGGCGTTGGTGAAGATGGAGCAACACATCAACCGATTGAACACTTAGCTGCGCTGCGAGCAATTCCGAATTTAAATGTATTTCGTCCGGCAGATGCAATGGAAACTATGGAATGTTGGGAATACGCTCTCGAAAGTCAGCGTCCTTCAGTAATTGTTTTAACTAGACAAGAAGTTTTATCTATACGATTTTCAAGTAAAGATAACTTATGCAAATTAGGTGGATATTTGCTACACGAAGACAGCACTTCCGGAACTTTTGCTGATATAACGCTTATCGCAACGGGATCTGAAGTCAGTATTGCACTCGAAACAAAAAAAATGCTAAATGAACGAGGAATATCTGTAAATGTCAGCAGCTTACCTTGCTGGAATTTATTTGATGAACAATCTGAACAATATCGTGATTACGTTCTTGGACAAGGAATTCGTGTCGGAATAGAAGCGTCAAACGGATTCGGATGGTGCAAATACTTAGGAGACAAAGGACTATTTTTCGGAGTAAACAATTTTGGAAAATCAGCTCCTGCCACCGATGTATACAAATATTTCGGATTAACAGCTGAAAATATTTGTAATTCGATTTTATCTGTTGTAAGTCAAAATAGAGAAAAAGGAGAAAAGAAAATATGAAAGTTGCAATTAATGGATTCGGTCGTATTGGAAGACTAGTTCTTCGTGCATTTTTTGAAGCAAAAGATAAATATAATTTTGAAATCGTTGCTATAAATGATCTTTTGAATATTGATACAGCTATTCATCTTTTGAAACACGATTCAGTTCATGGATTATTTCCTGGAACGATTGTAAAAAAAACAGACTCTGAAATGGAAATTAACGGACATCGTATAGCGTATGTATCTCACAAAACTCCAGAAGAATTACCATGGAAAAATTTTAACGTAGATTTAGTATTAGAATGTACAGGAATTTTTAAAATAAAAGAAATGGCCTCAAAACATTTAATCGCAGGAGCTAAAAAAGTTATTATTTCTTGTCCTGCTGATGACGCAGATAACACAATTGTTTTTGGAGTAAACAGTGAATCTTTAAATAAAGAGAAAGATATAATTATTTCAAATGCTTCATGCACAACGAACTGTCTAGCACCAATCGTAAAAGCAATACATGAAAGTATTGGAATAATCAGCGGTTTTGTGACAACAGTTCACGCATATACAGGAGATCAGAGGCTTGTAGATATGGGACATAAAGATGTTCGCAGAAGTCGATCAGCAGCATTAAGTATGATTCCGACATCGACAGGAGCAACAAAAGCAATTGAGAAGATTTTTCCTGAATTACGTGGAAAATTAGGCGGACTTTCCGTTAGAGTTCCAACTCCGAATGTATCTATGGTTGATTTTACATGCAGTTTGAAAAAATCAGTTACACCAAAAGATGTAAATGACGCAATAAAATATCATGCTGATAACAAATTAAAAGGAATTCTCGGATATACAGAGGAATCTCTTGTTTCATGCGATTTTAATCATGATTTGCACAGTTCAATAGCAGATTTAAAACTTACACAAGTCATTGATGGAAATATTGCTCATATAGTCGCTTGGTATGACAATGAATGGGGATTTGCAAACCGCATGTTGGACGTATCCGCATTAATGTTTTAATAACAGCAAGAAATCATGAATCATAAAAAAGTGCTATAGTATAGGATATCGGAATATATAGCACTTTTTTATAAAATAAAACTATTAGATGTTAGTTCACTAAAAACATATTCAACTTTTTCTAAACCAGCGTCCTCTTTTTTTATATTTGGAAAAATTAACTCGATTGTATCTCTATTTCGATTAACATAATTTTTCAATTGAAGAAAAACAGTATCCAGCTCTTTTATTTTAAACTTTATACTATTAAACATATGTGAAATTATAATTCTATTTTTTGATATTATTTTTCTTGATGAACGGATTTCTTTTTCAAAAACAGCACGAAAATGGATAAGGGATTTATAACTCGGCTCCAAACATCTATCGAAAATCTTGAAACTATCATCAGTATGACATAATTCAAAATCTACAGTAGTAGGCTGCCATCTATCAAATCTCTCAAGCAAATAATCTACAATAATATCAGCAACATTGGTATTAATTTCATTTGGCCTATCTTTTTCTTTTTCTATATAATATTTATATAAGGAACCTTCTAAGAAAAAATCATTCCCAATCTTTACCTGGTAAAAATCAAAAGGAGCTTCTAATGCATTGTTAGCGATCAATATGTTTTGAAAATTATTTAACTGTTGTCTTATAATTTCATTATCTAAGTTATTATTATAGGCTTTAAAATTATTTATAGAATAAACTTGCTTATTTAGAAAGCTAATTTTTCCTCCAAATACGATATTCTCTGTAAAATCAATACCTAATAAAGAAGAAGTAAATTGTTCTTTACTATTTTTTGAGATCTTTATTCGATTATCTGAAGTTAAAAGAACATCATGCATACCACCCCATTCGGCTTGATTTCTATCTATTTCATTAATTATAAAATTATGAAAACTTTCAATAGGAATATTATAAAAATTATTATTTCTTATATACGGGAAAATATTTCTTATTTGTTCAGACATTGATAATGACACTGAACCGGATAGTGCATCATATTTTATATTTCTTCCTAAAAATAAAGAAATTCCGAAATATGGTGAAGAAATAAGTTGATTACAAATCCCCTCAAATAGTTTTTCTCCTTGAAATGGTATCAAACTTTCCATATTTGAAATTACAAATAAATCTGAACTAAAATTTTTAAAAAATCTTCTATCTATTGTTAATTTAGCTAAAGGCCACCAATCTGCATAAATATATTCATCTGAAAGAAACTGAACTTTTTTTTCATCTGGATTAACACAAAGATATTTTTGATATTCTAGCGAATTTGAACCTTCTTTTAAAAGCTGTACTAACACATCCGCAATATTCGTCGGTAACTCAGGAAGCTGTGGATATAATACCTGTAAACTATATGAATCAAAATCCGCAAAATCTAATTTCCTTGTTCGAATATCACTTTTTATAAGTTGTTTTTCAATAAGAAGCTTTTGAAAATTTTCTAAATATAAAAGTGATGGTTGAAAATGTCCACTTTGATTGCTAATTTCACGAACTATACCTCTTTCAAACATAATTTCTCCGGCAAATAATACCGGTTTTCCATCAGAAATACCCACATGCCCCCAAATATTAAAAGGAGTAAACTTTACAATTCCATTTCGATCTAAGATTATATTGTATACAGCGTATCGTCTCATCGAATTTTTCGAAAAATCAGCAATTCCAAATTCATTTATTTTCTCCAAAGGACATTGCATCATCACATCAGACATTTTACCAGAAAATAGATTTTGATCTTCTTGTTCAAAACTATAATTTCTTACTCTTTTCCCTTCTAACCATATTAAAAATGGTTTATGTGAATCACTATCTTTCCATTCTTGAAATAATAAAGATTGATCAGAAAAAAAAATATGATATGGATCCATAGCTTGTAAAAAGTATTCTGGCATTATCATGTTAATTTCTGTTTTATTTTTTGCCATATAATTTTTTATAAACCAACGAAGCCTATCTTTTGGCTTTTGCGTTATATCAAAAAAACCGAAGTTTTTTAAAAGATATGATGTATAATTATATTTTTTGACAGCTATACAAAATAAACTTTCCGCTTTTTTCTTTTTACTTTGATCTGTTAAAAATGGTTTTACTGATCTACAAATGTTTAATAATAAGGAATTCCGTTGTTCAAGAAGTTGCTCATCTGTTTTTTCTAAATTAACATAATCTTCTATGTTTTTATCTAATTCATCAGAGATTCCCAGATAAAGTAATTTATCACGATCCCATATATCAAAATGAGATACTGGAATATCTTTTAGTTGAGTAAGAAAATCGTCACTAAGAACTTCAGTAAGCGAAGAATCGTGAGAATCCGAAATCAATAAAGATGAAGATGTAGGTAAAGAAGACGCAAATAAATTATTAAGACATAACAATGATAGTACAGCAATTCTTTTTTTCATTTTAACCTCTATTACTTTTTTCCATTTTGGTAAAAAAACAAACAAGAACAACATTATTATTAAGAAATAATCGTATTATGGCAATAAAAAACAACAAGAAAACTTCAGAATACAGATTTTTTGGTTGCGGGGGAAGGATTTGAACCTCCGACCTCTAGGTTATGAGCCTGCGGATATTGATTTAGATGTCAATTAATATCCATTGTTAATATGCTGAAATTACAGCATTTGTTGGCGTTGGTAATGGATTTTTTATACATATCCAATGAATCATGTAAATGCTTTTTTTGTACCTATGTTGTACCAAATCGCTTGCTATTTTTTTAAACAGTTATTATATTCGCATCAGGATAATAGTAGAGAGAACGAGTCATGACACAGGCATATAAAGCATGTAAAACACCTGGGATATCATTCAAAGAGCACGACACGAGAAAAAACGGCAAATTAAAAGATAGGTATTTCAGAATACGCTATAGACTAAATAGGCGAAATATAACTGAAGCACTTGGTTGGTCAACCCAAGGCATGACAGAACAAAAGGCATCAGCGATACTTTCGCAGCTTAAGGAAAATATTCGATTAGGCAAACATCCGCAAACAGTGGCAGAAATGAGAGCCATTGATAAGCAAGCGCAAAGGCAAGAGGAACAAGAAAAGATTGAAGTCGAAGCGGAGCGTATCACTTTCAGTGAAGTCTGGAAGAAATATATTGAAGTTCAAAAAACGTGCGTCACTAGAAGGCATCTAAGTACAGAACAAAGCTATTATAAAACTTGGATAATGCCAAAGCTGTCTAAGTTAAAACTAACTAATATAACCATTGATGATGTACAAAATGTGATATCAGAAGTTTTAGATAAACGTAGTCCAAAAACAGCATGCCACATAAGAGCCATAATTCGGCAAGTCTTTAACTTTGCTATTGGCCGCGAGTTATATTACAAAAAAAATCCAGCTTCTGAAATAAAGATAAAGTTAAACGATAATAAGCGTAATCGATATTTGACACTAGATGAAGCGAAAATTTTATTGAATTAATTAAAAAAACACAGCATTGATGTGCATGACATTGCATTGATAGCGTTGTACGAAGGATTAAGAGCAAATGAAATTCTTTCCCTTCGCTGGGATGACATAAATTGGCAAGCTAATTACTTGGCTATTATGAACACAAAAAATGGTATTGACCGGATGCAACCACTTCACCCTCAAATAAAAGAGATCCTTCTTAGAAGACGAACGGCAGAAAGTAGCGGTTATGTTTTTAAAAGCAGAAACGGAGAAAAAATAGCGGAAGTTTCGTCAACATTTTCGCGAGTCGTTAATGCACTAGGGTTTAATAAAGGCATTACTGAAAATAAACAAAAAATCGTCTTTCATACTCTTCGGCATACTTATGCCTCGTGGCTTGTTATGAATGGCGTTGATCTTTATACGACACAAAAGCTTTTGGGACACAAGAGCAATCAAATGACACAACGTTATGCACACTTAGCTCCAGGCCATTTAGAGAGGGCGGTGAACACTTTGAAAAGTATATAAGAACAACTAAAAAAGGTCTACAGCTAATACTCACCCCAGTTACAAATTTGTCTAAATTACAAAACAACGAGAATGATACATCGTTATTTACTTTTTTGTTGCTAATTTATTAATTTTGGAAACAATATGAATAATAGCTAACAACATTATTGCGCATATTATATTCGTTTTAGATGGGATTTCAGAAAAAAATATGAAGCCAAAAAATGCCTGTATAATAAACTCTAAGTATCTTATCGGTGCTAACTGAGACAGCATAGATCGCCTAAAAGCCATAAATAAAAAATACTGCATTAATTGGCCACAAATTCCTAGGACGATAAATAATGCTACTGTTTTAATAGAGAAAGTTAATTTTCCACACTCATTCCAAAAAGAAAAAGACGAAAATATCGTTGCATATATTGAAAATGAAAACAGCATGCTTAGATCACATTGATTATTTCGACCGATTTTTTTAATAATGATATCTTGGAACGCAAATAACATAGCTGCTGTTAACGGCAGGATATACAGACAACTATGCTCTACCGAAAAATCAGATACTTTAACAGAAAAAGCGACTATACATATAAAACATATTATCGTAGCAGATATTTGACGAAAATTTACCATTTCGCTAAGGAATAGTCGACTGAATACTAGTTCAAATAGAGGAATGGACCACAGTAATATAGTTACCTCTACTAATTTTAAATGGATAACAGAGTACGTGCAGAGCCACATACTAAACACGCCCAGTATGCTTCGAACAAAATTAAGAAGAGCCTGTTTGCCTCTAATCGTTTGTAAATAATCATTTTTACTCATGAATGGCATTAGTATAATAGCTCCTATCAAAAATCGAAAAAACACGATCTCACCACTAGAAGCATAACACCCAAGGTGTTTTGAAAATACATCATTGAAGCAACCACATACAATTGACAGTACAAGGAATATTTCTCCACTTATTACTCTTTTGTTCAAGCTGTATACCTCCTACTCCCACAACTCTCAGTGTATACCGTCTACCTAATTATGGCAACCCTGACTTATTTTATGACCCATTAAGAATTTAATTCTGTCGATTGCTATCATTACATTACTGGTAATAAAAAACTATTATAATAATTAAAATTTTCATGATGTGATTTTTGCTTCTATTCTTATCGGAGATAATTTATAATTAGCCTATGTTTGTATTGAGCGACATTAGGCTAGAGTTACCTCACAAAATATGCTTTCAGGGCTTTAGTACATTGGTAAATGATGGCAGTCGTATAGGAATTATAGGGCGCAATGGGTGTGGAAAATCTTCGTTATTGAAGATGATTCATGAAAAACTTGGCGATAGCTTGAGTTTTTTAG
The DNA here is from genome assembly GCA_017476405.1 of Alphaproteobacteria bacterium. GTDB lineage: Bacteria > Pseudomonadota > Alphaproteobacteria > UBA3830 > UBA3830 > BNWE01. The sequence goes on along the minus strand of JAFUZX010000163.1, from coordinate 1,646 downwards.
TTCCGCAGTTAATTTATGATTATCAAAACCTAAGTGGAGGAGAAAGGTTTAACAAAAAGTTATCTGAAGCGGTTTCGAAACAACCTGATGTCTTGATACTAGATGAGCCAACAAATCACTTGGATTCACATAATAGAGCAAACCTAATTCGCATGCTTAAGCGGTATCATGGAATTGTGCTCGTTGCTACCCACGACCGTGAATTATTGAGAAATGTTGTAAATGTTATTTGGTATATAAATGACAAAAAAGTCAACGTGTTTTCAGGTAATTATGACGACTTTTTGCAGGAAAATGAAAAAAAAGGTATTGCACTGAGAAAGCAATTAGGTATTGTTAAACAAGCTCAAAAAATTGCTCAACAAAAGATTCAAAAGGAACAGGAACGTCAGGCTCATAGCAAAGCAGCTGGAATAGCAAAAATTAGAAATAAAAAATGGATGAGATCTGTTGGACATGATAAGGCTATGTCAGCAGAAAAAGCCACTGGGAAAGTTGTTAAGAACTTGAATAAGCAGCGAAGCGTAATATTAGAAGAATTGAATGATATCTTTATACCGGAAATAATCGTTCCTACTTTTGATTTTCCCTGTAGTCAAGGTCACGTATCTCTGGCCATTGTAGATGGTTCCGTTGGCTATTCGCCAAACCAATTTATTCTTAGGAACATTAACATAAATCTAGATAAAAACCTAGCTATTCTTGGCCCAAATGCTTCAGGGAAAACCACTTTAATTAAGGCGATACTTAATGATCCAGCAGTTTACAGAACAGGACAATGGTATATTCCAAGCAAGATAGCGTATTTGGACCAGCACTATTCTACACTGGATCCTGATATGACTCCTATTGAAACAATAGCAACAATAAACAAAAATCTATCTCATGCAGAAATTCGGAAATACTTAAATAATTTTCTTTTTAGAAAAAATGAAGAGATAAATTTACCAAACAAATATCTTTCAGGAGGTGAAAAAACTAGGCTGTGTCTTGCTCAAATTACAGCTTCAGTGCCAGCGCTATTAATTTTGGATGAAATTACCAACAATATTGATTTCGAAACAAAGGAACATATTGCTGGTATACTGAAAAACTATGGCGGGCAATTCGTAATAGTATCTCATGATTATGAATTTTTAAAAAACATAAATATTCAGCAGGTGTATCAGATACCAGAAAAAACAAACTAAAACTTCCCTGGCTTTATTCCTAAATCTTTTATGTACATGATTACATCATTATGATTGTCTGCAATCTGTATACTCGTACGAAAATGATTAATTTTTTCTGTTAAGGCAAAATAGTGCTCTCGGCACGAAATTTTAGTGTTATCCTTTATAATCAATCTTCCCAAAGAAATTGGCATAAGATTTCTAAAATTATCATGTAATGATATAGCCATTCCTGATTGAAACGAACAATCTAATAAGTTAATAAAATTCAGCTGGCCAGACTTTGAGTATATATCAGCCATTCCTAAATTAGCTTTTATTTTCGTATTAATTAAGCATTTAAAGAATTCACCATATAGTATACCCAAATTAGCAAATTCATCATAAACTAGATTATTATCTATAGAACTATCGCACATAAAATTTTCGTATTGAGGCGTTAATTTTGAAAACGTATGAAGTTTTCTTGATATT
>JAFUZX010000162.1 GCA_017476405.1 Alphaproteobacteria bacterium | reverse complement strand
GTCGTCTGTTTTAGGATTGAATCCTTTCTGTCTTGCTGCAGCGATCATTTCATCTTTCGTTGCGTTGCCTTTTCCCGTCATGAACCTCTTGATCGCTTGAACCGAAAAGCTTATGCAAGGCTGCTGAAAGCACACAGACGCGAGCATATATAGAAATCCGCCGTAGCAATGCGCCGCTTCAACGCCTTTGTGTCCGAAAAATCGCTCAAAATAAACTGCTTCGATATTATGTTTTGCAATGATATTCAACAGCCATGTTCGAAATTCATGAAAACGTGCTCCGAATTTTTCTTTATAAGTTCCGAGCTTCTTCGTACCGCTGATGAACTTCCCATCCTTAAATATTGCAAACCCCATATTTGTTCCGAGATCTAATGCAAGTAGCGTCATAACTTTCTCCTGTCATATTACTTATTCAGTTTTTCTCGGAAAAATGTTCAGACTTTTTTAAATTTTTTGTAATTTTTTGTGCAGATCAATTTTTCGTTCCATGGATCTTGAAGATTTGGAGCAGGAATTGATGTGCGAAATTCTTTCATGCATCGGAAAGTTTGATGAAGGTTGCGGCGAACTTGAGCATTTCATCAGAAAAGTTCTGAAAAGACGCTGCGCAACTTTAATCGAAACTTACATGCGTAAGAAACGTGATTCAATTATCCGAATTTCCGAGTACAGCGATGAAATACACAGCGATAGTTTCATTGAATTTCGAGAATTAATCGAAAAGCAAATCGAGGCATCGGATTTCATCGACACGCTGCCGATTAAGTTTCGTATGCTGTATCAGTTGCTGTTGAGGTACTCAATTGCCGATACTGTCATGATAACAGGACTTTCTCGCTCTGGCATTTCAAGAGATATCAGTCGCATCGCTTTTCTGTTCAGGCACTTCGAAAATTCTGAAAATCGTTTGGTTTTTATTGATAAGTTAAGGAGAAATTGGATGGGAAGAAATCTGTCTGCAATCGAAACACTTGATGTAAAGCAGTTAAGTCAGCTCGAAATTTACGATCTTGCTGATCTGAACGAGCAAATGGCGAAATTGGTAAGCCACACGAAAGATCTGAAAGAAAAGTTGGGAGATGCTTTGAATTTGCGTTTTTCAGAAACAGTTCAAAATAAACTGCATGATGAAAATAAAAACACAGGCACCGCCAAATTTTACGAAAATGGTTTTCAAATTACCGCTGAAGTGCCGAAAAAAGTTACATGGGATTCGGAAAAAAACGGCGAAATTATCAAAAATATTTCTGAAGAAAAAAGAAAAGCAATCATCAAAACGACTCATGTAATCGATGAGAGAAAATATGCTCAATTATCGCTTAAAAACAGCAATTTTTTTAATTTACAAATTTTTTGTATATTGACAATAAGGATATCTACAACATCCGATAAATGTTCCGTATTTTCCGTAACGAATTATTAAATCCTCACCACAATCCGGACATTTTCCTTCACTTAATCTATCGTTTCTGAATTTTTCTTTGATTTGAGTTTTATTTCGTACGGATATTTTATGCACAGATTTTATATTTTCATCTGAAATAATATGAGAATTAATTTTGTTTATCAAAAAATTCAAATCAAATAATATTTGATTATTGTAATTTTCAATAAATTTCAATAAGTCGCCGGTATAGATAACAGTGCTTTCAGATGTTATTTTTAATTCTGCACGATCTGTAAAGACAACAATCGGAATAAAAAAATTATCGGATAAATTCAAAATATTTTTTAATACAGATATATGAGCATAATTCTGTCTTATCGGATTATAAAATTTATTTTTAAAATTATAAATACATTGCGTCCATTCATAAGACGTTTCTTTTCCTATTATCCATCCCTTATAATTTTTTGTTTCTATTACGAATATTCCATATATCGATACAACAATATGATCAATTTGAATACTTACATTACCTACTTTTATCAATACATCATTTAAAACTCGATAATTTGATTCAGGTAATTCAGACAAAATTTCAGCCACTTCAACTTCTCCTGACTGCCCAATTCTTTCCGGAGATTTCCATATAAAAATATATAACAATTTTATAAAGAATATAAAAATCAAAAAAAAGATTTCCATGTTGTTTTTATTCTGATATCGACTTAATTTGTTTATTGTTATTAATTGATTCAATACGAATAGCAGGAACCGTCTTGATAAAACCTTCTTTATTTTCATATCGGTATATACCGATTTGTTTTACTTTTGTTCCTTTTGAAACTTGGATTTTCTGATTGTCGTAATATAAATCAGTATCATTATGAAGCAAAAGATATATTTGATCATTCGAAAAAACCAATGCTTCGTCTTTGCCTATAACTTGAAATACTTTCATTTCAGAGATTAATAAAGTTTTTTCATTTTTTTCAGATAAAATAAGCTGATCATTAGCTTCATAAGCGAATATTGCCGCTCCGACGATTATTCCTGCTATAAATATCAATAGTTTTTTCATGTTGTCATCTTTATTGTGTTAATTATTATTCATTATATTAAAGTTTTTTGTTTAATCAAGGTATATTTAATAGCTTAATCAAAAATATTTACTTGACTTAGAGAAATATAAGTTAAACTTATTGAAATTAACAAAATATTCCTTGGAGTTTGTGATGTCAGAGGAAACTTTGTGGAATGCGGTGATCGTTCAAGCCATCAATGATTTATTCCATGGTTCAGATAAAGAAAGACGAGACTCATTCCGTTGGATTTTTGAAAATAATTCTAATTTTCGAAATGTTTGCGATTACGCAAAAATCGATCTGATATGCCTTAGACAGACTGTGTTTAGCCGCGGAGCTTGAGATGATATTAAAATTAGTTCCTCCATAAAAAATGCTGAAATAACCAGTAAAAACAATTGATTAAAGCTCTCAATGCGTTTGGATTCATAACGTAATGCCCGAGTTTTATCAAAATTTGAAAACCGATTTTTAGGAGATTTTTTATGAATAACAGTGAGTTAAAAATTTTTAATTACAAAAATAATGAAGT
>JAFUZX010000161.1 GCA_017476405.1 Alphaproteobacteria bacterium | reverse complement strand
TGAAAATGCTTGATTATAAATGGAAACATGTAGATAAACGTTTTCCAAAAACAAATTTGGAGCCAACAATGCTGTTTACAAATAATTATGCGACAAATGTTGTTCCAGATCACTCATCAGCTAACTTAAATATACGTTTCAGTTCTGATTATCAATCCTCTGAGTTGAAAGCCATTTGTAAAGAAGAAGCAAAAGAATATAATATTTCGTTGGAATTTTATGTTAGCGGAGAGGCATACTGTTGCGATGATCCGAAATTAAAAGGGATCCTATCTTCCGCAATAAATGAAGTTACAGGGTTAACTCCTGAATTTTCATCTGCTGGAGGTACCTCAGACGGCAGATATATAATTAAACATTGTAATGTCATAGAGTTCGGATTACCAGATTCAACGATTCATCAAAAAAATGAACGAGCAAAAGTTGATGATTTACTGAATTTATCGAAGATATATTACGCTTTTCTACAAAAATATTTTTTAAAGTAAAAAAGTCCTCCGTGCTACCAAAACAACGGAGGAAGTACAACGAAATCGGCAAAAAAGACTAAAAAATCGCCTTTATACGCGCTTTTAATTGCCGAAACTTGAAGAAGCTGAGGATGAAGAACTTGCGCCATCCTGACTTTGCGTCACCTTTGCATTGTTTTCATCAACAGACTTTTTTCTCCCTAATTGTTTTTGTTTTTCCCGCAATTTTTGCATCTTTTCCCTCAACGGTATTAAACTCTCACTGTTTCTTAGTCTCTCCCAGTATTTTGCAAGATCCAAGGTTGTCTTACCGTCCTTATCCTCTAAATTAACATATATATCTTTATGGTTGAGCAAGGCTTGCAGTGCTCCTAAATTCTCGGACTCAGCAGCCAAATGAAGAGGAGTTTTGCCATACCACATATCCTGTGCGTTGACATTTACTTCTGGCTTTGCAAGCAAGGTTTTCACTGCTTCTAGATTAGCATACCAAACAGCACAATGAAGAGAAGTTTGGTTGCCAGCAGTCTGCACGTTGACATTTACTTTTGGATTATCGAGCAAGGCTTGCACTGCTTTTTGATGATGGTTCTTGATAGCAAAATACAGAATAGTTTGACTATCTCTATCCCACGCATTGACGTTTATGTCTGGCTCTGCGAGCAAGGTCTGTACAACATCTTTATTATCATGTTTAATGGCTTCACGCAAAATACGCCAGTTTTTATAGTTCCATCTAGTAATTCCCTTATGCTCTTTTAAGGCATCTATTATTTCTGGGTTATCACAGGTATGAGCAAGATCCAGTGCTGTTTGTCCGTAATTATCCTCTAAATTAACATTTACCATTTGATTATTGAGTAAGGTTTTTACTGATTTTAGATAACCAAACCTAACGGCCCAATGAAGAGGAGTTTGGCCATGCATATCCTGTGCGTTGACATTTATGCTAGGGTGCGCAAGTAAAGCATTTAGTGCATCTAGATGATAGGGTATAATAAGCCAATGCAGAGGAGTCGCAGCATATCTATTTTGCGCATTGACATTTATGTTTGGATGCTCGAGTAAGGTTTGTACCATTTCTAATTCTAAATTACCCTTCATAGCTGCGGTATGAAGAGGAGTTTCACCATTTCTACCTTGTGCGTGCGTTTACGTCTATATCTTGGTGTTCGAGTAAGACTTTTAGTGCTTCTAGACGACCGTAAAAAACGGCATTATGAAGAGGAGTTCGAGCTAGATTATTCTCTAAATTAACATCTATATCTTTACAATTGATCAAGGCTTGTACTGTGCCTAGATCATCTTTCAAAATGGCCAAATGCAGAGGAGTGTCATCATTTTTATCCTGTGCGTTAACGTTTATGTCTGGATTTTCGAGTAAGATTCGTAGTACTTCTAGACGGGCCCAATGCAGAGGGGTTCGACCACAGTTATCCTGCATGTTGACATTTATATATGGCTTTGCGAGCAAAGCATTTAGCTTTTCTGGATGAACGTTCATAGTTGCCAAATGTAGAGGAGTGTCACCATCTTTATCCTGTGCGTTAACGTTTATGTCTGGATTTGCGAGCAAAGCTTTCAGCATGTCTAGATGCTCCTTCATAGTGGCCAAATGAAGAGGAGTCCGCTTTCTTATATTCTGTGCGTTGACATTTATGTCTGGATTTTCAAGTAAAGAGTTCAGTTTTTCCAGATCACCTTGCATAACGGCCTGATGAAGCGAAGTATTACCATCGCTATCCTTTTTGTTGACGTTTTCTCTGGCCTCAACATTAGCATCGACAGCTGTCTCCTGTTGTGGATTGACGTTGGCAGAACTGCTATCCTGCGCTTGTGCCGGCGGAATTGGCTCTGTTACAGCGCTTCGAGACTACTGTTGGGAATTTTCAGCCACTCCTCCCGGCTTATCTATCGCCTGAACATGGTTTGCTCCTATAAATATATTCAAAATTGAGACTATCGCTGTGCTTAAAGCTATATTTTTCATATTGCACTCATTGTACCTTATTATTTTAAAGGCTCATTGTGACAATTTTTAATATACTTGTCAAGAAAAAAAAGGTGTAATTTTTACATATTCTATATTTTTCTGTAAAAAACGCCCTACTAGCCTAGTCTGCGGTTTTCGAGCGACAAAAAAATCCCCGAGAATTCTTTTCGGGGATATATATTCATACTTTGCAAGTATCATTAATAACTATATTATTCCTTATCATCAAATTCATAATCTTTTTCAGCCGCTAATGCTTTTTTCTCAGCCCTAACTTGATTTCTGATTTGATTCATTTTCTCTTTTTCTTGAGTATTGCTTCTACCTATTCTGGAATATTTTAAATTTTTGAATTGTTTCAAATCAGGGACTTTTCCTTGATCAAAATCGTTACTTTCCAAATGCAATTGCAATAGATGAGGCAAATCTTGTACTTCATCTGGTAATCTCGTGAGATTATTATGATCTAATTTCAATATTCGCAATTCCGTTAACTCTGAAATTTCAGGAGGAAGATCGGTAATTTTATTATGATCAGCTTTTAACCAACGTAATTTTTTAAATTTAAATACTTCAGCTGGAATTTCTGTTAAATTATTTCCGCTTATATTTATGGATTCCAGAGTATCAGGATCACATTGCTCAAGTATTAACGTAATTTTTTTAGCATCAATTCCCCTACCCTCGCTATTAACATAATTCTTTACTCTGGAATCAACTTTTGAATTACTCATATCTAAATTTCGGACATATTTTAGAGGATAAACTGTTTCTTTTGTTGTTTTGCTTGTGTAGCTTAAATTATCCATAACCCGTTTATAATTTGTGAAATTTATCTTTATTGTATCGGATGACATACGCTGATCCGCAGATAATGTTCCTATTTGTTGTTTTAATTCCATAAGCTGTTTTTCGGTCATTTTCGGTGTGGATTTATCGTAATTTGCAACTCCGAGATCATAAATTCTTTTCCTTTTGTAAGATGAATTTTCCAGATTTTTATTTGTTTCTATATCCGTCTTTAATTTGCTGTTAACTTCATAATCTGAACTATAATTTGAGCTTCTTGCATAAGTACTATTTGTTGCGAAAAACACATAGCAAAATACAGATAAACCAATACATATCAATTTATTATTTATTATCATTATTGTTTCTCCATTTATTCTTAACTACAAAAATAGGTTAGCATAATCTACAAAAAATGTCAAGATTTTTATGTTATTTTTATAAAAAAACATTAAAAAAAACTTTGCAAAAAAAATCTTACAAAATATAGTCTCTTATCAAGGGATTCAGATTCATTCAGATAGTTATATATCTGAATTATTCAGGATTTTTTAAATCCCCTCGCCTCTTTTTTGTTTATCTTTATTCTTTTTTCTTTCTACTAAAGAAGATTGTAAAGTTGTTTTTACGGGAACATCTTGATAAAAAGGCTTGAGCTTTGGACGCCCTTTCTTTTTCATCGGAGCTTTTGCGAGAAGAATATCTTTCAAATATATAATGTTAGACATTTATTCCTACCTCTTATTTTTCCATATGCATTACCTTTTGTATGAAATAAGGTTATTATGTTTTGGTAAAATTACATTTAAGAAATCGATTTTTTTTATGTTTTACTCAAAAAATTATGATAAAAAATCACTGGATTTTATGGAAACCGCTTTGCAAGAGGCAATAGAAGCCGGTAAGAGAAATTCAATCCCTGTTGGAGCTGTTATAGTAAAGTCTAATAAAATAATATCAAGTGCTGGAAATGAGGTAAAAAAGGCGCATGATTCTACTGCGCATGCTGAAATATTAGCAATCCGTCGAGCTTGTTCAATTTTAAAAACGCCGATTCTAGAAGATTGTGATATGTATGTAACGTTAGAACCATGCGCTATGTGTGCTCAAGCTATTTCTTTAGCTCGCATTCGTCGTCTTTATTTCGGAGCTTATGATGTTAAATATGGGGCTGTAACTCATGGATGCAGAGTTTTCGAGCATGCTTTACATAAAACAGAAATTATAAGTGGTATTTTTGAGACACAATGCAAAAAAATATTAGTAGATTTCTTCAAAACAAAAAGATATTAACGATTTTTCCAAAAAAAAGCTTTCAAAATGCTTCATAGTTATGTATAAATAGGACAGCGATGTGACAAATTAAGCATCGGGGGTTATTGATAAATATAAATAAAGAACAGGTGAGGAAATAGTGCTCGTTTTTGTACGTGATAATAATGTAGATCAGGCGCTTCGCGCTTTAAAGAAGAAAATGCAGCGTGAAGGAATTTTCAGAGAAATAAAGTTGCGTAGGCATTTCGAAAAGCCTTCAGAAAAAAGAGTTCGAGAAACTTCGGAAGCTATTCGGCGTACGAGAAAATTATTGAAAAAAAGAATGGATCGCGAAGGTTACTGATCGGTAATTGCTGGATCTATTTAAAATATCAAGTACATAGTTCAACAAATATAGTACGAAATATATAACAAAATTGTTTATAGTTTTATAAAATTATAAAAACTGTGAGGGTATCTATGGGGTTGTAGCTCAGTTGGTAGAGCGCGACGTTCGCATCGTCGAGGTCAGGGGTTCGATTCCCCTTAACTCCACCATTCCAAATAGGCAAGTCGGGCATTTAGCTCAGCGGTAGAGCATTACGTTCACATCGTAGGGGTCGCAAGTTCAAACCTTGCAATGCCCACCATCGTTACGAATAATTGTTGAAATTTGAGGCCTTTCAGGAAGTGTTTAAGGGTATTTTTTCT
>JAFUZX010000160.1 GCA_017476405.1 Alphaproteobacteria bacterium | reverse complement strand
CTGGAAGAAGAAGATTTCAATGCAAAATGTATTTCATATATACATGCGTTTTACCAAAAACAACAAAATCAAAATCAATTTCTAGATAAATATGAAACGATAATTAATCGTTTACCTAAATTAGCATATATCACTGATGATTCAAATGCATTAGACGGATGGATTAATTATCTTCCATCGAGTTATATTTCGTTATATCAGTACGTTGGAGAATCAAGACCTCTTTATCAAGGACTTAACGAAACATGTCCTGAACATACATTTAATCCATTTATATTTTATTCAATAATTTTTGGAGATTTTTCAAAAGCAATAGCTGAATTAACCGGAGTTACTCCTGTATGGGACAGTATTAATCAGAGGTATAGTGACTATTTCGCAGTGAAAGAAGGATCGTACAGTATTATAAAACGAGATGGATATCTTATCACCAAAAAATCTATTTTATATCCATACGCACTAAGAGCAACAGAACTTCTTATACTCAGACTACGAACACTTTTCAGATTACCGGCTTTTGATGATAAATTTTTTATGGCTCATATACCATCGATTAATGACAATGTTAGAATAATATATAACAATCAATCAAAAGGTATGCTGATAACAGAAAAAATTTGTGAATTAGAAGGGAGTACGATTAAAAATCAGTATGAAAAAGTAAAGAGTTGGTGTAACGAAATAATAAATTTGCAGTCTTTTAACCAACGTATATTTCGTGAATGTAGTAATCATATGATATCATATATTCCAATGTTGTTAGATTTCTGTAAAGTTAACATTTCACCTCAAGAATTTTTCGACTCAAATATTATGCCGGATGATTATAAAGAAATTGATATCCCTCTCAATAGATTTGATAAGTTTTTTGCAAGATATTACAAAAAGATTAATGAAATTTTCAATACATTTCATCAAGATAACATTGAAAAAAATCCAAACAAAATGTTGGTCCATGCTTTTTCAGATATAACGAGTATAGCAAATAATTCGATATCAGGCCATCGGATAGATACAGTATATTATCTATGTGCAAAATATCGTTTTTTAAATTCGAATAGTTCAAGACAGCAAACTTGGATTCAAGCTGAGTCGGTATTTAATACGTTAGGAAACATCACAGATCAAATTGTATTTGCTTGCCAAGTACGTGATGCAATTTTTCCAACAATTTCCCTAAAAAATTTCTTACATAACTACGTGGTGGATATGAATAATGAAAATTGTTCACATGTAAGAACAGATGAAGAGGTTGCGCAAATGATTTTCACAACTCATTTGAGTTCGAGTAGAAAAAATTTGAGTAATTTCAGTGACAAATCATCTGAAACATCATCAATATCTTCATCTTCCTCAACTAGTTATAAAATAATTCCATTTATTGAAGAGGCATTTAACGATATTCAAAATGATTCACGTCTCTTAAAAGATATATTACCGCCACCTCAGATATTATATGAAAAAGTTCCACAATGATCGATAATTAAAAATTCAATTAATAATTACAAGCGAATTTTTGTGTTTCCTCGATAATAATTTCAGCATCTTTTAAAAATTGTTTCGGTAAAATTTTCGCTCCAGATGAGGCAATTAATTCTAATAATTGTTTATTATGGTATGTACTTGTTGTGATCAATGATTGTTTCATCAAACCGTATTGCAACAAAACATCTAATCCATTAAATGAACTATTGAAAGTTTTATCATAATCTATACAAGCAAAAATATTTTTCTTTTCGTTTTCAGATAGTGATTCGATGAAATCAATGGCATCATCAGCATTGACAAATACCTTTAGATTTAATTCCTCTAGATGATTTTCAAATAATTTTTTCCATAAACGGATTGATTCATCTGTATCTAATATTATTACAGTACAGTTTCTATTTAAATTGATATGCATTGGTATCCAATTGGGAGCACTAACTAAAGGAAGGGTTATAATTAATTTTGTTCCTCCCTGCGCTTGTAACGCTGCTTCCAATTTTCCATTATACATACGAATAGTTTCCATTACTTGATGCAGACCTAAACCGCATCCGTTTTGTTTACTGCTTTCAATAGGTATATTGTGATTAATTTGTTTAATTTTTTCTTCAGACATTCCCTCACCGTTATCTATAACTTCTATAATGGCGAAAAATTTTTCAGTTCGAAATCTTACAAGAATATTTACTTTTTTTTATTTATATGATTCTACGGCATTATTTAATAAGTTCGAAATCATTCTTGTAAAATTTGAGTAATTTCCTTTTATAAACGCAAATTTATCCATAGCACGATATTGCAGTAATATTTTTATTTTTTCATTATCATGATATTGAAGTTGTTTTTGAGCAATTATTTCAGATAATGCCAGGGAAATTAAGATTTTCTGTTCTGTTGAGACATTAATAGCTCTTTTATTATATTTGTATTTCTGTAGTAAATCATCAGCAATAGTACGTATATTCGAAGTGATACCTGCTAACATATGCTGCTGATCATTATTAAGATTTTTACAAGTTTTCGTAAATACTTCAAGACTTAAAAGTGGTGATGTTATATCATGCGCCATTTGTGAAATAAATTGCGTGAATTCATTTTGAAATGAAATTTTTATTTGCTGGATTCGATTTAAAAATTCTAATTCTTCAGTTCTCTTCTTTTCAATTTCTATTCTTTTAGAATCGGTTATATCTATTGATATACCAATCGCTCCTTCAATTTTATCATCTATTTTTAAAGGTGCTCTCATTGATAAATATATTCTTCCTTGTCGTCCTTTTTCTTCGCCGGTAAACATTTGGCCTGTTTTAATTACTTCAGATGTTGTTTTCCAAGCTTCTTTATCGATTTGTTCAGCTTTTAATTCATTATTCAGAAAACGTTCTAGAGCAAAATTACTGTAAATAAGATTACCTTTTGTATCTACAACAAAGAAGTTCATATTTGTCACTTCTTGTTTCATAAAATCTGTTATAGCTTTCTCTAAAACTGTTTCATTTAATTTTGTTTTATATTTTTCATTTTTATTATCGCTGTCTGAATCGGTTTCGCTATGAACTTTGTATGAAATGTGATTTATTTTTAAAGAAAATCTTTTAATAATGCTTTCGCCAATAGAATATATTTTCGCAGGATAACAAATGTTTGTTTCAGATTTAAATGAAGCGCATAAATGAGCGCATTCTTCAAGGATGAAATCAACGCATTTATCAAATGGTTTTTTGTGTTTATATGAATTTATAGCTGCTTTATGGATAACAGTATCTCTGAAACCAAGAAGTAAACCATTTCCATTTTTATCGCCTTCGAATTCTTGTTTTATCTGTTGAAAATATTTTCGAAATTCATTGTTATCAATTTCTTCTGCCCAGTTTTTTAAAACAACTTTTGCTTTTATCCGTTCAATCGCTTCTTTATTAGTGAGATACCATTCAGTAGGTATTGAAACATTAGTGAACTTTTTAAAATCAGGGTAGAAGTGTCTGTAAAGGTATGTTGTATCAAGTATATTAACTTGTTTCAGTTTTCTGTTTATACTCTCATCGTTCAGTGCGTTTACTAATTCTTCAAATCCATTTCCAGTTTGGCTTTTACAGGAAAGTGAAATTATGACATCTAAAACGACACTATTATCTTCAGATGTATTAAAAAATTGCTTTGATTGTGATGTCCATTTTGCCTTTTTAATATTTAAATTCATTATATGCTCCACATAACTACATCAACACTACGGATCATAATTAGTCCGATGATATAACGCAAGAGATGAATTTTGTATTAATTTGTAAAAAAAAGTGATTATCTTTAGTGTTTATTTGATATAAATCTTCTTCTATAAAAATAAAAAATAAACATTGATAAATTAAAAAGACAAATAATGTAGTTTTTTTATTTCCATACGAGCTTGACTAATACTGTCCAATATTAAACCACATGTGAGGCTTAAGAAAGATATCAACATAATTCCGACGGCAAGAACAGCTGTTGGCAATCGAGGAACTAATCCGGTTTCCAAAAATGTTCCGATAATAGGGGAAGCAATACCAATTGATAATAAAAACATGAACACAGATATTATTCCAAAGAAAAATAAAGGTCGTGTTTCTTTTAATAAGTTTATTATACTAATCAGTATCTTGATACCATCTTTAAATGTATTCAGTTTACTATAAGAATTTGCAGGACGTGCATAATATTCAGAATTAATTTCTGCGCAAGGGATTGATAATGTTAATGCATGTATACTTAATTCTGCTTCTATATCAAATCCGTTAGTCATTACCGGGAAAGTTTTTACAAATCGCTTTGAGAATGCTCGATACCCTGAAAAAATATCAGAAAAATTACTGTTGAATAATATCTTAAGGATATAGTTGAATAGATTATTTCCGATTTTATGGCCTTCACGATATGCTTTTTCCGATTTTTCTTTTCTTACGGCTATAATCATATCTGTATTGCCGCTGTTGATGAGAGTTGCCATTTTCGGAGCATCTGAGGCTGAATATGTCGAATCACCGTCAACCATAATATATATGTCTGCATCGATATCAGCGAACATTCTTCTTACTACGTTTCCTTTACCTCTGTCTCTTGCGAGAGTAACGATCGCACCAGCTTCACGTGCTCGTTCAGAAGTATTATCATCAGAACAGTTGTCGTATACGTATACAGTAGCGTTCGGAAGATGCTTTTTAAAATCACTAACAACTTCGGAAATTGTTTCCGCTTCGTTATAACAAGGAATTAAGACAGCGATTGATTTCTTATTCATAATACAGATAGGGTAACGTTAATATCATTAATATTTAGTTAACATTATAAAGAATAAAAGAAAAAATAATTGAAAGCTTGGAGCGGGCGAAGGGATTCGAACCCTCGACACCAACCTTGGCAAGGTTGTACTCTACCACTGAGCTACACCCGCTTATGTTACGCAGCTATTATAGCTAACTGATCGCAATCATACCAATTTTAACATTTAATACAATACTTTTTTGAAAAAAATTAAAATATTTAATTTTAGATTGAATTTTATATATCAGATTGTTAAAATTCGTATCATTACATCTTTGCGCATTTGCAATAGATAAAATTATATTATTGTTTAGGTGAAATTGGAGTAAGTTAATGACTAATGAAGTGAATTTTACACCATTAAAAGATCGTGTATTAATAAAAAGAATCGATCAGGAAGAACGTTCTCCTGGAGGAATTATTATTCCGGATACAGCAAAGGAAAAACCAATGGAAGGTGAAATTATTGCTGTTGGAACAGGTACAATGGACAATAACGGTACTCTTCATTCGCTTGAAGTAAAAGTGGGTGATCATGTTATGTTCGGTAAATGGGGTGGAACCGAAATTAAACTTGGAGGAATTGAGTATGTGATACTCAAAGAATCTGACATTTTAGGTATTATTCGTAAATAGAATCAAAAAATAGGGAGATTTAATATGGCAGCTAAAGATTTGAAATTTGGCAGTGAAGCTCGAATCAAAATGTTGCGTGGTGATGATATTTTAGCAGATGCTGTGAAAGTAACGCTTGGACCAAAAGGG
>JAFUZX010000159.1 GCA_017476405.1 Alphaproteobacteria bacterium | reverse complement strand
CATCTACAAGCGTTGGATCATCTAATTGAGCCCAAATTGACATTTTATGCGAATTCACAACTTCATCAGCATGACGTACTTTTTCTTCCTTTTCGATTTTTGCTAAATCACTTAAATATTTTTCTTTTGCTGAATTAAGCGCATCTAACTGTGTACGCATAGATGCTTCTTCAACTATATTTTCTGTCGATTTAGATTGTAGTTCAGCCTGTTCTTTCGCCAGCCTTTTCAGTCCGTCAACTAATGCTTCTGATTTTTCTTTGTTTTTACTTTTTCATCGATTTTTACGATTTTTTCTGCTGTTTCATCAACATTTTTCTGTTCTTGAGTGATATCTTGCTTAATTTTTGCAGTCTCTTGTTCAGCGTTCAGCTCCGCTTCCTCCTGCGTAGCGCCGTCAGCGATGTCCTCGTCTTTGAACTGTTTTTTCAAGGTGCCGAGAACGGTCATCAGCTCACCGACAGATAGATCGAAGCTGTGGTCATAAGATTCGCAGCGTTCTTCTACCTTTATGTCCTGCCGCTCTCTCGCTTCGATATGTTCGTGTGCTGGATCGTGCGTTTCGTGTCCGACAAATGCCGATTCCGTGCGTAAAATACCACCGACTTTAAGATAGAATTCCTCTTCACCGACCATTGATGCAAAATCATCGATGATTTTTTCGAAACTACCGGCATCAATTGATGAAATAGAAGCGTGAGAAGCTGCATCTATCAATGCATCAGAAAGTTGAGTGAACCCCACCACCTGTTTGGCTTTTGTAAGCAAGTGGACACCTGTTCCTAAATCCTCTTTCGGTATCGGTGTCACAAAAGCTCCCAAACTAAATGAAAAACCTCCGCCTTTTTTCCGTGCCCATTTCTCGTCAGCAAGCGTTTTCAGTACAAGATCATTTGTGAAAATCGCATGGATTATACCGGCTTTGATCTGTGCCTGAGTCAGTTGACCGTTTTCCGCTTCGATATCGAGTTTGTGCTCAGCTTGCAGGACGGTCGGTTTATGAATTGTTTGAGAACTTTCTCTGCTCTGAAAACCAATTGTTACCGAAGATGCGCTCAATGCCGCTTAAAAACAATGGATTGAAACGACCTTCAAATCTCGCTGGCTTAAATTGTATGTTGATTGGGCTTGCACGAGGTAAAAATGGAATCGTTACAATAAAGGGTTGTAATTCCAATGAAGATTCATAAAGGAAGAATAAAATATATTTTACACAATGGACAAACGTTTCTAATGTCTACTTCTAAACTAACACTCGGTAAATTTTTCAGATTTAACAAGATCATAAACTTTTTGCTCTGTATATCCGTTAGAAGCCCAACCGACGGCTTCAATGTTTCTTTTTTTCTTGTCGCTAACCATATCAGATGCTTGGATATCTGTAAAACTATCTCTTGACAACATAATCTAATTAATCATTGTTTTTTAATTTTTTTCTTTCAAAAAGTTTTTAGCTTGCTTGGTCGGAATTGTTTTTTTGTAAGAAAATCGAAAAAGTGAGCACGGATTAACGAAATATTAAGGATGATGTGGTATATCAGAGAAATGAAGCAATAATCAGGAGATCTGTGATGCGAGACACAGGTATAGACAATGGCACTTGTTGTCAAATAAAAAT
>JAFUZX010000158.1 GCA_017476405.1 Alphaproteobacteria bacterium | reverse complement strand
TTGTTATTTCAGTTGCGACAATTCCGAATTATAAAAAATGTTTTTCAAATGAGACTGTGGTTAGTATTTCCAATCTAAAAGAAATTGAACAAGCGATAAAAACAAATTTTGTTGATGGTTTTAATGTTCCGATTATCGTTGATGAATCAAGTGTAAAGCTTTTTGAAATCGCAGATAAAGTAGCGCAAACAGATGCTACTATTTTAATATCCGGAGAAACGGGAACAGGTAAGGAAGTTCTTGCTAAATATATTCATAAAAAAAGCGCAAGATCAAATAATAATTTTGTTGCGATAAATTGCGCAGCTATTCCTGAAAATCTACTGGAATCAGAATTATTCGGGCATGAAAAAGGAGCTTTTACAAACGCTTATCAGAAAAGGATAGGGAAGTTCGAGGAAGCTCATCATGGTACAATCTTATTAGATGAAATCAGTGAAATGCCGTTACTTTTACAAGCAAAACTTTTAAGAGTAATTCAAGAAAAAGAATTTTGTAGATTAGGTAGTAATGAAAAAATAAAAGTTGATGTAAGAATTATAGCTACCAGTAATAAAAATTTGGAAAAAGCTGTTGAAGCGGGAACATTCCGTGAAGATCTATTTTACAGATTAAATATAATCCCTTTAGAAATTCTTCCTTTGCGGAATAGAAGAGCTGATATTATTCCACTTGCGGTTTTCTTTTGTAAAAAATATTCGAATTCTCATAAACAAATGACGAAGGAGTTATTAGATCAACTTTCATTACTTAAATGGAAAGGAAATGTACGAGAGCTGGAAAATTTTGTGCAAAGAGCAATTATTTTATCATCAAAGGACGCAATAGATCTTGAAGATGTAATTTTGAAAAAATCAGAATCAACTGATTGTGAGATAAAAACATTAGATCAAATAGAAAAAAATGCTATTTTAGAAGCGCTAAAGAAATTCGACGGAAATAAAGCAATTGTATCTGAAAAATTGGGAATTTCAGCGAGAACATTAAGATACAAATTACATACATATAAAAATCAAAAAACGGATAGTAATCTTGTGGCGTAAGTTCATTATTTTTATATAACATTAATTTTTACACTAATGTTACACTCATAAAACATTTTGCGATATTTTGATAACTATTCATATTGTTTCTATTGGCGTTATTCCAATCAATATTTCTCATATGTTTTTGCAGTTTTAAAAAGGCCGAATTTTCAATTTGCCTGACTCGTTCTGCGGAAATATTAAGCTCTTTTCCTATCTCTCTTAAACTTTTTGTCGGTGTTCGTAATCTGTAAGCCGAGACTATATCATACTCACGTTTTGACAGCGTATTTAAAGCTTCATGAAGGATTTTTTTTCTGTATTCAAATTCTTGTTTTTCTAATAGTTGTTCCTCTTGAGATTCAGACATATCAGCAATAAAATCTTGAAATGAGCTTTTGTTGTCGTCACCCATTGGAGTATTAGCGGAAAAATCTCGATTCGAAAAGCGTTTTTCTGATATCATAACATCTTTTTCAGATACTTTCATTTTCTCAGCTATGATTTTTGCGTCATTATCGGATATTGTATCAATTCCAAGAGATTGTTTTGCTTTATTTAAACCGAAAAATAACTTTTTATTATCTTTTGATGTCGCCAGTTTCACTATTGACCATGAATTATATATAAACTCTTTAATTTTTGCTTTTATCCACCACATAGCATACGTAGAAAAACGATATCCTATATTCGGATCAAAATGTTGTAAGGCGTGCATAATTCCGATATTTCCTTCAGCTATTAAATCAGCTTGAGAAAGACCATATCCCGAATATCCACGAGCAATTTTAGCTACGAGTCGAAGATGACTTTTGATAAGTTTTTCCATAGCTTTTTTATCGCCTTTTTCTTTCCATTTAGTTGCTAATTCATATTCTTCATCTTGTTCTAATAATGGAAATTTTTTAATTTCTTCAATGTAAAGTGAAAGGGCTTCTTCATTATATAATCTGCTGAATCTTCCGACCATTTTTTTTCTCCATTTTTTATTTAGTCATATCCAAAAAATTCTTTATCAGATAAATTCTTATTTATAACTTGATTTTGTAAGTATAATTGAACTAATGGAGTAGTGTCGATCAAATCACTTTTCGGAAAAATTTCCCATTTTATTAAAGAGAAAGGTTTTTGTGAAAATGTTAGTACAACGATTCCGTATTCTTCTTCTGGATCATCTTTTTTCCGAACTGCTATAACAAGATTATTATCTTTTTCTGCACATGAAATTACTTTAAGGCTTTTATTTAAATTAATTTCTGAGTCTGCGATAAATGCTAAAGGAGATGAATATAGCGATGTTTTCGTTTTTTCTTTTAATTCCTTATCGTAATAAATTAGTTTATTATTTTTTACTATTACGATTTTCGTTGCTGGATTTATATAATCCATTTTCAGCATAGCAGGATGTTTTTTTAATGCGAAAATTCCGCTACTTTGTTTTCCATATTTATTAATTTCGATAAAGTCAGCTTTTAATGTTTTTATGCTATTAAAAAATTTATCAATTTGATCTATATATTTTTTGTAATTTATTGTTGTTTCTTGTTTTTGAACTTTTCCGAAAAGGTGGATCGGAGTTCCGATAATTCCCAAGATAACAATTACAGCTATTTTCTTTATCATCGTCCGATTATTTCCCTTTTTCCAACATGATTAGCTGATGAAACTATACCGGCGGCTTCCATCATATCAATAATCCTTGCCGCTCTATTATATCCTATTTTGAGATGTCTCTGTAGAAAGCTTGTTGAGGCTTTCCCTTCACGTAAAATTAAGTTCAGAGCTTCCTTATACATTGGATCTTCATCTCCATTCATTTCAGACGCAAACATATCGTCACTTTCTTCTCCCTCATCTTCTAGTATAGACGTAATGTATTGAGGTTCACCTTGTTCTTTCAGATGAGTTGTAATGTTTTCAACTTCTTCATCAGAAACAAATGGACAATGAATACGTGTCATACGTCCGCCTGAAGCCATATAAAGCATATCTCCTTGTCCAAGTAATTGTTCTGCGCCTTGTTCACCGAGAATTGTGCGACTATCAATTTTGGAGCTGACTTGAAAGCTGATTCGGGTCGGAAAATTCGCTTTAATTGTACCTGTGATAACATCAACAGAAGGTCTTTGTGTCGCCATTATAAGGTGTATACCTGCGGCACGTGCCATTTGAGCAAGTCTTTGAACCGCTCCTTCAATATCTTTTCCTGCGACAAGCATCAAATCGGCCATTTCATCTACGATAATTACAATATATGGAATTAAATCCATGTCCATCGTTTGATCTTCATAAATCGGAGCTCCTGTTTCCTGATCAAATCCGGTATGTACACGACGAGTAATCGGTTCTCCTGATTTTTGCAAAGCTTCGATTTTTGCATTATATCCTTCAATATTACGGACACCGATTTTAGACATGGCTTTGTAACGGGATTCCATTTCTTTTACTGCCCATTTCAGAGCGACAACAGCTTTTTTAGGATCAGTAACAACGGGAGTCAGCAAATGTGGTATATCATCATATACAGATAATTCCAGCATTTTCGGATCAATCATAATAAATTTACATTCTGCCGGAGATAATTTATATAACAATGATAAAATCATAGCGTTAATTCCAACGGATTTTCCTGATCCGGTAGTTCCCGCAATAAGCAGATGAGGCATTTTTGCTAAATCCGTAACTATAGCTTCACCCGCAATGTCTTTTCCTAGAGCTATAGGTAATGATGCTGTCGATCTTCTGTATATATTTGATTCTAATATTTCACGTAGATAAACTATTTGTCGTTTTACATTCGGAAGTTCTATTCCTAATGCGTTTTTTCCTGGAATAACAGCTACACGAGCGGATACAGCACTCATATATCTTGCTATATCACTGGATAATCCTATAACTCGAGATGATTTTATTCCGGCAGCCGGCTTTAATTCATACAAAGTAACAACAGGGCCCGGGCCGACATTTGTTATTTCTCCGTTTATGCCGAAATCATTTAAGACGTGTATTAAATTATCAGCACGATTTCGAAGTTCAGATTCCGCTATTTTTTCATCATGACGTGGCGGATCTTTCAATAAATTAATAGAAGGGAATTCAAAATCGTACTCTTTTTCCTGAACTTTTCGTTTTTGTGAGTTCTTCTTGTTTTTTGTTTCTTTACTAGATGATTTCTTGGTTCTAATTGAATTTTCTTCTTGTAAAAAGTTAATTGTGTTCAATACATCAAATTGCTTAAATCGTTTGAAAATAAATTCGCAATTTTCCATTATCCAATCTATAGATGCTGAAAAATCTAACCGTACAGCAATTGCGAAAGATACAAAAAATAATACAATGATAATTCCTATGATTGTGTAAAAAAATTCATAATGCTGTGTTGCAAAACTGTTTTTGAAAAATATAGCAAGGGAATTACCTATGATTCCTCCACAATCTATTTTGTATACAGAAGCTAAAGTTGCCCCCGTGATTGTAGCTATAAAACAAGCTATCGCTCTGTAAAATAAAATAGAATAATATTTAATTAATTGATATCCCCAAGACAATAACACAATAGAAAATATATATGCGGCTTTCCCGAATAATTGAATCATAAAGTCT
>JAFUZX010000157.1 GCA_017476405.1 Alphaproteobacteria bacterium | reverse complement strand
TCTTTCAATAAATTTGGATAGAATTGTAAAAGCAAATTACGATGTTCTTGATAATATTTCGACTGCTATAGCGATTTTCGGAGAAAATACAAG
This sequence comes from Alphaproteobacteria bacterium, assembly GCA_017476405.1. Taxonomy (GTDB): domain Bacteria; phylum Pseudomonadota; class Alphaproteobacteria; order UBA3830; family UBA3830; genus BNWE01. Next base: position 4,908 of record JAFUZX010000157.1, on the reverse strand, counting down.
ATTAGTCTTCTTTAACAGCGCATATCAAAAACTTATGAAATTGGAATCCGTCTGGTTACATGCGAAACCGACATATTCTGAAGTATTGGATGAATGTCGCAACAACCGTCAAATAGCAGAACATGTTGATTTTCAAGGTTTTAAAAAAGCAGAATTGGCTATGTTTACTTCTGTTTTATCTCCTCAACAAGAACTTATGCATCTTCCAAGCGGAAAAACACTGCGACGTCTTACCGCTCCGTATCCTCTTGGCGGACTAATGTTTGTTTTCGAAGATGTAACAGACTCACTGGCTCTTCAACGCAAAAACAATACATTATTAGCTGTTCAGAAAGAAACTATTGATCATTTACAGGAAGGAATTCTCGTTTACGGCAGCAATAATCGTATAAAGATACTAAACGCTTCTGTTTTAAAAATCTGGGATATAGAAAACAAAAATACCGATGAAATAAAAGGTATGCACATAGCGGATTTACTTGAATTTATTAAAGAAAAAATTGATTATGAAAACAATTGGAAAGAATTTAAAGATAATGCTATCAGCAGCTTAACAGATAGAACTCCAAAAACCGGCAAACTTATGAGAAAAAATAATTCTGTCGTAATGTTTTCATACATTCCTTTACCTGATGGCGCACATATGCTTAGTTTTATTGATGTAACTGATACGTATGTTGTGGAAAAGGCTATAATGGAAAAAAATCTGGCACAAAAAGAAGCTCATGAAATGCGTTATGAGTTCGTATGTGGAATATCAACTGAATTAAAGGAGCCTATCAATTGTTTAATAGGATTTACGGAACTTTTGACCCGTGAATACTATGGATCTCTTAATCAAAAGCAGAAAGAGTATTGCAAATACATTCTTGACTCATCTAATCAACTTTATCAGCTTATAAACAGCCTTTTGGAAATGGTTTTAATAGATTCAGAATCATCAAGTTTAGATTTTTCGACATTTGTAGTAAAAGATATTATAAACGAGGTCATTTCAATTGTTGAAAAACGAGCACAAACTAAGAATTTAAAAATAGAAACGTTCTATGAAGATCCGCTTTTAAGTATCAATGGAGATAAAAAACGCATAAAACAATTTCTTTTCAATGTATTGATAAACGCAATTCAAGCAAGTCCGATAGATGGGAAAATAGAAATTAGAACCATTATTGAAAAAGACAATAACGCTCTGAAAATAATCATAAAAGATGAACGTATAGAAAATAACAATAATACATATAAGGTCGGAATAAATCGGAAAAAAACGAATTCTCCAATAAAAACGCATATTAGAAAGATATTAGCGTCAAATGCAGCAAGTATGTTATTAATAAAACCGATAATAGAGCAGCACGGTGGTACACTGAGCGTAAATACAGCCCCTGAAGGAGGCAGTTACGTTATTTGCTCGCTTCCTATAAAACAGCAAGATTCACAAGATCAAACAGAACCACAGGAAGAGTATGTACAGGAAAAAAACGAGGAAGATTTTCAGGTATCGAAAGAAGAACAAGAATCACTAAAAAATGCTGTCAATGGATAAATTTTATTTTTGTATTTATTATTTTTCAAAATATTTCGCATTCAATTTTTTTATAAAATTCAGAAAAAAAATCATCCAATAAACAAAAAAAGGTGTATAATCCAGCTGGAATTTAGGAGTATTTATGGCTAAAGAGGATCTTATAGAATTTACAGGCGAGGTTATAGAAGTGTTACCCGGCGCTATGTTTAGAGTAAAGCTGGAAAATGATCATGTTATTTTAGCTCACACATCAGGCAGGATGAAAAAGAATCGTATCAGAGTTCTCGTAGGCGATAAAGTCAATGTAGAAATGACTACATATGATTTTACAAAAGGTCGCATTACTTTCAGATCAAAATAAAAACAAATAGAAATTGTACAAAATAATATTGATCAGAAATCTTCATTAAAAGGAGGAGGCGATGTTTGTTTTGTCGCATCTTCAGGCAGAATAAATGGTGTTTGTTTCGAGTCTTGCTTTATTATATGATACAATTCAGAAATAGTTCCCATAAGGGTAGCGCCATTTTTCATATTTATTTCCATAAGTTCTTTAAAAGTTTTCTTGCCGATTGAGCTTGCGATTTTTATCAACATAGATGATGGACTTTGTGGCTGTTTCTCTTCTAAAAATGTTGCTATTTCGTTCAATGCGCTATATGCATTTTCGATAGTTGGAGTAGGTTTCGCATCTTCCGGCTTTTCTTCTTTTTTATTATTTTCTTCTGTTAAGCTATCACGCAAAACCTCTGTCTCAAGATTTTTTTCGATCTTCGCTTTCTGGGCATCTTCAAGTAATTTTGCCTGCCGTTTAGCATTTTCCGCATTCCATATTTTTTTACGATCTTCCAAATTTTTGGTATTTATCTGCTTTATTTCACCGAAATACTCATACAGAACTCGAAAACTCGGCACATCATTTTTACAGTGATCATTTAACAAAGCTTCAAGTTTCTTCAGATTTTCCTCTGAATTTTTTATATTATCATCGATTTCCTGCAAGAATTCTAATGAAGTAGTTGTAACACTTTTTTGAAAATCTTTTATCGTATAACCCGAGCTGTTTTTTATATGTAAATTATGACGAGCAGTAATCCAATCGGAAAGAGAGAATGAATTTGAAGTAATATCTGATGGAAAAGTAAGAGGAATCATCAAAATTCTATCTGAAACCTTCTCAGTAAAAAAGTAAAATGGAGCCATACGGGCAGAAGCGTCGCCGTTTTTTACCTCTATAATTGGCCAAACATTTTCCCAGTAACGATCACATAGACCGTATAATAACTCAATTCCTTGATTAAGGCCTGAAAACCCCTTCAAAGCAATCATAGCTTCCAACCACCAAACAGCGATTTGCAAATCTTTTGTCTGAGATTTCAAAGCGGATTCACAAGCTTTTCTGACATCATTCCAGGCGGCTTTCTTTGGTTCGATAAGCCACACGCCCTGAGTTAATCGTGGATCATCCTCACGACGCATTTCTTTAATTTGATCATAGATATAATCATATTTCAGATATTTTCCGCAATTATTTCCATCTGAAGAATCAGTATTAACAATCGGCAGAAGAAATTCTTCGATATTCATATTTGGCATACCAATTATTCCTCCTCTTCTTCATCGTCATCATCTTCCTCTTCGTCATCCGCTTCTTCAGACGAAGTCGCTGCAACTGCGGATTTTTCATCAGCCGCTTTCTCTAATTCCTGTTCTATCACCCCTCCACCTGATGCCGCAAGTACAGTACTTGGAGTTTTTTCTGTGTTACTACCACCTGTTGCGGTCACTAAATTTTCAGGTAAGTTTTCCCCTATATGTAATGGAGGGCAAACAGCCGGGAATATAGGCCACAATGCAGGTGATAATTTATCCCCCACTTTCATCTGAGGGGTAATCTTCATAACCATTTTAGAAGTCTGTGTTTCATTATTTCTATTTAAAATCGGAATTTCGAATTGTAGCAACACCCCATTAGGATATTCAACTTCTTTATTTATTTTATGATTCTCGATTAATCTAAACATTGCCCATTTTCCAGCATAAGAAAATGTTGCTTTTTGCTTTTCTATAGTTAAATTTCGTGGTGGATCTTGGGTATTTAAGCGTTCATCAGCTCCATTTATCCATGTAAACTGAACATCAATGGTATCATTATTAAAGAATATAGCGTTTCCGTTATCCGCTACTGCAACATTTTTTAATTTAAATGAACGGTCAAGAACGGATGAGGTTAACGCTTCACTTTCAGGTGATGGTCTCAGTACAATGGTAAATAACACTCCAGGAGATTGAAGATCTGAATTTTTCGTATGTTCTATCCAGTTTCTCAAAAATGGAACTAATTTACTCAATGATTCAAGGAATTCGAAAACTTGCGGATTAATTTGTTTCTCTTCAGCGTTACTTTTTAAAACCGGTGAAATATTTATCGCTTGCTGATCATATATATTTATGAATTTTTCTATATCAGTTACTAATGCTTCAGCGTCATAATCACCAAACGGGAATTTATGAGCAAGATTCGTATTAAAAAATGCTTGAATTTCTTTATATGCCGCTGCGGCTTTATCATATTGAATCAAATCTGCGCGATTAATGAGTGCCTTAGCGACTTCCGCCCGTTTTTCAGTAAAGAAGTCACCACCATTTTCGGAAATAGCCTTTATTTCACCTTCGGAATCAAAGGAATTAATACTAATTTTCTTTAATGTTTCAGACAAGAAGCTTTCTAACGCCGCAATCGAATTTCCAGGTTTCTGAGCTTCATAATCATCAATATTTGAAATAATTTCACGCCATTTATCAAGTAATGTTTGATCTCGCAAATGTGAAGCGAAAACCGGCATAGACAGAAGTTCAACAATAGGAGCAGCTAAATCTTTCGCAAGAAATTTCAGACGATTAAATTGAGACAACATATATTTTTTCAATGCTTGATCTTGTGAAATATTTAAAAAGTTAGGATTACGATCTCCATTCCAATGGTCAAATACAGATGTTCCGACAGAATACGGTGTTTCAAGATTAAACAAGGCATCGATTTTTTCAAGTAACACCATATAGTGTAATACAAGCATAGAAGTAAAACCGCTATCTTTCATAGAATCTTCAGTAACAACTTCCTCGAAAAATTTCACTATTTTATACAATGACATGCTTGATTTTCGAATATTATCCGCTTGTTTTTTATATGAATCCTCAAGTAAATTACGAGCATTTCCGAGTGGAATATCATCGAAAATTTGAGCATTTCCGAGCATAGATTGAGCGATAGGATAAAAACATTTGCGACAAATCATTTTGTAATTTTCAAAATATTGAGCTCGCATATCCTGCGGCATTGTTTCCGCAAAAGTATAATATTTATCGACTAAATCGGATAC
>JAFUZX010000156.1 GCA_017476405.1 Alphaproteobacteria bacterium | reverse complement strand
ATAAATTATCTCAACCGCATTTATTAATTGATCGAGTGAGGGAATCGTTTTTGTTTCCGAGTTTGTTTGTAATGAATTGATATTAGAATTTTTTTGTTGTAAGTTTTGTGCGATAACATTGTCCAGATTTAATAAACAAAATATTAATGCTGTTCCGATTATAAAATTTTTTCTCATAATTGTTCCTTTTTTATAAATTTTGACTATATTTTAATACAATTAAGTTAATAAAACGTAAAAAAAAATATAAAATAATTTAATAACCTGATGATTTTTATATTTTAAGTCGGTTTTTTGATCAATATGGAAAATTATGAGCATCCATTAGATTCAAAGCATTTTCCGTTTATGTTATGTATGAAATATGAAACTCTTTTAACTGAATATTTTGTATTTTCGCTGGAAGTACTTTTTGGGGAAACTATTGGTTTTATGTTATTGCTGTTCGATCCGTAAGATTTTATCGTATAGCTATATCCAGCTGTAGTTGGATAACGGTATCCTTTTACAGATGCGTAAGATTTTATGGTATAAGGAGAACCGCTTCGTGTATATCTTGAATTTGTGTATCCGGCATAAGAATCGGTATATCTTCTTGAAGTATCAATATTTTTTACGGTGTATATTTTTTTGTTCCAGTTAGTTCTGCTTTTCCGATTTAATTTTTTCTTTCCTTTTGAAATTGAAGCTTTAGGCATTTCTTTGTTATTGTTCGCTTCATTTGTATTTTGCAAATTTTCGTTAGTATTATTGCTGTTATTATTTCTTGCTGAACTTCTATTTCTTTGGTTTTGAGAAAAATTTCGATTTATATTTCTTTTTATGGAATTTAATTCATTAATAGTTTTGTCTATTTTTTGATTTAATTCTTGATTTTCCGCTACATAATTTCCGTTATTGTAATTAGTAGGGCGACTGTAATTGTATCCGTTATTGTTGTTAAAGTTATTCGGATTGTTATTATAGTCGTAACCATTGTTATCATAATTATTTTGCTGTTGTGTGTTTAAATTAGGATCATATGAATTCTGACGTTGATATTCTGAGTTATTATTATTCATATAATCGTTTTGGCCGTTTTCATTATTTTGATAGTTATTGTTTTGATAGTTGTTGTTCATATTATTATTCTGGAAGTGATTATTTGCGTAGTGTGAGGTATAAGGATCATTTTCAATTCCATATATGTTTTTGTTTCCATTAAGTGTGAGCTCCTTGTCAACGAGTGTTCTTACACGAGATCGTAGATTATTGTTGCCATACGGATATGACATCATGCTGTTGTTGTTCGGCATTATACCATTGTTGAATCCATTCATTTGCGGCGTCATCATATTATTATTTAGAAGCATATTGCCGTTTTGATTGATATTGTTGTATTCCTCATCTGAGGATTCATAGGAAGAGTAATCAGTAGCGAAAGCAATTTTGTTGAAATTGCAAATAAGTGATTCAATCACAAGAAATATAAATAATTTTTTCAACTTACTATATTCCATAATACGGATTATTATGGCATAAATATCCTACTGTTTGGTTAATATTGTGATTTTTTAGAAAAAAATAAATGCCGCTTTTGGAAAAAATGACAGATGAGGATATTGCTCAAATCAATAATTTGGGATATTTCCCGGGTTCTTTTGATCCGTTACATGATGGGCATATAGAGGTTATAAAAGTCATTTTACAAAAAAAATTGTGTGATGCAGTTTTTGTTTATTGTGTGCATGGAAAAAGTTCTTGGAAGCAGCGTTCGGATTTTTATAAAAGAACAGAGTATTGTGAATCAAACTTGGCAAGTTTTGATAATGTAATTATATCGTATCTATCAGTTTGGGAAATTCAAAGACGTCTTACTTTGAAAAAAAGAAATAGTAATCACGTAATTAGTAAAAAGGCGCATATAACAGGCATAATAGGAGCAGATATAGCTTGTAATTTGGAATATAGAAACGGAAATCCGCTGATTGAGCAAAAACGTTTAGAGCGTCAAAAAGATTTTATGAAAGGAATTTTTATTGATCAGGTTTTTGAAGATAGTATCGCATGTTCTATCGCATTACCGGCTGACGATTTTATAGTTGCGCTTAGAGAGAATTATAAGGATATAGATATACCGGATATAGTTTGCGGAAGACCTGTACACATGATAATAGATAGTGGTATATATCGTGGTGTATCATCATCTAAAATAAAAAATGTGCATATGTAATATCATTTATTTATAATCAGTTCATTATGGGTAATGTTATTAGCAAGCGGAGTTTTTTATGCTTACATTACAAGATGTCAGCTTCGGAATAGGTAATAAGATCATTCTGGAAAATGTAAATTTGCGTATAGATGGAAAGCAACATGTCGGACTTGTCGGACGTAACGGCAGTGGAAAATCTACTTTGCTTAAGCTGATAATGAGAGAGTTTGAAGCGGATTCCGGAAAAATTCATACAGAAAACGGAAAGAGAATCCTTTCTGTGAAGCAAGAGATGCCTGATGGAAATTTAACTCCAAGGGAATTTCTACTGTCTCAAGATACGCATCGTGAGAGATTGTTTCAGGAGTTGGAGAAATATGCGGATCAACCTGAGAAAATAGCGGGAATCTATGATGAGTTGATAGCGATAAAGGCATTTGATGCTGAAGCCAGAGCGGCGGTCGTGTTGTATGGTCTTGGTTTTGATGAAAATGCGCAAAATTGCCCTCTTAGTAATTTTTCAGGAGGTTTTCGTATGCGCATCGCTCTTGGAGCTATCCTTTTTCAGGAGCCGGATTTGTTATTGTTGGACGAGCCTACGAATCACTTGGATTTGGAAACATCTTCATGGTTGAAAAAATTTTTGAAGGGATATCCGAAGAGTTTTGTATTAATTTCGCATGATCGAGATTTTTTAAATGAGACTGTTGATACGATTTTGCATTTGAAAGGGCATAAAATTACGAAATATACAGGGAATTTTGATAATTTTATAGAGACCTATATAATGAAGCAAAAAAATGCGGAAGAATATAATGCGAAGATGGAAGCGAAACGCAAGCATATGATGGCGTTTGTTGAGCGTTTCCAATATAAAGCGACTAAGGCTAAGCAAGCTCAGAGTCGCCTTAAATCAATAGCGAAAATAAAGTTATTGCCGATTGATCCGGAAGATCCGACAGTTGCGTTTAATTTTCCAGAACCACGAGACAAATTGTCTTCGAATATCTTATCTTATGATAGGGTTTCTTTGGGATATGGAGATAAGATAGTTTTGAAAAATGTTTCCGGGACGATTATGAGTGACGATCGTATTGCGATAGTCGGAGCGAATGGAAATGGAAAAACGACTTTTGCTAAATTTTTAGCAGGAGAATTAAAGCAGAAAAAAGGGATAAGAGAGGCGCATAGTAAGTTAAGAATCGGATTTTATCGTCAAGATCTTTTTGAAAAATTGAATACGCAGCAATCTCCATATGAATTTGTGAAAGATATGATGCCTGAAGTCGCTGATTTGCAGGTTAGGAGTCATTTGGGACGCTTTGGTTTTTCAGGAGATATGGCTTTTCAAAGAATCGGAGTACTTTCAGGAGGCGAGAGAGCGAGATTAGTTTTTGCGACATTAACGGTGGACGCTCCAAATTTATTAATTTTGGATGAGCCTACAAACCATTTGGATATTGAGATGCGGGAGTCGCTTATTGCATCGTTAACATCTTATCAGGGGGCTGTAATTATTATAACTCACGATCAGAATTTTCTTAATCGAGTCGCAAATACGATTTTTGTGACATCTAACGGATCGATAACTCAATTCAATGATGATATAAATCGCTATGAAAATTCAATTCAGCGTCAATGGAAATAGTTGACCTGGTTATTTTTCTAAAATTTGTGTAAAGTTCGAGTGATTTGCGATTAAGTCTCAGAGGAATATATTATGGAGAAGAAAATTATAATGTTGTTTGCTGTTATTTTAGTGATTTGTTTGGTTGTTGTGGCTTATCTTCAATTACCGATGTTCGGACAACTTCCTCATGGAGATAGATTGGTACGGATAGAGCGTTCTCCGAATTATAAGAATGGGTGCTTTCACAATATGCTGGAAACACCTGTTATGGTCGAAAGTTTTATTAGCTATATGAAGGATTTTTTCTCTAGGAAGAGGAAGAATTTTAAACCATCCTATGTGATTCCATCAATAAAAACGGATTTGAGAAATATAGATATAGATGAGAATATCTTGGTGTGGTTTGGGCATTCATCATATTTTGCGCAAATTAATGGAAAAAAATTTTTGATAGATCCGCTTTTCAGTGAGATTTCGTCGCCAATTTTGTTCTCACCTAGAGCATTTGAGGGAACAAATATATATTCGACGGAAGATATGCCTGATTTAGATTATCTTGTTATAACCCATGACCATTGGGATCATTTGGATTATAAGACAGTTGTAAAATTGAGAGATCGGGTACGGAAAGTAATTTGCCCGCTGGGAGTAGGGGCTTCTCTTGAATTATGGGGATTTGATAGTAAACAAATAAGAGAAATGGATTGGTATGACAGTGAAAAGAGTTCGGATGGAAATTTTGTTATATATTGTCTTCCGTCAAGGCACTTTTCCGGGCGTGGTTTAATGCGTAATAAGACACTTTGGGCTTCTTTTCTTATTTGTGCGGACAATTTGAAGGTTTATTTCAGCGGAGATAGCGGTTACGATGAGCATTTCGCTGAGATAGAGAATAGATTTGGGCCAATGGATATAGTAATGCTTGATAGTGGTCAACATGATTTAGCGTGGAGATATATTCATATGCAGACAAATGAGGTAATTAAGGCAGCGAAGGATTTGAAAGCCAAGGTTTTGATTCCTGCTCATATTTGTAAGTTGGCTCTAGCTAATCACGCTTGGGATGAGCCTTTAAACGAGCTTGCGGAAATGATGAAAAATGAAAATTTTTCTATGGTTGTTCCTATGATTGGTGAAAAAGTAAATCTAAAAAATCCAACGCAATTAAATAAAAATTGGTGGAAAAAAAATAGAGAAGACCGGTAATTATAGCAAAAAATACGCTTTCCTAACTTTTTGTTTTATCAATTTATAGCTCAAGTCTCAGGTATGCGTTTTCGGTCATTAACTTTTTACCAATTACTTATATAACAAAAAAACAGATTAATAATGCTTTTTCAATAAAATCTTTCTAAACTAGCTGACGATGTTATATTGAGAGAATACAACAACGTCAGCTAATACCCCTTAGGGAAAGGAAAGGCTTTATGAAACAACGCTTTAACCAAGGTTATCTGCTATGTTATTTAACTGGGACAAAATTTTGTTACCGATAAGACGCATACCTGTGATAGCAACAACAGCGATTAAGCTGGCGATAAGCGCATATTCGATAGCGGTTGCACCCTTGGACTTATTTCTCAAAAACTTGGATATCACAGATATCATCTCAAAACTCCCTAATAAAAAATATCTTCAATAATTGTATTAAACGATATTAAAGTTACTAAAGAATTAACAATATTATTTTTTTTGTTATTTTTTTTTATTGCGAAATGGAGCAAATGGCAGCATCAAACATCCGCTTAAAAAAAACACGGATGAATCAAGGATTGCTCGGATAGGTGAGTCCAATATCGCAAAAGCGCAAAACACAATTGAAATGATTCCTAAAATAATTTTCAGTATATTTTTTTCTTGTATCATAAGTTTTAGATATACTAAGCAGCAGGCTATGTATACAGCTAGAAAAACTATAACTGAAAAATTTATTATATAACTGATTTGCTCCGCAAAATTATTTTGTTTGGTTAAAATTAGGATTGGAATTAATCCTATTGAGCTTATTAAAACGCTTATATATGGGGAATTTTCTTTATTTGTTTTTGCAAAGAACAAAGGAAGTAGTTTGTCTTGAGATAATCCAAGGGATATTTGTGCTGAGGTAAGAACCCAGGCGTTTAATGTTCCAATGCAAACAATAGAAGCAATAGCTGATAGTAAATATGAAACATTTTCACCGGCCACAATATTTATAGCATCAACGAATGGTGCGGAACTTTCAGCAAGAATTTTTTCAGGGACTACTCCCATAATGGCCACATTATTTATAAAATACACGATAGCGACGGTAAGGGTTCCTAATATTATTGCTCTCGGTATGTTTTTTTCAGGATTACGGACTGATCCGGCCGGAGTTGTTGCGCATTCTACACCGATAAATCCCCAAAAGCACAATATTGTAACTATGCTGATTAATTTTGGAGATGGGATTTCTATAAATTTTTCAGAAAGGCTGATGCAGGAGGAATCAAAACTTTGTAATAATATGATTGGAACAATAACAAATGGTATAAATTTCAATAGAGTTAGCACAAACTCAATTTGTCCTGACAGTTTTACGCTTTTACAGTTAATTATTGTTATGATAGCGAGCAGCCCTATTTCCAAAGTTAAGTTTATATTTGATGAAGGATTATTCAAGAAAGGATTTAGGTACGCTACAGCGGAAACAATAACGACAGCTGTACTTATCCATGAAACAAGCCAATAAGCCCATCCTATGAAGAAAGCTGGGATTATACCGAATCCTTCTTTTACATAGATATGGGGGCCACCTGTTTGCGGAAATCTTGAGCATAACTCAGAAAAAACGAGCGCCAGTAACATTGCTCCAATGCCCGCAAAACACCATCCGAATACTCCGAATATTCCGTATGGAGCTAAAATAGAAGGTAGCATAAAAATTCCTGAGCCGATTTGGCTTCCAAAGACTATTGCGAAAACAGACCAGAATCCCATCATTTTTTTAGACATTTTTTCTCCTGTGATTGTTTGTTATTTTGATAGTCCTCTGTTTTTATTGCATGTTAGACTTTGAAAAACTTCAGCAATAATATCACGGGCAGACATTTTATTGATTTGGTCAATAGTCCACGTAGGAATATTGTAGTATTTGAGGTTAGTCATAGAAAATTTTGTACGCATTACACCCGGAGCTATGTTTGTGTTTTCCAACTCTTTTGATATATTGAGATTGTTTGTTTCATGATCTATCTCATCGATTCCGTTACCAAATGTATATTCGAATTTTATATCTTGTCCTTTCCTCATACATAAGGATTGGCAGATTTTGTTCAAAATATCTTCGGAATTTCCCGAGTTTGTATATTGCGGTAAAATCGAATATATGTCGGCGGAAATGTAATGTTCTTTCAAAGAGAATGAAATCAGATTAATTAGCGGATGAAAAATATCGTTTCTCCAATAATATTTATTGAAACTTATATTTCGGCTGTCGTTATCACTTGGTAATACAACCTGCGTTCCATTAAGAATAGAGAACATAATTTGATCAAAAATTCCGGATGGATCGGTTACGCAGTCAGGCAAGCGTATAATTCTGAATTTTGTTTGTGTTTTTTTTCTTACAGAGTCTATACATTGTATACTCAATTCACCGAGTCTTTGTGTTGCTCCTATCCAGTTATTTGTGTTGAAAGCTTGCGTCGTCGATAGTAAAAATACGAATTTTATTTTTAACTTTTGAGCTTTTTCGATTATTTCTGAAACGTTGAAAACATTTTTTACAAAAGCTTCTTTCAGATTATTTTCGCTGGAATCAAGATGTAGCAGAGGCATATTGAAGAAAAGTATATCAGGAGCTATATCTGCACTTAAAAACAGATTCTTATCGGCGATTTTTATATTACTTTTTTCCGAAGTCCCGATATTTTTTTCAAGGTCTTTTATGAAGTATTCTGATTCGCAAAATACCGTGAGTTCCGCAATATCATATATCGCATGAATAAGATCAAATACGCTTTTTATTCCATCGTAAAAGATCCAAATGCGTTTACCGATAAAAGTTTCTGATATCATATCTTTTTCTTGTTTGTGTATTTCTATGGTATCGAGATTCGCAATGGAAATAGGTGAAATATGATATTTTTGTTCCGCAAACTTTACGAAAAATGTTTGTACGGAAAATTCAGATGAAATATTAATAAGTTTCGATATGAAGTTTATGTTTTTTTGTTCTGAAATATACAAAATTCTGCGAGGAAACGGAAAAAATGAAATTTTATTAAGACGAGCTAATCTTTTTTGGAGTTTATGAATGGCTTTTT
>JAFUZX010000155.1 GCA_017476405.1 Alphaproteobacteria bacterium | reverse complement strand
TCTTGTAGAAAAAATCACCACTTCCGCAAAAAATACAGGCGAAAAAGTTTGGCGATTACCAATGACTGAGCATTTCGATAGAGGTATTGATTCTGATATAGCAGATGTGCAAAATTGCGCAAAACCCGGCATTCGAGCAGGAAGTATTACAGCAGCGCATTTTCTAAGGAGATTCGTAAATAATACTCCGTGGGCGCATATAGATATAGCAGGAGTGGAAATTACATCAGGGAAAATATTTATATGCAGTAATGGCGCACCAGGTTTTGGTGTGCAATTGTTGTATGATTTCCTTAAAAATATTGAAGCGGATGCTATTTTTGAAACGAACTCATAGTATCAAGAAAGATTAGATTATTATGAAGTGGCTGTTTATTGCAACAGCCACTTTTTACTTGAAAATATTCAATCTGTGTGTGAAATATCTTTACAACGACAAAGACTCAGCAGAGTTAACGTTAACTGTCTCAATATCGTTTGTTATTTGCTTAATTAGTCCTGTCAGAACTCGTCCGGGACCGATTTCCACACATTTTGTAACACCATTGTCTTTTGCGAATAAAATTGTTTCAGTCCAACGCACCCTTGATGTTAACTGCTCGATTAATAAAGATTTCAGATTATTGTTTTCAGCTTTCGCTGTAACATTTGTAATAATCGGTTTTATCGGATTTTTAAATTCTACGGATTCAAGAACATCTTTCAGTGGCTCGATCGCTTTTTCCATAAGAACACTATGAAATGGACCACTTACCTCAAGTTTGATTGTTCGTTTTGCGCCGGCCTCTTGCGCTAAAGCCATAGCTTGCTCAACTGCGCTTTTATGACCGCTGACAATAATTTGCCTCGGCGAATTATCATTTCCTATTTGAACTACAGCATTATCTGCATTAATTTTTTTCGTAATAGATTCTACCGCTGATATATTTAAACCAATAATAGCTGCCATAGCTCCTTCGTTCGGGCATGCTTCAGACATGGCTGTTCCTCTTATACGTAAGATTCTAGCAGTATCAGAGAGTGAAATAACTCCTGTGGCACATAATGCTGAATACTCACCAAGAGAATGTCCGGCAAAAAATGAAGCTTTATCTGAAATATCAATACCAAATTCTAATTTCAACACCTGAACAAATGCCATACTGACTGTCATGATTGCGGGTTGAGCGTTTTGCGTTTGCTTCAGCTCTTCCTCATTTCCATTAAAAATTAAATCGGAAAGTTTATAGGAAATAGCGTCGTCGACTTCATGAAAAACTTCACGTGCGCAAGCAAATTTTTCGTATATATCCGCTCCCATACCTATTTTTTGGGAACCTTGTCCCGGGAATACCGCTAATATGCTCATATCTTCCTCATTTATTGTCTAATGCTTTTTTAAAACTATGCCTTGCTAAGCTATCATAAAAAAAATATTAATTCTACGTTTTCTAAAACGCTTTGGCTGTTCAATATTTTTTTTCTTTTTGTTATAATCAGAAATGGGTAGTCAGACGATAAAGATCATGAATTCGGTCAGGTTCGGAAGAAAGCAGCCGTAGTGAACACCAATCGGGTTGTCTACCCTTATCATTATAGACTACGATGGATAACAAATGAGTGTTTATATTCCTCTAGCTACGAAATACAGACCTCAAAGATTTGCGGATGTAATCGGACAGGACATTACTATAAAAATTATAATGAACGGAATGATAAAAAACCGCCTGGGAGCAGCTATGTTGTTTTCAGGAACCCGAGGAATCGGGAAAACGACAATTGCTCGTATTGTAGCAAAAGCTTTTCGTTGTGAGCATAGTACACCTGAGCCTTGCGGAAAATGTGAATCATGTCTTAGTTTTGCAAATGGAAGTCAAATTGATGTTATCGAAATAGATGCGGCAAGTAATACCAGCGTAGATGATGTCAGAGAAATAATAGAATCATGTAAATACAAGCCTACAAGTGGGAAATTTAAGATATTTATTATTGATGAGGTTCATATGCTATCTAATAGCGCATTTAACGCACTGTTAAAAACTTTGGAAGAACCTCCTGAGCATGTAAAATTTCTCATGGCAACGACAGAAACATATAAAATTCCGGAAACAATTTTATCAAGAGTATTAAAGTTTGATTTAAAACGAATAGATGCAAATGTACTTGCTCAACATCTTTCCTCCATTTGCAACCAAGAAAATATAACAGCGGGAGCCGATGTTTTGATGGAAATAGCAAAAGCCGCAGATGGTTCTATTCGTGATAGTCTATCGATTTTAGATCAAGTGATAAACGTTACGGATAAAAATGAAATTACAATAGGTGATGTAAGGAATATTTTAGGACTTTCCGATGAATCTGACATAATAAATTTACTTAAATTCATACTTTCAGCCGATATAAAATCCTCTGTAAAAAAATTTCGTGAAATTTTAAGCGGAGATATTTCTTGTGAAAAAATTGCCAATACAGTTTTAGATTATATCTATGCTCTTACGTGCATTAAGAGTGATATAGAAATAGCGAACAACACTGTTCATGATGATATTATAGAGCAATTACGAGATATTTCGAAAAAAGTATCTTTGCCTGCCTTAACAAGAATTTGGCAAATGCTTTTACGAGGAATTGAAGAAATAAAGATGTGCGATCGCCCGGAAATTGTTTTGGAAATGATGTTGATACGTATTGCATACGCATCAGCCCTCCCTGATTTACAAGATTTAATAGAAGAAGATTGTAAGAATTCAGAAACTACAAATCAAAAAAGCTTGATCGACAAAAATGATAAAAAACAAAATGAAATATTAAGCTCTGAGGCAGTAATATCAACAACAAAGGAAGAACCTGTTATCATGAAAGAAAAAACATCAGAATCATTACTTGATGAAGCATTAAAAATGTTTCCAAATGCGATTTTGCAGAGTTAACTGTCGTGATATACTAAATTTTCAGTATGAGTTATGAAAAGGAGAAAAATATATGAGTAATAATTTTAGTCAAATATTGAAACAAGCTCAACAAATGCAAGAAAAGTTGACGCAAGCGCAAAATAAGTTAAATGAATTAGAAATTATAGGAACATCCGGAGGTGGTATGGTTTCTGTAATTATCAGTGGAAAAAGCGAAATGAAGAAAGTCAACATTGATCCGAAACTACTTTCACCGGATGAAGCTGAAATTATTGGGGACCTTATTACAGCCGCTTATAACGACGCAAGATCTAAATTAGAAGCACAAATGACAGAACAAATGGGCGGCTTACTTCCATCGGGAATGAAACTTCCATTTTAATTTTATTGTAACATTTATTTTGTAACATCTTTTTGTTTTTTATTTTTAGACAGAGTGATTACTTCGATGTACGATAATAAATATCATGATATGACTCAATGTGCGAAAAAAGAAGATAATACAAATGGAAACAGTCGAGAAGACTGCCTTTTCTGCCAAATAGTTGCCGGAAAAAGTCCAATACATAAAATTTGGGAAGATGAAGAGCATTTGGCATTTCTATCAATTTATCCAAATACACTTGGAGCTGCGGTAGTTATTCCGAAAAAGCATTTTGATAGCTATGCTTTTCACATGCCGGATGAGGAATTGGCAAAACTTACCATAAAATCAGCTATTGTTGGCCGTTTACTCGATGCCGCATTTGATGATGTAGCTAGAACCGCTATGGTGTATGAGGGATTTGGCATTAATCATGTTCATGCGAAATTATTTCCTCTTCATTATACAAATCAAAAAAATTGGACACCGATCCATACTGACTATAATAAGTATTTTGATAAATATGAAGGATATGTTTCGTCACACGAATATCATGGACCGAATCCAGATTTGGCTGCTCTTGCTGAAAAAATACGCAATGCCGCAAAAAAATAAAATAGAATGTAATCATAATTTATGAACACGATAAAAAAAGTTATAAAAAAAATAAAACCAATGGTTGTATTTTGTTTTTTATTGTAATACTATGAAGAATAGATGATTTTCTTTCATCTGGTGATATGATGTCTTTAAAAGATTTTCATGTCGCTGCGGCGTTTGCTAACGTCGCACTCCATTTTGACATAACTATTACAACACAAGTCCCTGTCGGTTCTTCCGGCAGGGGATTGTTACCATATTTTGAGTTACTTACTGTTTTTTAACTCAAAACTGACTTTAACATTTTTTCTGATAATATCATATAAAATTTATTCATAAAAAACTTTCTAAAAATTTTTTTATATAGCACTCATCATACGAGTGTCTTCAATTAATAGTTGCGTATGTAGAAGATAAAGATCCAGAACAAAAATTACTAATCAATAAATAACAAATTAATAATAAACTTAGTTATTATAATATATATGCTAATAACAATTTATAACAACTGGAAATGCAGCATTTTTGTTATAGATTAGAATCAAAAGATTGGATAAAATTTAATCGTTTGTTGATAATAACTTTGTTAAATCTTCTTTTTTCAAATTTATGGTATTTTTTGAGTTTTTCACTTTATTATCTATTTTTTCGAGAATTAGAGAGGACAATCTATCTATCAACTGATTTTTTTGCTTTACAAATTCAGCCTCAAGCTGAGTTTTTAATGAAATTTCATGTCGTTCACGCAATATACGCAACAATTTTTCGTTCTCTTCTTGAAGTTTCTTTATTTTTTCCTCAGATTTAAGACGATTAATCGCAATTATTCCATCTATTTTTTGCTGAGTTTCCTGAGCTTTTTTTAACGCAATCGCAGCTTCCTCTTTTAAATTTTCAGCTTTCGCAATTTCTTGTTTTACCGCTTCTATATGTGCATCAAGTGCTTTTGTAACAAAAGGATATATTTTTTTTGCAAAAATCCAACAAAAACCAAGAAAAGAAATTACAATAGATATTTCCGGTTCTATAGTCATTTTGTATTATCCTTTTTTATCATTAAAAGAATTACTAATTTTCAGCATAGCCGCATTAACAATATCGTCCACATCATTAGCTATATCCAGAAAACATTGGTCCGCTTCTTCTGATAAAGACGCCGATTTTTTGCGTGATTCTTTTGAAAAGATTTCATACAATGTTTCTTTTTCTTTTATACTTTGCTCACGTAATGAAGATATTAGTTTAGATTCTGCCGCAGATATATCTATTTCAGCTCTTTCCAGAGCATCTTGCGCATTTTTCTCAATTCCTTTTGCATCCGCTTCAAGTCTTTCAGCTCTTTTTACAAGTAAACCGATATGAGAAGCTCTATTTTCCAATGTTTCCTCGATTTTTGGCGCAATAATAAATGACATAAACGCATATATCGCAAAAAAACCAACTAAAATCCAAAAAATCTGAGAGGGGAAAGTTTCTACGGCGAGTTGGGGCAAATCAACACCTATATATTCTGTATATTTTTCACTGATTCAAAAATAAAATCAGTAAAATTATTTAAAAAGAATCAACAAAGCAATTAATAAGGCAAAAAGCGCTATGGATTCAGTAAGAGCAAATCCAAGCATACCCATGAATCTAACTTTTTCCTCAGCTTCCGGATTTCTTGCTACAGAACTGATCCATGTTGAGAACAAATTTCCCATACTCATTCCAACTCCATACAGAGCGAAAACTGCAATTGCTGCGCCAATCATACGTGCTGCTTCTGGTGACATCTTTATATCTCCTTTAAAATATTA
>JAFUZX010000154.1 GCA_017476405.1 Alphaproteobacteria bacterium | reverse complement strand
CTGCAAGCCTTTTTTATTGGAGCAAGTTTGATCCATCAGGACATTGCAAGAACCGCAATGAACAAGCCCCTTCAAAAAAGACGGTGTCATCGTTTTGCGCGCCTTTTGACCGGGTTTTTCATGCTTTTTGAAGATTTCCTGTACTTGATTCCAAACATTTTCCTCAATAATTGCTTCGTGTTCTCCAGGATAAACATTCTCTTTGTGAACAACGCAGCCTTTGTAATACGGATTTTTAAGGATGCGCAAAACTGCTTTCGGCTCAAACATTTTTCCCTGCGGAGTCTCTTTTCTCGGTCGTGTACGATGACCTGCATTATTCAAAATGCTTGCGATTTCAAAGTAAGATTCAGTCTGAAGAAACTTGCTGTAGATAAACTTCACGACTTTTGCTTCTTTTTCCTCGATAATGAGCTTGCGGTCCTTGCAAGTATAACCGAGAGGCGGAGTTCCTCCCATCCACATGCCTTTTTTGAGAGATGCTGCGAATTTGTCTCGAATGCGTTCTCCTGATAATTCACGTTCAAACTGCGCAAAACTCAGCAAAATGTTCAGCATCAACTTTCCCGATGAATTTGAGGTATTGAAAGATTGAGTCACAGAAACGAAGCTGACATTGTACTGATCGAAAAGTTCAACAATCTTTGAAAAATCAAACAAAGAACGAGACAAACGATCGATTTTGTAAACAACAACCATATCGATTAATCCTGCTTTTATGTCTTCAAACAGCTCTTTCAGCGCAGGTCGATTCATATTTCCGCCTGAGAATCCGCCGTCATCATAATGTTTTGAAACCAAACGCCAATTTTCGTGAATCTGACTCGCAATGTAATTTTCACCTGCAAGTCGTTGCGCATCAAGGCTGTTGAACTCTTGCTCCAAACCATCTTCGCAGGATTTTCTTGTGTAAACTGCGCATCTGATAAATTTTCTTTCCATCATTTTTTAACTCCGAAAAATTTTAAGCCGTTCCATCTTGTGCCTGCAATTTTTGTCGCGATTGCTGAAAGTGAATTGTAAATTTCGTTGTTGTATGCGAATCCGTCTTTCACGACCAAAACTTCATGCATTTTTCCGTGATATTCTTTTGTGATTTTCGTGCCGATCATCGGACTGAATTTCCGAGCATTCTTTTTCGGATCGATCGGAGTTTGAATTTTCTTCGCACAAGCTTTAATTTTATCCTCAGTTTCAGCATCTACAGCTCCATAAAACATTTCTTGGATTTTGTAGGCAATCTTGGCTGTCATGTGCTGCCGACTCGCGATCTCTGGAGAATGATCAAAATATTTGCTCCAAGTTGCCTCTAATTCAGCGGCTTTCATGTTTTGTAAAGCCATAACCTGTTTAATCACGCTCAAATCCTCGTTTACGTTCTCTAAAATCATTATGGTTCTCCAATAAGTCAATGTTTCTGCTTCCTATTTCCTCTCCAAACACAGGAAATGTCAAGACCTAAATCCGTCTTTTTTCTTGCAATTGGAGACTTTTTCGCTTTTATATATCGAATGATCGCTTCGTAAACGATTTGTGCTATTTTTTCCGGTCTTGTGATGATTTTTACCTCATTTTTCATGATTCCACCTTATCCTTCATAATTCACAAAATTTTTGCCAATAAAGACATACATTCGTTTGTTCCCGTGAGGTGTCCATTTTTGCTGGCAGCCCTGAAGAATCTGATTTTTCAGCAATGTTTCTATTGCATAATTTCGGTTGAAACCTTTACAGATTTCGTTCTTAAATACGCTGGTTGTGACGTAATAAACAAGGTCATCGCCTGTTTTTCGTTTGTATCCTGCAAGATTCGTGATGCGCTGATCAGGAAAGCTATCGAGATCAAAAAAACGACTGCTCACATGCGTTTCAAAAAACGCTAACACCTGTTCCATCAGGCGTTTTTCCTCAAGATCTCCAACTCCGCCTTTTTCTTTGAGCCATAATTGAAAACATGTAAGAGCAGATTTATAAGCTTCGCCCGGAAGCCAGCCTGTTAAACCGTATCTCGTAGCCAATTCGCCTGCAAATCCGACAAAAATAAAACGTTCAAATACTCGATTGTCTTGGCTCGTGGGATTTTCAGGAAGATAGCCGATTTTGAGGCGTTTCAGCTCATCGTTGTATTTTTCTTCGATTTTATCCTCTTTCAAAACATGTTTTACAAACTCAATCGAAGGATGACCGTAATGTCTGGATGCACTGTCTTGCAGATATTTTCCGAACTCTGAAACATCCGAAAATCCGTGCAAATTTTCAAAAAGCCCGTTAGTTCGATTGATTGAGTTCGAAGGAATGCTGATGAAACGCATTTCCTGACCAGCCTTTGATTTATTATCGACTTCTGATAAATGAGCCGCCAGATCTACTTCACCACTGGATAAAAACAGCGTGCGCCAGTGAAATGTTTCTCTCAAATTGCAGTCTTTTCCCAGCCGATCTTTGCCTTCTCCGTGTGAAAACATATAAGCGACATTTCCTGCTTTTTGCGCTGACATTTCAGATAATTCATCGAGAACTAAAAGCGCATCGTTTCGTTTGAAAGCCAAACTTTCCAAAGCATTATCTGTAGCACGCCAGGTTTTAAGATACTGAGGTGAACCAAAAATCGATGAAGCGACTCGCAGACAGGTTGTTTTACCTGTTGAACTTGTTCCTGCCAGATGAAATCCTCCGCTCTGCACATTGCATGGTTTCAACAGCAGACTTGCAAAAGCTAAACTTGCAGAAAACATCAAACGAGAATTTCCGACGCAGTACATGGAAACATTCTGAATCCAGCTTTCAAGATTTCCTTTTGTGCCGAAAGCTTCATCTCTGAGATTTGTGCTCAGCAGAACGTTATCCTCATTGCCGATTACTTGATCAGGCCTCAAATATGCGTTCCCGCAATAGCCTGTGCATTCAACAAGCTTAACTTCCTTATTCGGAATAGACAGCAGCAAATATTCCATCAATTTACGTTTCTCAACGCCATTCCATTTCATGATGAACCCCTTGGAAATCAGAGGAACTTTTGCCTGATCACCACCATTCGCAAACATTTTCGAAGTAATAATTGTCTCGCACAAATTATTTCGGTAATCACGGAACTTAATAAGTCTGGAAATCGAGCCGTCCAGTTCCCTTATGAAAGCTTCTACATTGATGTAATCACAAATTTTGATCGTATCGTTCATTTTATCCGACACAAAAAAGAGACCTTCATCAGACAACAAAAATCCTGACGGAATATTATTTCGAGATTGTTGCGATGTTGATTTCAAAATTGCATTAACAGCCTCTTTTCCTTCTAAAATGAACAAATCATTGAAATCAGTCGGCTTCGATGAAGTATCTTTAAAACAGGGAATTACTACTTTTGATCCAGTCGCAACAGCCGCTTCTTTCGCTTTCTCAATTCCGGGATTAACACTGTTTTCATGATAACAATCATTATCAGCACATAAAATCATTTTCAAATTCGGATATTTCTTCCGAAGAGCTTGAGTGACAGGTTTTAAGTTTCCTGAATCAAAAGCTACGACAACAGGTTCGCCTGTGCATTCATATATAGTGGCTCCCGTCGCATATCCCTCACAAATGAAGGCATTTTCAGCTAAAGTCCAAATCAGAAAATAACAGCCCTTTTTCCTTCCGCCGTTAAGAAAGCGTTTCTCTGAATCTTTTGTAATAAACTGTAGTGACCACAATTTGCCTTCTATGTCTCTCAACGGAATTACAAGGCAGCCTTTGTAATCCCTCAAGCCATGAGATAAAACCTTCTTTTTTGAAAGATACGGATGTTCAGAGGTTTCACGAATACTGTTCCAAAGATTTTCGGCTTTTTGCGCGGCATGTTCGTGAACTTGACGCATTTCTTCCTCAGCTTCTTTTCGAACTCGTATCATCTCATTTACAGCTCTTTCGAGTTGTTTGCCTTTATAATCCTTGTTAAATATGTGTGAACTGATTCCGGTTACGAAATCGCCGAAAATATATCCATTGTCGAATTTTCGAAGCCAGTAACGCTTATTTTTTCCCCAGCGAACGATTTTAAACGTCTCTGTATCCCTATTTGGTGTTGGAATATCAGCATTTTTTAATGCTTCAAATAATTTATCCATACGAATCTCCTTAATGTGTTTGGTTACGAAAATACAATTTAGGTTACGAAAGCACCGATTTTGGTTCCGCACTCCTTAAGTCGCATTTAGATTGAAAAATGAGCATTTATCCGACAAAAATAATGCGTAACCTAATTGAACAGGTTCCGTAACCACTATTTTTTGGTTACGCGATTTTTGCTTGATATATGAGGACTTTGTCGTGAGTTGAATTCGTAACCGGTTACGCCATTTTCGTAACCAAAAATGATTATTCGTAACCTTAAGCAGCAAAGCTAAATTACTTATTTTCTCTGAAATCTCAGTATTTTTTGCATTTCCACGTATTCTGGCTAATATTTCTTCAAAATTTCTGATGTTATTGCAAAAATGGTTCGAAAACACCTCAGTATGAGAGAAAATCAGCCATAACAAAAAATCAGCTTTTTTGAAAAACACTGACAGTATTATTAATGGTACTGTAGAGATGAGTAAATTATTTATACTATATAATATATAATGTAATGTTAGATATATAATTATATACTGATATATCAGTACCTTTACACATACCATTACCCATAACAACCTCACAAAATCGGGCTTTTTCTAGCGAATTGAATGCCTTATTGTCTAAAAAAGCATGTTTATAGGACGTTTTCATTACGATTCTCCTTATAATTCGAAACTTGAGAGACAAGGGAAAGCCTCATCTCTCAGTGTTTTATCAACGTTAACTACCTTTTCTGCATTCATTTCTGAAAGCGCACATTTTGCACTTAAAAAAGCTCGGATCAGCTGAAATACAGGGCATTGCTTCATTATTTTCGCTGGCTTTTATGATTTGTACAGCTCGATCGGAATATCGCTGCGCAGCCTCAGAATCAAATGGAATCAGCTCAAAATACAGTTCGGAGGAATCTTTATTTAACGCTGTAAATAAGCACTGATCTAATTCCAAATAAGCCATATAAAGTTGAATTTGTGCGTAATATAGAGTTTTCGTGAGCATCAAGCCTTTTTTAGCTGTTTCTTGAAAACTTTTCTGATTCAAGGTCTTACATTCCCATAAGGCCTGAGGCCTTAACCCGATTTCTTTTAAGTCCTCTGAAAAATCAACAATTATTCCATCGACATGACCTTTGATGCGTCCTTCAGCTGTTGAAAATCCGAATTGTTCGCCGTTTTCGTTCTTGGTTTTTAAATCGAATCCTGCAATTTTAAGCCACTCAGCCACAAGATCTTCTAAACAATGTCCGATATCGAAAGTTCTCAGAGTTGATGCCGAAAATTCAGCGTCTTTCCCTTCATATTGCAATTGAACCTTGCGCAGACACTCATCACCAATGCTTGAAACTCCGAGATAATCACGCTTTTTCTGGCTTTTATGATGCTTGATGATTTTCGCGTCTAAAATTTCATTGATTCTTTGCATTTGAACCTCCTGCGGTTAAAAATTCCACGATTTCTATGACGTCTTTCACCGAAAGTTCGCCGATTCGTTTATTCTTTTCATGATTCATGCTTAGAAAATTGAACAAAGCCATCGCTTTGATTTTCAGTTCTTTATTCATTGTCATTATCCTCCTTATGAGCCAAGAAATATTTCGTGAAATATACCTGACCTTTACCTGTAATTTTTGCTGTCTTCGCAATGGTTACGTGACCATCGGAGTGTGTAATTGCCGTTTCGATTATTCTGAACAGGCCGAGATTCATTGATTTTTGAGTCGGCACATTATGATCACTGCCTTTTCTGCGAATCAAAAAGCCATCTTTGCGCAATCTCTCAAACAATCTATTCTGCCCCATTTCAATTCCGTTTCCTTTCAATATTTTCGCCATTTCGCTGACTAAAATATCGCTGTCAGAGGCAGAAACAGCATCGCAGAAAATGACCTTCGGTTTATCTTTTTCAACCTGATTTTTGAGCAATTCTTTCTCTCTGCGCTCCTGTTGCAGAGTGCGAATCAACTTCACCCAGGTTTCGGGATCATTCATCAGCTCTTCCATTTTTGCGGAAGTGATGTAAGCTCCATGCTTTCGAATGCTTGGAAGGACTTCGTGTGTGATCCAGTTCATAAATTTTTTAGCTTCTGGCTTATCGGAACGCAATATGACTTTGTACAGACCTGATTCATTTATAATGGTTATTTTTTGAGTTCCACCAAGGGTGTCACTTAGAGTTACACCCTTTTCGTCGTCATCGAGACGCTCTGCAACTCTTCTTGAATTGCTCAATCCGAGAACATCACTTACATCCTTGAGCACCCACCAAATTTCACCATCTTTAATGGTTGTTCTGACTTCATTGTTTTTGTAATTAAAAATTTTCAATTCGTTCATAAAAAATCTCCTAAAAATCGGTTTTCAAATTTTGATAAAACTCGGGCATTACGTTATGAATCCAAACGCATTGAGAGCTTTAATCAATTGTTTTTACTGGTTATTTCAGCATTT
>JAFUZX010000153.1 GCA_017476405.1 Alphaproteobacteria bacterium | reverse complement strand
GCCTTTACCAAAAGCAAAGATGGCATTTTAAAAGTGCTGGATTTTCAGGATTATAAGGGTAATTTACAGAAAATGATAGTTAAGCCGAAAATGTTCACGAAAGACGGCGATCAAATCAGGGTTCACTTGATTTCCAAAGGTTTTGTGTTTTCGGGAAATGCTCTCTCGAAACGAAAATTGTATGAATACATCGCCAGCTCCGTTCCTGAAAAAGAAGCAACTCTAATTTCTAAAACAGGATTTTCCGAAAATATTTACGTTCGCCCTGACTGCGTGATCGGTGATGCAACTGATGAAATTATCGCTGATGAATCAATTCAAGACGATTCTTACGCTACATCAGGTTCTCAGCAACAATGGAACGATTTAATCGCGCGCTGGTGCGTCGGAAATTCACGACTGATTTTTGCGATTTGTGCTGCTTTTGCGAGCATCATTTTAAAATTCTGCAATCTCCAAAATTTTGGTTTTCATTTTGTCGGAAACAGTTCTTCGGGAAAAACCACATGTTTGAATATTGCGGCTTCAGTCTTCGGAAATCCAAAGTATGTTGTGAGCTGGAAAGCTACAGACAATGCAATGGAAACGATTGCTTTCAGACGTAATGATTCTCTGCTGATTTTGGATGAACTTTCGGAGATGTCAGCTTCAAAAGCGGGAGCGGATGGTATCTACTTCATAACTCGTCATTGGAGAGTTTTTTGGCACTTTCTTTTCATTTTCAATAAGTTATAACGATACAAAAATGACCGCTCCTGCGGACGGAAAATGGAAAATGCCGATTTTATTCTTTGTTTTCAATGAGATAAATTTTTATAGTCTCCAAATACTTCATTTATCAATGATAATCTTACTAATATGCATTATACTAATAATTACTTATGCATTCTTAGAGTTGGCAGATAAACCTTTTTCTCAGAACATAATTTAAATAACGTTTGATATGTATCAATCGTTTCGATTTCCAAAACTTCCAGAAAAATTGCATAAATCCACGAATATGCTACACTGTAATAGATATTGAAAAAAGGTATTAATTTGATAGATATAAGCAAGATTACTCCTCGCAATGATGTAGCCTTTAAAATGCTCTTTACAGATCCGAAACATGAGCGTCTGTTAGTGCATTTTCTGAATTGTGCCATAGAAGCTAAAGATTTGATAAAAAGTGCAAAAATTTTGAACAACGAGATTACTAAACGTCATGTAACGCAAAAAGGGTCTAGGCTGGACATTCGTGCGGAGACAAATAGCGGAGAAATAGTAGACATCGAACTCCAAGTTGGCAGAGATGAGCATATGGTTGGACGTGCGCTGTTTTATTGGTCAGAACTGTTTGCTGGATCGCTTGTGGTGGGAGATCATTACGGAAAATTACGTCGTACGATATCGATTAACATATTGAATTTTAAGCTATTTCATAAAGATGAAAGATATTGGAGAAAATGCCATATTACAGATGATAAGACGCACGAACGTATAACGAATTTGCTGGAAATTCAGTTTCTTGAGCTGGATAAATTGAAAAAGTTTACCAAAGAGAGTCCAATAACGTTCTGGATAGAGTTTTTCAAGAATCCTTATTCAGAGGAATGTAAAGAGCTGTATAAATTTATTCCGGAATTAAAAGAAGCCAAAGAAGTATTTGAAGCAGCAAAAGCGGATCCGAAGAAAAGGAAGTTGATTGAAGAACGAGAGTCTGCAATACGAAATTACGCTGCCGCAATGGCTCAGTCCAAGGAAGAAGGAAAAATTGAAGGCGAAAAAATCGGCATTGAGAAAGGCAAAGCTGAAGGAGCAAACGAAAAGGCTGTTGAAGTCGCGAAGAAGATGTTGCGAAAAGGCATAGACGTTGATGATATTGCTGATATATCAGGATTATCCGTGGAAGAGAT
>JAFUZX010000152.1 GCA_017476405.1 Alphaproteobacteria bacterium | reverse complement strand
AATAAAATGATTGAAGTAAAAGGATTATCTGAAAAAATTGTAAAAGCAGATTTAGGGAAAATAGTAATAACAATTTCCAATGAAGGTTCTTACCTAGAAGATTTATACAAAAAGAGAATAAAAGATAAAAATAAGGTCTTAGATTGCCTAAAAAAAATAGGTATAACAGATGAAGAAATAGCGGATAATTCAAGTGATACATGGGATTATGAGAAAGAAGTAAAAATTACAGAAAAAGGCGTTACACAATCAGAATATAAGAGAGTTTTCAAAGCAGATGATTCAATAACTATAAAAACTAAATTTCTTGAAAAAATAGATAAAATACGATCTGAAATTATGCAATTAAATTCAGAAGGAATCTTTGTTAAATGTAACCATAGCTATCAATTAACTGACTTTATAAAAATCAAACTTGATATGATGAAAGAAGCATCGCAAAACGCTCGCAAAAATGCCGAAGTATTTGTTGAATCCCAAGGGTATAAAATAGATGATGTCCTTTATTTAAAGCAAGGTGAAGTAACAATTACAGGAGATGATGAAAAAGAAGGAATTGAATCTTGGCGATCTAATGAAGCTAAAAGCATAAATAAAAAACTGCGCCTTGTCGTAAGAGGTGGTTTTTCTAAAAAGAAAGCATGCTCAACAAATTGTAAATAAAAAAATATAGAGGTATGCCAAATAACATACCTCTAAAATTCATCGTACTACTATTTTGTCCCGAGTGATTCATTATTAATAGAATAATCAGATAAACTTGATGAAGAGCTCAAAGAAGACGAATCATCCGAAACATCATCTTCGCTTTTTGAATCAGAATCTGACTCTTCTTCGACTTTCAATTGACTTGATGAAACTTTCGATAATTTCGATTCATTATTTTTATTGGAACTTGACAACGGTCTTTCTAAGAAAGGTAAAAACGGAGGCAAGCTTAAATTATTTTTTGAAACATTTTCATTTATATTTGACGCAGATCCAACAAGAGGAGACTTATTCGCTGATAATAATGAATTATCAAAATTAGAAAACGGCAGTACATACGGGATTGATGAAGTCCGCACAGGCGCTCCGACTGTATTAGTGGACACATTAGAAGAAGACACCGCCCTCCTATTCTGTTCTTTCGCCGGAATAAACACTGGAGCATCAGCTCTTATCGTAGTTGTAGGCTTTTTTTGGAAAATTGGTGTACTACTACTTGGAGTTAATGGAGATAGACTGTTCATGTTAGGCGATTTCTGAAACGGAAAATATTGATCATTAACCGGTGGAGACACCCGATTAGTCAATACATATTCTGACATTAACGGATTTATTGGATTATAGATAGTATTCAAATGTTTTTCATCTGCATTGTAATCAGGCGTATTACTAATTGATCTTAAAGCATTCGACCTTCCGATTTCAGCTGAATTTTGTTGTCGATTAGCTTTATCATTCAACAATTGTTCTAACATCTTCTTTAATTGACTTTGTTCTTTTCTTACACTTTCCAATTTATTATTAAGATTATTCAAAGTATTTATTAAATTGCTTTCTCTTTCACGTTCTTGTTTAATACGTTCATAAAGATTGTGATTTTTGTTAAAATCGGGAGCTAAAATTTCATTAGATTGCGCTTTACCAACGTTATCACATAAAAGATTTTCGTTTTTAACAATCTCCGAAATTTGCTGTTGATTTTGTTTTTGTTGAACCTGTTTTTGTTGCTGAGATTGTGTATTTGAGATTTTCGCCTGCTCATCTGATCTAGGACGAGAGAGTATTCGTAATGGTGCCTGCTTTTTAGAATCGTTTAAGCTAGAAACAGCTACAACTTCGTTATCTTTTTTTATTTGAAGCTCATTCGTTTCCCCTCTAGGTATATAAAGAAAACGATTATTTTCGTTTTTAACCTTCTGCGATTTTAAATTTGAATTATTTTTTTTCGTATTATTGAATATACGCAAATCAGCAGCAACTGAAGAAGATGTATGATCTTTATTATTTTCTTTCTCTTTCTTCTTATTAATATTTGATTCCTGCTTATGATCATCCATAGTAACTTCAATAGATTCACGATTTTCTTTTTCTAATAAAGATACACTTTCATTTTTTTCTTGAATTCTTTCCTGTTTCTTGTCTCTGTTTTCTTCCTGTTCTTTTTGGTTTATATCTGCAATATCTGTAATTTGACTCTCAACCTCGACTTTTTCTTTTAATTCATGTACATTTTCTGACACCTGATTTTTTAAATCAGAAAGAACCTGTTGTTTTCCTTTATTTTTCCGCTTCTTGTTATTATTAGGCTTTTTATTTGATGGAACTGATTTACTATTATTTACTTGTGACTCTTTTACCTTAATTTCTTCGTTCCTTTTTATATCTACGCTTTTTTCTGACTCATTTTGCGGTATATTTACAGCAATATTTTGAGTTTCCTCCTCAACTTTAACTTCTTTTGTCGTTTTTTGATTGTTTAAATTAGATACCATATTCTTATGATTAAGCTTTTTCTTCTTTTTATTATTTTTCGGCTCTTCTTTTTTGTGTTTGCCATTTTGCCCCAATCTATTTTGCGTTTTTTTCTTTCTTAATTTATTCTTACTAAAAGCTTTCATTTGCTTTTCAGTATCAGAATAAAATCCATCTAAACTTTGAGAATTCGGCGTTTGTTCCTTCTCAACTTCCCTCTCTTTCTTAAGATTACATTCAGGCAATTTTTTAGACACAAACTGCTCTTCTTGCATTTTCTTTTCTTTTTTTACGGTATCAACATAATTACTTATAAAATGATCAGTAATTTCTAATCCAGCGAAATTTACTATTTTACTCATATAACAATAAAAAAGCTCAATGCTATTATGATTAAGCATATTTATGCTCGTATATGAATTCATTAGAGAATTTACCTCTTCAAAATTAGAATGTATATTATATTTCAAAATATCACTAACTGTTTTTGAATAAGGAAATGAACGATTAAACGAACAATACACTTTATTAAAATCCCATTCTTTTATAATAGTTCTTTGAAAATTCCAAAGAACGTACTGCGCCATCTGTTCTGTACACATCTCATCAGGCAAAAATACAATAAAAGAATTATTCGCAAACATAACCTCTATTGATCCAACACCTTGATTCTTTACAAAGTCTCTTTCAAGATAGAACGAATAAGGATGCCTTTTTGCTGTAGAATCATCATCAATGATAATAAATTTATCTTCTTTGTTTTGGTTACCTTTCGAAATTTTTCCAAAACTCATATTTATAACGCCATATTTTTTTCTTATCTCATCCATAACGTCCTTATAAGCTTTTCTATAAAGAACACTATTATCAACTAAATCAGATAGTTCGTTTATTTCCTTTTGATATTGACCATTTTCATCCTTTTCTATATGAAACATTAAACTCGCAAACTTCCTACTTACTTCGTTAGTAAAAGAATTTATGTTATTAATTGCATATTCTTGAAGAGCTTCTATTTTTTTTAAAAGAAGCATATTAATTAATCCATAGGGATAAATTTCTTTTGTTAATCCAGGCAAGAAAATTCCATTACTTGAATTTTCATAGCCTATAAAAACTCCGTCTATCATTTCTCCATCTTTCTCAGGCTCACCTCCCCAATAAGAAATAAAATTCTTCTTATCTACAAGAATATCTTCTTTTGAATTCTTTATAATATAAGAAGAAGGATATTTAAGTGGAAAAGCAAAAACCTTCAAAATATCTTTCTCTTCATAATTTACAAAAGGCGGAATCTCACAGCACATTAAATTTTCTTTTAAAAGATGCTTTATTCGCAGATCATCAATTCTTATATCAGTTACATCCTCAGGAATTTTTTTTAACTCATTTTCAGGAAGTAACTTACTTAATGTATCACGTCTAAGCGAATAAGTTCTTCTGGATAAATCCATAGCGATCTTTCTCATATCCGGACTTACAACATCATTAGTTATTTCAGGAAAAAAACTAAATAATGGACTAGAGCTACTACTACTTTCTGAAGCATTTAATAAATTAGAAGACAATAAACAAATACTTAAGCAACAACCTATAAATATTTTTTTCATTTTTTTAACTCCATTTTAAAAATAAGCTCTATTAATAGGTTAATACAGAATAATTGTCAACAAAAAATATTCTAATATACCCTATTAAAAATATTATACATATACATACAAAAAAAGAGCTGAAAAGATCAACCCTTTTATATATAAAAAATCAAACTGATACTCATAATAAAATTATTAAGCAGTCGGAAGAGCTTCCTGCGCTTCTATTTTTGCTTCATTTTGTTGAGTTATATCAGTTGTTGTCTTATTTGTTTCTATTTTTGCCGATGGATCACGATCAACGAGCTCGATAACAGCGATTGGAGCTGCATCTCCTCTACGAAATCCACATTTCACAACTCGAGTATACCCACCATTTCTAGCGGAATATCTTGACGCTAAAACCCCGAAAACCTTAGAAACCAAAGCATTATCTCGAAGATTAGCAAACAACTGACGACGCCCGGCTATTGTCCCTTTTTTACCAAGTGTAAGCATTCTTTCGACATAGGATCTCAAATCCTTAGCTTTTGGCAAAGTTGTAACGATTTGTTCATATTTCAGCAAAGCCTTCGCAAGGCTGTTAAACATTGCTTTTCGTTGGGCAGTATTTCTATTAAATTTTCTACCGCTAATTCTGTGTCGCATATCAATTCCCCTTAAAATTTCTCATGTGCGCGCTTTGCCGCATCTTCCATATTTTCGAGAGGCCATCCCGGAACTTGCATATCCAAAGATAATCCCATCTGAGATAAGACTTCTTTAATCTCATTTAAAGATTTACGGCCGAAATTTGGTGTACGAAGCATTTCGCTTTCAGATTTTTGCACCAAATCCCCGATATAAACAATATTGTCACCTTTCAAGCAATTCATAGAACGAACAGAGAGCTCCAAATCTTCAACTTTTCTAAGCAAATTAGGATTAAATGGTAATTGCTGCTCAGTTGTTGCGGAATCTTCCTCGATTTCATCCTCAAAATTTATAAACTTCTGTAATTGGTCTTGCAGAATTTTCGCAGACATAGCAATTGCATCTTCAGGATTGATCGATCCATCTGTCTCAACAATAAGGATCAGTTTATCATAATCCGTATCTTGACCAACACGTGTATTTTCAACTTTATAAGTAACCTTTTTTACCGGATTAAAAATAGAATCAATAAATAACGTTCCAACAGGCGCATTTTCAACTCTGTTATGAGGACCGGTAACATATCCACGTCCTACAGACACAGAAGCTTCCATAGAGAAAGTTTCCCCCTCTCCCACTGTACAAATATAATGATCTGGATTCAAAACGGTTAATTCAGATCCTAGCTCAAACATTCCCGCAGTAACTTTACAAGGTCCTTTTACGGAAATTTTCATTTTACGAGGACTATCCGCTGCTAATTTCAAAGGCATCGCTTTTATATTAAGGATAATATCCGTAACATCCTCTGAAACTCCCGGAACCGTTGAAAACTCATGGGATACACCATCTATTTTTATGGATGTAACAGCAGCTCCTTTTAGAGATGACAACAACACTCTACGAAGAGCATTTCCCAAAGTAACACCGAACCCTCTTTCCAGAGGATCAGCAACAAACGTCCCGATCCGATGAGTTGGCTCCACATCAGAAGAGCCAGATGCTTCAAGACGCAATCTGTAAGGTTTTATAAGATCCTGCCACTGTTTCTGAATCATCTCGAACCTCTCAATCTTTTTCTATATAATAAACCAGCTTACGTTTGAAAAAATCAAACAAACTCAAAAATAATTAAACGCGTCTACGCTTAGGCGGCCTACAACCATTATGCGGAATAGGCGTAACATCTCTTATTGCGCCAACTATTAACCCAAGCGCCTGAAAAGTTCTCAGAGCGGATTCTCTTCCAGAACCAGGCCCAAGGATTTCCACATCAATATTTTTCATACCGTGCTCAATAGCCTTCGACGCAGCCTTATCAGCAGCCATCTGAGCCGCATAAGGAGTAGATTTACGAGATCCTTTAAAGCCCAAACTTCCCGCAGAACTCCAAGAAATGGTATTTCCATGGACATCCGAAAATGTAACTATGGTATTATTGAACGTGGCGTTGATATGCGCAATACCATTAACAACGTTCTTTCTGTCTTTCTTCTTCAGTTTCTGCGCATTTTTATATGCCATAACGCTTTACTCTTAATTATATAATCTTTTTACTTTGTTACTTTTTTCTTCCCAGGAATAGACACAGCCCTAACTTTTCTGGTACGAGCATTTGTATGAGTTCTCTGACCGTTCACAGGCAAACCTTTACGATGTCTTAATCCGCGATAACAACCAAGATCCATAAGACGTTTAATATTCATCGTAACAACTCTTCTGAGATCTCCCTCAACTTGATAATCACGATCAATTACCTCACGAATTTTCAGCACATCATCATCTGTAAGCTCAAAAACTCTTTTTTCCGCAGGAATACCTAATTCTTTACAAATCAACGAGGCACGAGTCGCACCAATTCCATAAATATATCTCAACGCAAACTCAACACGTTTTTTATCAGGTAAGTTAACACCAGCTATACGAGCCACGAATTATCTCCTTTTTTCTATTCAAAACATACGAAACGCAAAATCAACATTTCTT
>JAFUZX010000151.1 GCA_017476405.1 Alphaproteobacteria bacterium | reverse complement strand
GCTTCTTTAAAGCGTTTTGTGAGTTCATCATCAGAGATACCGCAAGTAGAGTCAAGTTCGTTCATAAAAATTTCTCCTCTCATGAGCTAATTTATCGCACCTAATTATAAATTTTCTTTCGCTTGCATAAAGCTCATCATTTCCATAATGAATTTTTTATCTTTAGAAGATATATTTTCTAGCTTGGCTACATCCATTAATTGAGAGGATTTATTGTTTATGCTATTGCCAAATAAACATTTGTAAACAAATTTAAATCTTTCATTTAAAGGAATAAATGTTTTATGGTGTGGATTATTTTCTTCAAAAGTTTCATTATCATTTAACAATATAAAACAGTAAGAATCAGGATGATTGGTAGATTGTATTAAATCTAAAAAATATGATAGATTTTCTCCTTGAATGAATTCAACATATTTTTTAGGATCATGAATTTTTAAACCTATTAAGAATGGAGCGAGAATTTCCTTGTAAAACTTGATTCGATTAAAATCATTGTTACTCATTTTAGGAATAGATGATTTTAAATATTGTAAGTAACGAGTTCTATCTCTTAAGCTGAAATTATAGTAATTCATCATTAAATCTGCGATTTCATATCTTACATTGTCATCGTTAAATTGAATCATTTCGTAAAATTTTTGCATATTAACTACTGGAAGAGGAATAGTAAAGTCGAAGAAACGCTGTAAATATTTATTAGCATTAAAATCGTTGCCATAATGACGTTTTATTGTATGTTGTAATTCTGAAGAATTGACTGATATTACAAAAATAACTTTATCATGCAAAAAGTAATGTTTTATTCTTTCCAATAAACGAACTGCAAAATTTGGGCAACAACGATCAAGTTCGTCAATGAAAAATACGATTCGTGTGTCAGGATATTTTTCCAAAATAACGTCAAATAAATCATTTAAAATTTGATCGACTTCTTTACTTTTCTTTATTTCTTCTAAAAGATTTTTGCCTTTGATTGAATCTAAAAGATTTTTAATACGTGGACCGCCAAATGCTGTTGAAATTAATTCTAAACTATATGTAATTCTATCCCACCAACTTTTATCAACAGTTTCATATTCTGTCAAAACATCTATGTCTTTAAGCATATTAAAAATAATGGATAAAATTGGATCAGTATCATTGTCATTACTCCAAGCATCATAATAAATTGGAATATATTTTTTGGGGATATAGTTATGAAAATATTTCATCATACATTGCTTAATATCAGATAGTTCATTCTCTGATGAATTGTGGCTTTGTATTACAAGTTGAGTTTGTTTTACAAAAAAAGTTTTGCCATTTCCCCATGTGTCATCCAATGCTATAGCAGTGTTTTGGTTAATTGCATCTAAAAATTCAATAAAATGTGCAATGGTCTCATTTCTTCCAACCATATCTTGTAAAATAGAATTTTTTAGATTATCAAAAGTCGGTTTAATTTCATAATTTACCATATACATTTTCCTTTTCATAAAGATTTAATACGAGAAATGAAGTCGTGGAAAGATAAAGCACCGTCCATCGGCTTTTTATCGAAAACCATAAAATAGCTAAATTTGTCGGAACCAGCTTTAGATTCCCATAATTTTCCAAGTTCTAATTTTCTTTTAGAATCGGAATTATCTCGATCGTCGCCCTTCGTTTCAATGAGAAGCAGTATGCCGGATTTGGTCAT
>JAFUZX010000150.1 GCA_017476405.1 Alphaproteobacteria bacterium | reverse complement strand
TTAGAACTTTCTGATGTTGTTCCAGAAGAGCTATTCGTACATTAGAAAGCTTCAAAAAATTATTTCACTAACGGATTCTCTCTTTGCCTGACAAATATTCTTAATGGAATCCCTGATAATTCAAATGATATTCTCAATTGGTTAAGTAAATATCGTTCATAACTCAATGGTAGATGTTCCGCTCGATTCGCAAACACAACAAATGTCGGAGGTTTTATATTAGTTTGTGATATATATTTTAATTTTATTGGCATACCATTAACCAAAGGCGGAGGATTATGCGCTATAACTTCAGAAAACCATTTATTTAACTGAGACGTAGAGATTCTTGTAGACCAATTTTCAACTAACTTTATAGCAACATTAAATATACGAGCTAACCCTTTTTTCTCTTTTGCGGAAACTAATAAACATTTTATACCGGGAAGCTGCGCAAATTCTTTTATAGCTCTTTTTTCTATTTCTTTCAAAATTTTCTCAGGATTACTGACTGTGTCACTTTTATTCAGCGCAAATATTATAATTTTTCCCTCATCAAATGCCTTTCGTGCTATTGTAACATCTTGTTTTTCCAAAGGATTACATATGTCCATTACAACTACAACTACATTCGCCTGCTTTATATACCGCCAAGCATCAAGCACTGCTGTAGATTCAATCTTCTCATCGACTTTTGAACGTTTTCGCTGACCTGCTGTATCTATTATTGCAAATTTTCGATTTTTAAATTGATATTCAATACTAATTGCATCTCGAGTAATCCCAGCTTCTTCTCCAGTTAACAAACGATTCTCACCAATAATTGCATTTATCATTGTAGATTTTCCAACATTCGGACGTCCTACAATTGCAATTTTTATTATATCTTGAACAGATGATTTTTCATTTGCTAAGTTTTCGGACAAATTTTGTGTATTATAATGTTCATGAATAACCGAATACAAATCATCAAACCCAAGATTATGTTCAGCTGAAATAGCTAAACCTTCTCCAAAACCAAGAGTTCTAAAATTTTCATAAGGAACTTCGTTTTCACACTTATTTTTCACAAGAATAACAGAACGTATTCCTATTTTTTTAAAAACCGAACGAATCCAGTTAGAAATTGCTTTGTCATATTCTGTAACACCTTCAACCGCATCGATAACAAATAAAACCAAATCAGATTCTTTCATAGCTGAAAATGATTGTTCATTCATTCCGATTGATAATGCCGTTTTAGAGAAAGGATCGATACCCGGAGTATCCAAAATCTTCACTTTCAATCCAAATAAATCAGCGTCCGCATATTTTCTATCCCTAGTCACTCCAGACTCATTACCTACTATTGCAAGCTTACTTCCCACAAGTCTGTTAAATAAAGTAGACTTACCTACGTTCGGACGCCCTATAATTGATATTTTCATTATTTATAAGCCGAAAGATTACCATCGTTACTTAAAATATACAGCGTAGAATCAGCAATTATCGGATTAACAGAAACTGATTCAGTTGTATTTTCTCTTTTAATTACTTTTCCATTTTTCACTGAAACAAATAATATCTCACCTTCAGATGATACAGCTAAAATATGATCTTTAATTAAAATCAAACCGTAATCATTATTTCTTTTATCTGAACTCAATATGCTTTTCCAGCGGATATTACCGTTAAAACGATTCAAACAAACTAATTCCGCTCCTGAATTAAGCACAAAAATACTATTTCCACTGACTATTGGCGTTCGGACACCACCGTAATCTTTAATCCACAATCGATTTCCTGTTTTTGCATCAAATGCGATAGTCTGCTCATTCGATGCTACAAAATACACGATTCCATCTTTTACGACAGGAGATGCTTTCGGATGTACAAAAGCTCTAGAAGCATTACTTACAGAGAATTTTGGAAATACGGATTCCCAAATAACCGATCCTGTTTCAACAAGTAACGCAAAAATCTCTCCTGAAGGATATGCTAGATAAACAATATCCCCATCTACCGCAACAGCAGCGCTTCCTAAATATGCTGATTCTGAAATAATACCAGAATGTGACCAAAGTAATTTTCCGCTATTTATATCAACGACTTTTAAACTTGAATTACTACACATAAAAAATACACGATCATCCGATATAGTAATCGCATCACCTTTACTTGAGGCCGGAAGTTTTATACGCCATTGGACTGTCCCATTTTTCGGATTTAAATAAACTGCTTCATAAAAGCACGATGTTACTATTAAATGTCCTCCAGCATAAGCCATAGCCATTCCACTTTGACCATCTTTTCCTTCAATTGTTACGCTTGTTCTCCATAATTGCGAACCTGTTTTTGCGTCAAACGCATATACAATACCGCCGGCATCTGCGCAAAATATTTTTCCATCGGAAACTATCGGCGATGCTGTTATTTTTATTGATTTCGTCGCTTCGAAATCCAGTCCGACAGTCCATAAATTCCGCATAGAATTCATAGAAAAATTTAATGGATAATAGCAATGGTAAGCATTCATATACGCCTGAGGATAAGAATGATTTAATATTGCGGCATCAAGAATAACTGGCTGCTCATCTATATGTTCATTAAATTCCCCCACATTATCAAGTGATAAAACATTTTCACGAATTCCTTTGAGAGGCTCTTTATCTGAACATCCTTGTAACAGAAGAGAAATAACGATAACCGGCAATAAAACGCATCTATCTTTTTGTAAAAACATATTTTTTCTCCTAAATATTATCAACTTTTTCTTGTTTTATTTCATTCTTCATATACTGAAGCAAAATACTTAAACGCTCTTGCATGCTTTTTGGAGCTTCTTTGTCTTTTACAATTTTTTCAAGATATTCAACCGCTTCTTTATTTCTACCACTCTCAGATTGAATCATCGCAATCATTTCCATCGCTGAAAACCTAAAAGGACGTTTTTTCTGTGTAAGAGGTTCAAGCATTTTTATCAACTCATCATAAGACTTATCGCTTGCGTAAGAGGTATATATTAACATTGCAAGATCTTTCCAAATAATATCTACTCCTCTCTTATTACAAAGATTCAAAAGCATCTTCAGATTTTCATTAGTCTCACCATTACCAAGCATAAGTTGCTTTCCTGACTTCATAATCATTAGTATAGGACGAAGCTCAGCCGGAGCGGATTCCTGAAGTTTTTCAAGCAGCAAGATATTTTTAGATGAAGGATTCTGTACAACAGTTAATAAAGCATTTGTTATATCCTCTCTCTTCCTGAGTTGATGATTATACCAATTGGAATAAATAATTATTCCTATAAGTACAGCCCCTAAAATACTAGTTATAATCTTCATATTATCGCGAAAGAACTCATATATCTTATCCTTTTTTAGCTCTTCATTTATTTCTTCAAAGATTGCTAAAGATTCATCATTATTATTCACAGTTAACCCTCAAAAACTGAACAGACTCTAAGTATAAGGCATTTCAAACGATATTCCAATACAGCTTATAATATCTGTTTTTTATAAAATGAGCGTTTTTTATTTA
>JAFUZX010000149.1 GCA_017476405.1 Alphaproteobacteria bacterium | reverse complement strand
GAATTCGCTATTTGTGAGATATTAAAATCATTCGACTGAATTTTAATCATATGTATATAAATCCATTGAAAACGCAGAAAAAACTTGATAGTTTGTTTCTACGCAATATTTAGTAACTGCAATAATTATAAGATATAGCACGTGTTTCGGAATGTATAGGATAGAAGAGTTAATAATTTCTTATTTAAGTGATTTAATGAAAAAAATCACAGGACGAAATTTTGTTATATTTGTTCCGTCTGCTTGGATTTTTATATTTTTCCTCTGTCCGTGTATAATATTATTGAAAATAAGCCTTTCGGATAGTGCTATAGCATCTCCGCCTTATACAAGTTTAATTGATTGGATTTCCGGAAATATTTTGCAAATTCGCCTCAATTTAGGCAATTATTTGTCATTGATCAGTAATGAAATGTATATTCGTGGATTTGCAACCTCTGTATTAATTGCCGGAGCTTCTACAATATGTTGTCTGCTTATAGGTTTTCCTATGGCACTGGCTATTGCTCGATCATCTCGGAAAGTTCGCACAATCCTTTTGATGTTGATTGTGTTGCCGTTCTGGACATCTTTCTTGATACGTGTCTATGCGTGGCTTATGCTTTTGAGTCCGAGTGGTTTTATAAATAGCGTGTTAATGAAATTCGGATTTATTGACGTTCCTTTACAGCTGATGAACAATTCATATGCCGCTTGTGTCGGTATTATTTATGCGTATCTTCCGTTTATGATTTTTCCGCTGTATGGTGCGATTGAAAAAATCGATTATACTCTAATAGAAGCAGCATATGATTTGGGAAGTTCTCCTATTACAGCATTCTTCTCTATTATTGTTCCTCTTGCAGCTCCCGGGATATATGCCGGATCCGCACTTGTCTTCGTTCCAGCAATAGGGGAGTTTGTTATTCCGGAATTATTAGGAGGAGCGCAGACTTTAACAATCGGACGTTTGGTTTGGAATGAATTTTTCGCCAATCTTTCTTGGCCGACAGCTGCTGCTTTGTCTATTATTTTGCTGATATTTGTTGTATTCCCGATTGTTTTTACGCAATATCGTAAAGATGTAAGATTATTAAGGGATGTAAGATGAAATTCAGGTGGACAAATATAATATTATTTTTCGGATATATGTTTTTATATTTTCCGCTGATTTGTATAGTTATTTACTCTTTTAACGCTTCAAGATTAGTTAGTGTATGGGCTGGTTTTTCGTTGAAATGGTATAAAGCTTTGTTTTCAGATCCTATAATTCTCAGGGCTACATTTACCAGTTTGAAAGTTGCGACAATTTCTGCCACAGTATCTACTATAATAGGAACTATTGCCGCTATTGTAATTACTCGTTTTGGAAGTTTCAGTGGAAAATCGTTCTTTGTCGGTGCGGTTACCGCTCCTTTGGTCATGCCTGAAGTTGTACTCGGTTTATCAATTCTTATGTTATTCGTAGGTATGGAGGAAATTTTCTGATGGCCTGATGGACGTGGTACTACAACAGTTATAATAGCGCATATCACTTTGACTCTTTCTTATGTAACAATGATTGTTCAAGCTCGCTTGCAGGATTTTGATCGATCGATAGAAGAAGCAGCGCTTGATCTAGGTGCGTCTCCTTTAAAAGTTTTTTTTGTGATAACTTTGCCGATTATTTTTCCGAGTATTGTTCTCGGATGGTTGCTTTCGTTTGCGTTATCTATCGATGATGTCGTTATTGCCAGCTTCGTTGCGGGACCTGGAGCAACAACTCTTCCGATGATCGTTTTTTCAAGCCTGAGATTTGGAATATCCCCTGAAATAAATGCATTAGCAACAATTTTGATGACTGTGCTTACAATTGGTGTCATAATGGCTGCTATGATCATATACAAAAAAAGTTCCTCACAAGAGGCGAATATGAGTAATTAGGAATAAAAATATGAAACCTTATATAATTGTATTTGGAAATGAAAAAGGCGGTACGGGAAAGTCTACAATCGCTATGCATATAGCTGTATATCTGCTGAATTTGGGATGTAACGTCGGTACAATAGATATTGATGCGCGTCAGGGGACTTTTACGCATTATTTCGACAATAGAAAACGTTCCGCAAGCGGAGATCCTTCGCTTAAAATGCCTAAGCATATTCCGATTTTTATTAGCGATACGCAGAATAGAATCGAAAATGAAAAAGAGGATCGGAAATCTTTTGAAAATGCTATGCGGGAATTATCAAGTTGTAATTTTATTGTAATAGATACGCCGGGAAATAATACGTTTTTATCACGTTTAGCGCATTCTTATGCTAATACTTTGGTAACTCCTATAAACGATAGTTTCGTCGATTTGGATGTTATAGTAAAAATATCTAACGGAGATTTAAAAAACCTACGTCCCAGTGTGTATGCTGAAATGGTTTGGGATCAGCGTAAAGAGCGAGCAAAGCGTGGAGAAAAGCCTCTGGATTGGATTGTTGTGAAAAATAGGTTATCAACACTTTATACAAAAAACAGAGGAGATGTGAATACCGTTTTAGAAGCTCTTGCGAAAAGACTTAGCTTCCGATTAGGAAACGGTTTTTGCGAACGTGTTATTTTCAAAGAATTGTTTTTGAGTGGTACAACTTTGTTAGATCTGAAAAATAGTGATACTTCTATGAATCTGTCTCATGTTGCGGCAAGGCAAGAGTTGCGAGAATTAATTTCTTTGATGAAATTACCTATATCACAAGAGCTGATACAGAATGTATAGTTATTACTTAACGTATCATATAGTATCGGAGGAAAAATGATGCGGCGTTTTGTGCAAAAATTCGGCGGAACTTCTGTTGCGACTCTAGACAGAATCAAAAATGCCGCTGATATAGTCGCCAAAAGCAAAAATGAGGGCAATGAGGTT
>JAFUZX010000148.1 GCA_017476405.1 Alphaproteobacteria bacterium | reverse complement strand
TTGATTATTATTTTGTAGTCGGTAGCTGAAGAACTGCTTCCTTCTTTATCATTCCCGTTTTTTTATATGAACCTTATTATAATTTCTATTCTTCTCGCATTTTTAGAGCTGCTAAGAAAGTTCCATGCGGAATTTTCACATTTCCGATTTCTCGCATTTTCTTTTTTCCTTCTTTTTGTTTTTCAAGAAGTTTACGTTTTCTTGATATATCTCCACCGTAACATTTAGCAGTAACGTCTTTTCTGAATGCGGCGATAGTTTCACGTGCGATAATTTTTCCTCCGACTGCAGCCTGAATAGGAATTTTAAACATATGTCTCGGAATCAGATCTTTTAATCGTTCACATAATTGCCGTCCACGATATTCGGCATTTTTGCGATGAACAATCATTGATAATGCGTCTACTTGCTCTCCATTGACTAAAATTGTCATTTTTACCAAGTCTTCTTGTTCATATCCAGCGAGTTGATAATCAAAACTTGCGTATCCTTTACTTATGGATTTTAGACGATCATAAAAATCATATACAACTTCATTAAGTGGAAGTTTATATTCGACAAGTACTCGAGTTCCAACATATGTCAGATCTTGTTGAATACCTCGTTTCTCTTCACATAATGCCAAAACATTTCCCAAATACTCATCCGGAACGATAATTTTTGCTATAATCCACGGTTCTTCGATGAAATCAATTTTTGTCGGATCAGGCATATCAGCGGGATTATGCATATCCACTACATTTCCATCAGTCATGTGGATTTTATAAACTACGCTTGGAGCCGTTGTTACTAAATCCAAATTATATTCACGTTCGAGACGTTCTTCTATAACTTCCAGATGTAGCATTCCTAAAAAACCGCAACGAAAACCGAATCCAAGAGCTTGTGATGTCTCAGGTTCAAATGAAAAACTGGCATCGTTTAATCGCAATTTTATTAAACTGTCTTTTAGTTTTGTATAATCAACTGTATCTACAGGGAAGATACTGCAGAAAACTACATTTACACATGGTTTAAATCCTGGTAAAGGTTCACTTGCCGGATGATTTTCCTGTGTGATTGTATCTCCAACTCTGGCGTCACCTACGCTTTTTAGTCCTGCTATTATATAACCTATTTCGCCAGTGCTAAGGTCAGGATCGTCTTTTGGCTTTGGTGTAAAAATTCCGACTGTTTCTACGTGATAAACCATTCCATCTGCCATAAGTTTTACTTTCATGCCTGGTTTTATAACTCCATCTTTTACACGTACAAGAGTAACAACTCCCATATATGGATCATACCAACTATCTACAAGCAAAGCTTTTAGTGGAGCATTATTATTGCCTGTCGGAGCTGGTAATCTATGCACTAATGCTTCCAGTACTTCATTTACTCCTATACCGGTTTTTGCTGAAATTTGTATTGCGTCAGTACAATCTAGACCAATTACGTCTTCAATTTGTTCACTTACACGATCAATATCAGCAGCGGGGAGATCTATTTTATTCAGAACAACTATAATTGTGTGATCATGATCTATAGCTTGATAAACATTTGCTAGTGTTTGAGCTTCAACTCCTTGAGTTGCATCAACTACCAATATTGATCCCTCACATGCAGCAAGAGAGCGACTGACTTCATAAGAAAAGTCCACGTGTCCTGGAGTATCCATGAGGTTCAGCTGGTAAGTATTTCCATCTTGAGCTTTATAATTAAGACGTACAGTTTGTGCTTTTATTGTAATTCCACGTTCTCGTTCAATGTCCATAGAATCAAGAAGTTGATCACGAAATTCTCTATTATCAATAGCGCCACAAAGTTGTATGAGTCTGTCAGCGAGTGTGGATTTTCCATGATCTATATGTGCGATAATCGCAAAATTTCGGATCTTTTCTAAATTCATTTTGTTCGTAACTCTCCACCTAACTTTTCTATGTATTGTACAATCTTTTTTGATACTTCATTTGCTTCTTCTTCTGTTAATGTCCTGTCATCAGCGCCGAAAATAACATTAAAACCAAC
This sequence comes from Alphaproteobacteria bacterium, assembly GCA_017476405.1. Taxonomy (GTDB): domain Bacteria; phylum Pseudomonadota; class Alphaproteobacteria; order UBA3830; family UBA3830; genus BNWE01. The sequence continues at coordinate 1,916 of JAFUZX010000148.1, read as the reverse complement.
GGATTTCTTTGTATGAGAAATTTCAAAACAATCAAAGATAGCAGCTTTAATAATTCGTGGGTCAATTTTATATATTTCACTGACTATATTTCCTACAGAAGCTTTTGATTCGAATATAAATGCATAATCTCGTTCGATTTTTGGAAATATTTTACTGTTAAAAACAATTTTTTTCTGTGTAATAGTGATATTTGAAATAAAAATCTCAAAGCAAACGATTCTTTCATTAATTGAGAAAAATTTATTTATTTTCGGGTGTATTTCACCAAAATATCCGACTAATTTCTTACCGACAAACACTGCTCCGCTTCTTGATGGATGGAAATATGAGGGGATTTCTTTTTTTATATTTATATCTTTTTCTTTTATTCCGTAATATTCCAAAACTGTTAACATATCAGCTTTTGCGTCAAAAACATCAGCTTTCCTGCTTTTTTCTAGCCATGATCGCTCATGTATAGCTCCCGTTCGTAGTCCAGCTATATTAAAACTTTGTTCACATTCATTACAGAAAACGTTTCCTGTTTCCATAAGTTCAGTATGGGATGAACCATAATTCAGTGTTCTTACAGCTGATGAAATTAATCCGGGTAATAGAGAAGGACGCATAACGCTCATTTCCTCCGTTATAGGATTCATTAATAACAGAAGTTTTTTGTTTTCTCCAAAAACTTCAGCGTGTTCCGCTTTTATAAAAGAATATGAAATTACTTCCGAAAGTCCTTTGGATGCCAGTAGTTTTTTTACCGCAATTATATCGTATAATGAGTTTAATCGTCTGTCTTTCCCTTTTACTATAGGATCGAATTTCTTTTCTGGGACGTTATCATAACCGGCTATACGCAAAATTTCCTCGATTAAGTCATCCGCAATATTAAGATCATGTCTCCAACTCGGTGGTATAAATGTCATATTTTTGTCTGATGAATCAATTAACTTGAGCCCCAGTTTTTGCAATATATTTTTTGCTAACAACCAATCTATATCATAACCAATAACACTATGCAGTTTTTCTTTTGTCAGAACTATTTTTTTATTATTTTCTATTGGTTCACCTATAACGTTTATAGTACTGGCTTTTCCTCCGCATGTATCAATTATCATCTGACTTATACTTTCCAGTCCAGATATACAAGAATCCCGATCAATACCTCTTTCGAATCTGGTTCGTGAGTCGCTGGTTATATTAAGGAATCCGCCTGATTTCGATATTGAAATAGGATCGAAATAAGCTGATTCTATCAAGATATCAGTTGTATTTTCATCGCATGATGCTTTTTCACTGCCCATTATACCCATTAGACATAATACATTTTCACGGTCAGCTGCAACAAGCATATCTCCTTGGAGAATTCTTCTGTTTCCTTTGATATCTACAAAAATTTCTTTGTTTTTCGCAAATCTAAAATTAAGATCTCCATCTATTTTTTTTAAATCATATATGTGTAATGGGCGCCCTTGATCTATGAGCCATAAATTAGATAGATCCACAACTGTTGATATTGTATTCATACCGGCAGCTTTAATACGTTCTTGTAACCACATTGGGCTTGGAGCGTTTTTTATGCCACGGATCACTCGTAAAGCAATATATGGCGCATATTTATCTATTCCAAAATCTTTGTAAATATTAATAGGAAACTCGAAAGAACTTTTACAAGTAACTTGTTTAGGTTCGATAAAATTTCCAGCACCGGCGGCGGCTAGATCACGGGCGATTCCTTTTACTGAAAAGCAATCTCCTCGGTTAGGAGTAATAGATACATCAAAAACGCCACCATCGTATCCTAAAACATTGCCAATTGAAGCAGATAAATCTATAGATGGAGCGATTTCAATAATTCCGTGAGAACCATCAGAAGAAAGCGCTAATTCATCTCTGGAACACATCATGCCTTCGCTTTCAATACCTCGAA
>JAFUZX010000147.1 GCA_017476405.1 Alphaproteobacteria bacterium | reverse complement strand
GTAAGTTTCTGGTTCAAATCTAACAATGTCAGCAATTGCTGTAAGAACAGCGACTTCTTGATCGGCTTCGCTAAGCTCATAAGAAAAATCGCATACCCTACCCAAATACTCACAAGTGTAGTAACCATGATCTTCATCAAAACGCCGCCAATCGTCCCATTCTGTGAATGGATCAAAAGGATTGTCGACTGTTGTCAACATAGTCGCTTTAGTCTTCATAAAAATGCGAATCTCCTTTACTAGGCAATCTATGACTTGGTAATAGATCTTTTAGAAAAAAATGGAAAGCCGTTTATATAGAGCGTTAAAAATGGAGAAAATATGGAAGACTAAAAAATGAGAGCGCGTATAAATGCCTTAAAAGCACAATTAAAAATGAAAGGGGTTACATAAAAATGAATTATGCATACCCCTTTCTAAAAATGGCTTTTTTGCAATAGAAAAATAAGAAAAAATGAAAAAGTGGCCTATAAAAACGGTTCTTAAAAATGAGAAAAATGCAAAATTGAAAAAGCAAGAAAAAACACCTAGAAAAAATGAAAGACAGAGAAAGCGATGGCTTTTAAAAATGCTGGATGCCAAAAAATAAGAAACGGGGGTGCTAAAAAATAGAAATATGGGATGGGTTAAAAATGAATTACAAATTACAAATCGTTAATCGCTCTGTTAACAGATGTTGCAGAAATACCCAAACTGTCTGCGATTTCAGCAGTTGTATAACCGTTGTTACTCATTGATTTAGCAAGGGCAATTGTTGACGACGGTAGTCCATAATTTGCACGGGGTGTCGCATATTTTCTAACTTGATCCATATCTGTATTGTTTAATATTTTTTTCAGCATGGTCGGAGATACGGCTCCGGCTTGTATAGCTTCCCACTCTTTTTCTGTAATTAAAACCTGGGTATTCTTTTTATTTGCGCCTACTCTGAATCTTGCTCCACTTAATGCCTGATTTTTCAATCGCTTTAAATGATCCTTGTCATCTTTTATTGATGGATCAGATCTTATTTTCATATCGACTGTCTGATTTCCAACCAGCAAGGCTTGTCTTTCCAGCGGTCTATTTTTCATAGCGGTATTTAATTTTGCCAATAACGATTGAACTTCTGGTTTATATATTTCTGAAGCAGAAGACAATTTCTTATTTTCCTTTGTCCAGTAAGATTCTTTACGCGCCCTGTTTGCAAGAGCTTTCATATTATTTGCATACGTTGCATATACAGCTTCCATACGTGTTCCGGATGACAATGTAAATGCATCGTCTGTCTCGGCCATTTTTGTAGACTTTTCCATACGCTGCTTGGTAATAACTTTAGTTTCACCAGTTCTTTTGTATGTCTTAATGATGTCATACGTGTTATTCGGCTTAATATGATAAATTTTCTTTCCTGTCTCAGGATCGACATCTACTCTATTTTCTCTTTCTGGCACATCATATTGTGACTTAGCTCTTGAAATAAGAGTTGAAACACCGCCACCGCCTTGATACTTTTTCTTAAGTTCATCTATTCTATTTTCTTTATAGGAAAGCCGGTAATTAAGATTGTGCTTTTCAGCATCGATTACAACCATCGAATGCTTTACTGCTCTTGCAATTTCATCTTCGTCAGCGCCTTTAAGAGTCATATCCGTAATAAGATTTGAAATCTTACCCATTTCGTTTTGCTTTGTTTTAGACTTCATTTTTGGCATTCCAGGATAAGCAGGATATGCTTCTCTCGGATCAAATCCATCTAACGCCTTTAAACTTGGACTAACTTTTAATTTTTGGCCTTTTGTAGGAATTACAACAACAGAATCGCCATCAAAATCAGCTCCAGAAAGTTTTGCTGCAACCTTCGGATTAATGCCGATCGCATCTGGATGATTGCCAATAACACTTTTTCCATTTTTGTTATTGTTATTAACAGTTAATAACGGAATTTCAAAAGTTCCAGCATGAGGATGACGAACAAGAATTACTTGTTCTCCATTTTTATATGTTGGAGCATATACTTCGTTGTCCTTTAATGAAGGAACCGGAAGAATAACCTTATTAGACTGTCTTGGTAATGCCGCAGCTTTAAGAAATACAGCATCAGAATCGCAAGAATCAGCAAATCGATCAAGAAAATACTTCTTAACTGTTGGATTTGTCAAATTTGCATAAGTCTCATATTCTGCAAATTTCTGTTTATATGCTAAATCTAATTGCTTCTTTGCTAATTCTGGAGATTGCTTGGAAAGAAACTGTGATGATAATTTCTTATCCCATTTTTCCCAAGTTCCTTCTTCGTTAACAATATTGATTGCAGAAAGCTGCTTATTTCCGTTTTTGTCGATATAGTGTTTCTGAAAAATACGAAGCTGCTCCTCATTTTTTATGGTTGCACCAAAAGGATTGTCCCAGTCGATTTCGCCTGTTCTTTTGTCTTTTTTTAACTGTTTAAGAACCGATTTATCGCCTTCTCCTTTAATTGGCGTTCCAACATGTTTGCTAGTGTTAAAAATGACATCAACGCCTTTTGGAAGATCTTTGTCATCAGCATAAATTGCCATTCCTTTTAAATAATAAGAATCGTCAACGGCTATACGAACCTGACCGTATGACATATTGCCCATATTTAAATCTTCTACGCCTCTTCTGATTTCAATAACTCCATCTTTGTCGGATCCGCCCTCTTCGTTATATACGACTTTAATTCTTTTGCTATCGATGCTTCTTGGCCTTTCAATGTCTTGCATTGTTCTGCCAAAATCTTCTGTATAATCGGTAACTAATTTAATGTCATATTTGTGATTTTGCACATCCTGATATGTCGTTCCTGGACCATAAAAAACTAAAATGTCAGTTTTCTTTCCTGTTCCTAGCTGCTCAATCCAAACTTCGCCTGTTTGATATCCCTCATCTTTAAGTTGTGCAAGGGCTGTTTTTAAACGCTGTCTAGAAATACCCATGTAATTCTCTGTTCCAGCACCAACGTCTACATATTTTTTCTTGGCAACAGCTTCTTTTAGTGCGTTTGCGACATTTGTCGTTTTCATGGCTCTTTCGTTCATAGTTGGAACAAGCCACGATCTGACTGTAGATTCGCTAACTCCCATCTGTCTTCCTATTTCAGTATAGCCATAGCCTTTATCACGAAGCTTTAATGCTCTAGCGGTGTTTTCTGCTATTTTGGCATTTCGTTCAATAGAAAGTTTATTTCTAAATTCGGAAGTGTTCATCTCCATCGCTTTAGCGATCTGTGTATCAGTAAGACCCTGTCTTCTTAATTTTGTAACAGCACCGACAAAAGATCCGTCGTCATGCTGATAAGGATTTTCTCCACTTCCTTTTGGATATCGCCCAGATCCGACAGGCGCGCCATCATCAATGCTTACACCTTCATGAAAAAGGATGTCTTCAAAATCATTCATAATACGCTCCTGTCCTAATGCGATCAATTTCATTACTGAAAATAACTATCTTGTTCATAATTTCCTGAATTTCTTCAGGTTCCGGATTATGAACAATAATTTGATCATTCTGATAAATACGTAATTCTATGCCAGAAAGATCGGTTGGCTTTTTGGCATATTCCAAACAAAAAAGAGCAGCATAAATCATCAGCTGCTCCATGTGGGCTGGAGTTTCTCCAGTTTTTAAATCGTGAATTCTTAGAAAATTTGTTCTGTCGTCAAAAAGAATCGAGTCTGCTGTTCCGAAACAATTGTTTGAATAATACAGAACTTGTTCTGGTATCATCCGAAATCCAATAGCATCATTGACATACATGTTTAATGTTTTCTTGGATTTGGGAAGTTTCTGTTTCAACTCAATACATGTTTTAGCAAAATCATGTAATTTAGTTCCTTTTTCGACGGCCAAATGGCGCATGTAAGTTAGCTTTAATTTATCCTCATCATAGTTAATCCAATGGTACTTACTTGCTCCTAGAAATGCATGAAGTCCCACTAGGTCGTAATGCGGATTGAAGATCATTTAAAACTTCCTCCTTGTTCTCAGGATAAATAACAGCTGCAAAAGACATGTTATTCATCTTGTTAATGTAATAATCCTGATTCGGCTGATGACTAGCATTCGCCGATCTCTTACATTCAAGCACGGCCCATTTATTTTCGTACAGAATTAAAAGATCCGGAATTCCTTGTATGTGATTTGCATCTAATTTTGTAATTATGCTTCCTGGATAATCAGCTTTTAATTGTTTAATGAGTTTTGCTTGAAAGCTATTTTCTAATGTCATAACGATCACCACAAAAAATAAAAAGGAGTGTATTAGATACAATCCTTTCTCTCTCTATTATATGGTGTGTTTTTGTCGCGAATGCTGTTTTATGAGAAAAAACTTCTTTCGTTGAACTTTTTCTTGTTCTTTAAAGCACGCAAAATAGCCATATCGATCGGCGCTCTAGAAATAATATGATAATAATACAAATCCGTGAATGGCGAATTGCGTCTATCTATTCTTCCAGCAGCTTGGATCATTGTCTTATATGAATAATTTTGTGAAAAGAAAACAATAGCATTCGTTGTGATGCAATTCCATGCTTCAGCGCCAGCAGTGTATTGAACTAAATAAATCCATGTGGCGGTTTCTGGAACCGGTTGATGCAAATGGCCATTCCATTCGGCTCTTGTAATTTTTCTGTTTTCTGCTAATAGACGAAGTTCATCAAGTTCATAGTCAAAATTATAGAAAACAATAAGCCTTGGATATATGTCCATCAATTTACTTAATTCGTTTAATCGACTGCTGTCACTGTTCACAACTTTACGAAGTAAATAAGCTAGTTGCGAAATGTTTTCCAAAGGTTCTTCTAAAAATGGATCATAACGATTCTTGCTTATAAACTTATAAGTGTCCTTATCGTAGTCAGCGTAAATATATTCATGATGTTGAACTCTTTCATTCTGATATGGAAGATCTATATATACGTTTTCTCGAAGAGCTATTAATCGTCCAGTATTAATGTACCGTTCGACTTGAGGAAATTTAGAAAATCGTTTGTATTGAATATGCCTTGCTCTGAATTCTGTAATATTTTTATAGAATCCATTTGCAATAAATACAGGAGCAAGATCTTCCCACTTATCGGCAGGAGTTGCACTAAGCATAATCCAATGATTATTCTTAGAAATTCTTAAAAACGTTTTTGTCCATTTTCCATAACTGACCAAACGCTGTTCGTCGAAAATGAAAAACGAATTCATCACATTAATATACTTTGGAAGATTCTGCCACGAGTCAATTACTATTTTTATCTCTGCCTCATCTATCGGATACAAACAAAATGGAGCCAATTCTCTCTCCCATTCTTTTTCATCTCTCTTTTTTGCGGTTGTAATAATGTACAAATCTTTTGGTTCTTTCATTGGTGAATATGAACCTTTTTGATTTATACATATAGAACCTTTGCATTCTTTAGTAAAAAAGTAAGTGAGGCCAGTTCTGGATTTTCCGGAACCGACCCCACCAACAAGAATTGAACCATTTTTTAAACGACCGACCGCAGAGAGCTGTCCGACGTCTAAATTCATATCACTCTTCGTCGTTGTATCTTTCGGCAAACGGATCTTCGGTGATGAGAAAATAACCGGTCTTCAAATATGCTTTGACGCCGGTTTTTCCATTTACTTCCCAGTTATATGGACGAATAACAAGATCGGCTCTCTGAATTTCTGCCCAGTCAAGACTTCCTACAGTTTCTTCTGTAAATAATGTCTTATTTTTCGTGCCGACAAGATAGAGCTGAGGAGGAATATGCTCATAGCTTACTTTAACGGGCATATATGCCTGAGGAAGTTCGTCCGGATCTCTAGGATTCAAATAACGAATGTTCCATCCGTCGGTGGCAAATTTCGCCGCCGTCTCGTTGTCAAGAAGAACGCAGAAATTCCTGTCTCCTTTGCGATTGTACTTGTCTTCTTTTCCAGAAAAGTTTTTAAAGATGATTCTAGCGTTTTCAATGTTAAGATTCTGATTAATCATTTTATTTTCTCCTTTCAAAATGGCAATACATCAGACGTAATGTCTAATACTTCGTTTGATTCATAATTAATAAATGACTCGAAATCTCCAAATTTAGAAATGTCTTCTACTGCTTTGTCTACCATTGCACGATAATAATTCTTATCGATATCTTCTTGCTTATTCAACAATTTAACAGTTTCAGATTCGAGCCATCTATATCCTTTTGCTCCTGTTGCAGATGTAAATTTTTCGTCTTTTCCTTCTCGGCACAAAATACCGCCACCGCAACCGGATTTTATCGGTGTAAACTGACCGACTTTTCCTACAAATTTATAGTTATGCTCATCTTCCGGCAAACCTTCATTCATATCCAAATATAGAGCCGTTGTCACAGACTTGGTTTCGCACATGTCATCAAATTTGATAGGATCATGAGAGAATAATGTCTTAAATACATATGGCTGTGCGAACTGCGCTCCTGTTGCTGTCCATTTTCCAGGTTCTTCCGGATCGTCGTCTGAAAGCTTTGCAATAAATACAGCATCATTAACCAAACACAATTTAGAAAATTTATGTTCGATCTCAAATTCGTATCCATATTTTGCTGCATACTCGTTTATGAAATCCGAAAGTTCTTTTGTTGGATTAACGACTTTCACACTGTCCGTCTTGATATGAATGACTTTAAATCCTCGTTTAATAATTTCGTTCTTGAGGTTCACCATAAACAATGCCCCTCTTAAAGCGACAATGTTATTCACATTTCTAGGATCCTTAAATGGAGTATCGAAGGATGCAGATGTTAAACCATAAACAGAATTAATGGCGATCTTAAGAGCTTTAGATAATGCTTTGGCCATATCCTGATCTGTCAAATATTTTTCAAGTTTTCCGTTAAATAACTTTTTGGCAGAATCATAATCTTTATGTTTGATGAAAATACGAGCATCAAGAAGAGCTTTGAAATTCTTTGTATATTCTCCAAACATGTTCATGGCAAGAATAGAATGCGGATGATGCGATGCCGAATCAAACGTCACAATATTTCCAAAATACATTCCTGGTTCTGCAAATACATATCCGCCTCTTCCAACGTCTTCACCATTGTAAATATTCTTTCCGTTGACATATTCATATCCTGGGAAATCTTTTGACAGATCTGTATACTCCAATTGCGGATGCCTGTTTCCTTCAAATATGATCTTTGTTGTAAGATTATTTGTCGTATCATTCACTGTCATACCAGCAATATCGGCAAGAATCTCTCTTGCTACAAAATCGCCATAATTCTCTTCAAATACTTTCTCTGTCGCAGAAACGTCATTACAGCAATAACCCGCAACGGTCTCAAACATATTTTCAGGAACTTCAATATCCCATTTAAGGCCTAATTCCTGGTGATGAATACCAAGTTCTATTTCCCATTTTTTAAGACTCTGCTTCTTTGCACAGAAATCGTAAATGTCTGTGTAAGAAATATTTTTGGCATACGAGAATCCAACGGATCTTGCGCCATTAATAATCTTTTGACTTAACGTGTATAATTGTTGAGTATTATAGTTTGCCATCGCAGCGGCAAGAATATAGTTGTCATATCTAAGATTATTAAATCCGACAAGATTGTACTTACATAGTTCAGCTATATCTTTTGCTGAAGGATTTATCATCTTATGAATTACTTCGTTTTTCCACTTTTTCCAGCAAACAACAAATAAATTCTTAAATACTTCAACATCGAAGAAAACAATGTCTTTCTTCTCTGCTTTCACGGGTTCTGATTGTTCTTCAGATTTAAAATGCATCTGAGAAACTAATTTAACGCATCCAGCGCTATTATGAGTGCTGTTATTTGCAAACGCTAACACCTTTTCATATTCTGATGTGACATCATAATGAAAAGATTTATCAGCATATGCTTTATCCAATTCGCTCTTAATAAACTGAACTTCTGGCGTTGTATAACCGTGATGCTTCTTTTCAATACAAGAATTAATAAATCGAATAAGACCTTCGTTGTCTTTTGCCGATTTATAATTAATCATCGGTTTATCTCCTTTCAGTGGCAACCCAGAACTAATATGCTTAATCTGAATATTGTTGCACTTTGTTAACTGACGGCGTAATGCTTGACCGCCAGTATAAATTTTCACTTCAATATTATCGTCATATAAACGACTCAATTTAGTGACATCTCCATCGTAAATATAGTGCAAATGTATTCCGCCGCCGCTTCTGCTTAATTCTGCATATGTCGGTGGCAGGCCTGTATTTTTGAGAAATGCTTCAACAGCGGAAAGATTAACAAAGAAATCTTTTTCGCCTTTCTCATTTTTCATATCGAAATCGATAACAATATGATGTTCATCTATATTTACATAATGAAGCTGACTAGTGTCTAAATCTTTGAGTTTAGTATCGACTTTGTTCCAAGCTTTTCTTGGTTGACCAGATTCTGTAGCATATTGTGCGGGAACAGAATCACAAATAATATCAAATAATGAAGCTTGCGAAAGAAATTCTCCTATCGGACTGGTTTTTGGAATGGCTTCTAATTCCGGTCCTTTAAACGCCCCATATTCAAATTTCTCTTTCTTAAACCCAATATAAACATTTCTCTTATGTTTTCCGTCAATAACGGTATCGGGTTTAAATTCGCGATAATAATTCTTTAATTCGTTTCCAACAACTCGCCGCTCCATCTTATTTTTGACATTCGCCAATTCGCTGTACGTATTGTATAAACTCCAAGCAGTTGCCAAATCAATATAATCGGACGACGCAAAATCATCGTAATATTCTTGAACGAAATCGTAGAAATTATTTGTGGCCCTAATCATTTCATACGGAACGTACATATCATAATAACTTTCGCCAAGATGATTATATTTATTTAAACAATACCAAGCGATCCCACCAAGCTCTGATTCTATTTTTGTCATCAAACGCTTATATGCAGAATATGGCTTAATCTTTCGTCCGCTAGGTCTTACGTCAATGAGACGACGAACTATTCCGGATCTGGAATCAGTAATCTTTACAGGTTTGTTGGTTCCCATAAATAAAAACGCATTGAACCTTGCGGTATACTGCGCTTTAAATTTTTCATTAATCAGCATTTTTTCGTGAGAAACAATACTGTTTAATTTTGTGTTATCCTCGATCTTCGACAAATCGCCATCGTGCTGAATCGATACTAACGGATTATCCTTAAAACTTTCGAGAGCAAACTGACTTGAAGCTGCTGCTATTTCTTTTGCGTTAAATACAGAAACATAGCTTTCAAACAATTTCTCTACAATCTTAAGAAATGTCGATTTTCCAGAACCGGCATCGCCATACAAAACAATAAACTTCTGAATGGTTTTAGAATCTCCAGATATAATTGCACCAATAGCCCATTCGAGTTTATCTCTTTCTTCCGGATCATACAGCGTTGACATCAATTCTTCGTACGCAGGAATCGGCATTTCCACTAGATCATAAGATAATCGCTTACTGGCATAATCTCTTTTCGACACTTTCGTACTTGCAAATATGATCTTGTCATCCATTGAGTGATAGCAATCTCTCATTTGTTTCTGTACATATTTATGCCATCGGTCGATAGATCCGGAATCGGAGTCTGACATGTATGCGACATTAATACTGTATTCCGGATGCTTCTCCAGAGACTGCTTTGCTGCTATCTCCAATTCAGCATCTATTTGAGAAATAACAGACTGCTCATCCTTCTGCCACATTTTTAGTTTGTCGTCCCAAACAGCATAGAAGTCTTTACCTTGGATCATTAAATCGTTCGGCTTTGTCGATACAACGAAATTAGGACTAATATCGATTCTTTTCTTCTTGGAATCGACTTTCGTTGAAATTTTCAAAAAGTCTAACATGACATCGTAAAAATCCCCTTTCTAGGCCTTCATACCAGATCCCCAG
>JAFUZX010000146.1 GCA_017476405.1 Alphaproteobacteria bacterium | reverse complement strand
TGATGATGCGCTAAATATAAGTTTGGAGAGTAAATATGCTAAATTTCGAAATAATGCCAGAATGATCACAATTGAAAAAGCAGATGCGGAAAATTCATTTAGCTATGACAGACAAGGTCATAGTTTTATTGAATTTTTTGCCTCGAGAGATACTGAAACAAGCAATGTTGTAGATTTTTCTACGGGGAAATTAATTGAAAAGTCACGAAGCGATGATAATGCATTATTTCATGAAATGGTACATTGGTTTCATACCTTACGAGAACCAGAGAGAATGGAAAAGGAAACGTATTTAGAAACGGAAACATCTCATAAATCAAAAATACACATGGGAAATGAAAAGTTAAGACTGTGGGCTTATAGAAAGTATGGTCAGTACTTTATAAAAATGGAAGAATTTCGCACGATTATGGGAGAGGTTGTTGAAGTATCATCTAAAGGAAAAGTCATATATTCGCTAAAACCGGCATTGTATGGTGATGATTTGTCTGAAAATTTATACAGGTTTGGTAATAGAAATGATCTCCGATACGGACATAACATAGAGTCGAATCAAAGTGTTTCTCAAAAAATTATGGCTCATATGCAAACTTCGTATGCTGAAATTTTTGAGGCAGGCGGATACAAATTTAATAAACATTAACCATTTGTTAACCAATAGCTTCTTAATATACTATATAAAATTAGAGTTAAGGAGCTATTTCTATGCGGTACAAAATATTGCTATTTTTTTTATTAATTTTTTCATCTGCGTACGTGCACTCAATGAATGAAACAGATTATAGAGTCTACGCTAATAAAAGAATTTCAAGGGTGATGAAAGAAGTAAAATATGATGCAAGAGAATATCCTCCACATGATGGCAATGCTGACTTTTTAAAAGCACACGGCGGAATCGAGGCTTATTTCAGCACGACAAAACGCTTGTTTTCTGAATTAGTAGAACTTGTCGCAAACATCCACAAAGACGACCGAAATAAGCTCATAGGAGATAAATTAACGGAAATAGAGAAGCATGCAGATGAAGCTGATGAGAATGTTAGTCCTCTAATAGAACGCGACATTTTGTTGGCTACATGGGGGTTGCTTGATACTAAGAATGAATATGGACTGTTTGTTGATCCAAAATCTGAGTATGTCAAAGAGCATGTGGATCAATATAAAGACATGTGTAGAGAAACAGAATCTGAGTCAGTAAATAAAAAAGATGAGTAATTGCTGTCATGAAAAATCTTTGATATATGAGTCATTTTAAACTTAGAAACCTTGAAAAGGAAGAAGAACAAGGACAATACAAATCGATCAAACATTAACTATTTGTTAACCAATAGCTCCTTAATATGATGCTAAAGTATTAGGGAGTTATTTTTATGAAATTAAATTTTTTTAGTTGTACGCTTTTATTTAACATATTTATTTTTTCAGATGTAATGGCATTACCGACAGACTTTGAACAGCGAACACAAGATATTATTTCAAAAAATATTCGTTTGGAAAAAGAACATGGGGATACGAAATTTGCTGAAATATCTGAGCAAAAGCTTCAAGATCTATGTGAAAGTCTAAAGAATGAAAGTAAGAATCGTTTTGATCTGATCGAAAAAAGCATTCGAGAAATTTATGTTCACTGTGAAAATATAAAGCCAGAGTCAAGTTTTCTAGATTTCATGGCAGGATTTTTTGAATTGCTTGATCTTGCATTCGATCATATTCCAGGCATTGAAAAAAATCCTAATAATCTTTGGGATTATTTCGATTTTCTAGAAGATATATCTGGGGTTGAAAGAGAAGAGGCTCGTCTTACTCAGGCGGACATGAAAGCAATAAATATACGCTTAAAAGAAAAAAAGATTCAAAAACCTAACAATAGTGATCGAATATTTGCGGAAATAGAATTGCGGAGAAAAGGAATTATTAAAGACCGTAAGTAACTATAGCATTAGAATAGTAAAAAGATTAGGGAGTTATTTTCTATGAAGTATGGAATTTTAATAAGTTTATTTTTTATGATTATATAATATTTCTTCATGCTTAGCATGTTTTTAAGTTTGGCAATTGTCAATAATCGCATATAATAATACTGTTATTATGAATATTGAATACGCATTTATCGTTTGTTTCTCTATTTTTTGTACTGTTCTTTGTCTGTCGCTAGCTGTGGTTTAACTATCTTTATCACAATCAATTTGAAAAATTTTTAAGATATTAATTTTTTGGAAAAAAACACAAAAACAACGTTACATTTATTTTCCTTGTTGCCAGAGCTAGTATCTGATGAAACATCAATCGCTCTTCCAATGGTTTTTGTAAAGCTCGGAAATTGTTCCGAGTATTGCGATCATGCTTTTAAGGTAGCTTTTGATTTATTATATGTCGCTCATCAGTGTCGAATTAAATCTTCTTTGGAGCAAAAATTATCACTCATGCTTCTCTTGGTGAAAAATTTTCGGGAAAAATTACGCAATCGCTATCATTGCAGCCGTGATCATGTTTTATACACCAGACCATATCGACTTGCTGATAGAAACTCTTCTTACTGCTTTCGGAATTACGAAACTTGTGATTAGCGAGAAAAAGTAACAGAGTTATGGCTCTGATTTTTTGAAAAAATGATCATTAAATGGCATAAAATATGTAAACTGAAACTTGTGAAAAGTGATTATTAAATATCTTGAAAAGTGCTATACGTGTACTGTATTATACCTCTAAAGTTAGGAGTTCACTTCATGAGTTTAAGAAAAGACGGATATAAAATTCGCTTGATGGATGAAAAAATTGCTAAATATTTGCGAATATTTGGTGCAGTTTCGATTGAAGGACCGAAATGGTGCGGAAAAACTTGGACAGCTTTAAATCATGTTAATAGTGCAACTTACATGACGGAGAAAAGTCAAAAAAATCTTGCTCAGGTTGATCCTAAATATATTTTCAGAAAAGAGAGACCTCAATTAATAGATGAATGGCAAATTGTTCCAAGTATTTGGGATGCTGTGCGTCATGAATGTGATAAAGATCACGATAAAGGAAAGTTTATTTTAACCGGTTCTACAAGCCTAACCCAAGAAGAACATGAAGATAAAGTTTTTCATACTGGAACCGGAAGAATTGCTTCATTGCGTATGAATCCTATGAGTTTGTATGAATCAGGCGAATCCACTGGAGAAGCTTCCATTTCAGAAATGTTAAATGGAAAAATTAATGAGGGATATATCAGAGATGTAGAACTTCATGAGCTTGCTTATTTTATTATAAGAGGAGGATGGCCGGAAAATCTTCATACAACTGAAGAAAATGCCAGTATTATTCCTGCCAGCTATATTGAAGCGATTGTTAATAAAGATATGCATGAAAGACAATCCAAAAAGCGAAATCCTAATAAAATGAGGATGCTAATTCGTTCTTTATCAAGGAATGAATCAACGGTTGTCGGCGTAAAAACTATTGTCAGAGATATTGAAGAATATGAAAATGAAGATGAGCTGATTAAAAGCAGAAATATAGTTGCAGATTATCTTGCTGTGCTCGATAGTTTGTTCCTGACATTTAACCAAGAAGCGTTCAGCGTCAATTATCGTTCATCTTCACGTATTGGTAAATCAGCCAAAAGGCATCTTGTGGATCCGTCTCTTTGCTGTGCAAGTTTGGGGTTATCTGCAGAAAAATTACTAATGGATCATGAAATTTTCGGATTATTATTTGAAGCTCTGGTAGAACGTGATTTAAGAATCTATGCGGATTACCTGGATGGGCATTTATATCATTTTAGGGATAATATTTCCGGAGATGAAGTTGATGCGATTTTAGAATTTCGAGACGGAAGCTATGCAGCTTTTGAAATTAAACTCTGCGATGGCAATATTCATGTGGCTATAGATAGTTTAAAAACTTTTTACGAGCATGTTTCTCGAAAACCTGCTTTTATGTGTGTAATTGCAGGACATTGTTCAGCTGTTATGCAAGATCCGAAAACAGGAATTTTTATTACTCCGTTGACATCTTTAAAACCGTGAATCAGAAAAGATAAAATTAAAAAAGATACTACTTTAGAGACTTTTTTTAATTAAACACATATTGTTATCTCCAACTATTAGGGATAATCCTTTATCGAAAATGAAAAAATAAAAGGCGCAATTCGCTATTGCAGCAGCTGTGGTAATGTGGTTTACACCAGACCATGTCGACTTGCTGATAGAGACTCTTCTTACCGCTTTCGGAATTCAGCAACTTGTGATTAGCGAGAAAAAATAGCACTTGCTGTAGTTCAGTTATTTTTAGGCTCTAGACCATCATCGATGTAATGATGTATGGTATAAGGCATGAGATACAGCAGATTGAGCATATATAAGATCAAAAAAATAATTGAATGTTTCAGTGAAGACATAACGGCAAGTTCAGCGGCAAAAATTCTGA
>JAFUZX010000145.1 GCA_017476405.1 Alphaproteobacteria bacterium | reverse complement strand
TGGACTGTTTGTTGATCCGAAAGCTGAGTATATTAAAAAGCATGTGGAAAAATATAAAGCGATGTGTAGAGATGACGGCCCACGTAGAAGATATGAAGAGGGAAGTATGAGTGAATCTGAGACGACAGACGAAAAAGATGAGTAATTGCTGCCATGAAAAATCCTTGATATATGAAGCATTCGGAGATCATAAAAATTTTATCTCATTGAAAACAAATGATAAAATCGGCATTTTCCATTTTCCGTCAGCAGGAACGGTCATTTTTGTATCGTCATAACATATTGAAAATGAAGAAAAAATGCTAAAAAGTTATCCAGTGACGAGTTATGAAGTAGGTACCATCCGCTCTACCATTTCAAATAGTCAAGTCGGGTATTTAGCTCAGCGGTAGAGTATTATGTTCACATTGTAGAGGCCGAGGGGACGATCCCCTGTCATAAATAATTGCTGAAATTCTAGATTTTTATGGGCTGTCGAAGAGCATTTTTTCTCCGATAAATTGAATACATCATTAACTTAAATCACATTTAACATTCATTATAAATTAATCTCCGGTTTCCGTTTTTCTCAGAAAAATCTCTCCAAAAGCCAAAAATTCTCCAAATAAAGGGGGAGGAGAACATTATCATTTCCGTTCGAATTGAAGATTCTCAATTTTTCTTAAAGATTATTTCCCGGAATAAAATAAATTTCGAAATTGTTTATATTCAGCTAAGTATACACGCAACCTACGAATACAATTTAATGTCGCATATTTTTTTCTTTTGTATCAGATTCCTCAATCTCTCTAACACGAAACTGTGCGCCAGCGTAATTTTTCATTTTTCTTTTTAAACGAGCGGCAGGTCTTATGCTTCTGAGTAAGTTACAAATATCTTTCGGTGTCATGATTTTTATTCGCTTCTTCAATACTGAATCAAAGTGTTTTTTCATAGTCTCTAAGCCGTCAAAACCTTGAAGTTGCGCAACATAAGAAGCATAAATCTTGATTATTTTTTGTAATCCGATATCTTGTTTTGCTAGGGTCGCAAATCTCGGAGTCCAAGGTTTCTCACAGACATCAAAATGCATCATAACCATTTCGCAAAAATTTTTATTTATTTCTTCAATCAACTCTGGGTGTCTGAATAGAAGTTCCTTCGCTATACCTGTAAAGGAATCTATAGAAGGGAAATCCAAAGTGACCTCAGCTAAATATTCCAAAGGAGTCTTATCGATTTGAGGAAACACGTATTTCATTATAAAATTAAATTTTTCAGGCAATTGAAATGTAGAAAAATAACTACTAAATACCATTTCTTCTGTCGGATTAGGTAACCTATAATCTATCGATTTTCCTTTAGCGGCTATAACGCAAGAACGATCTTTCTTATTTTCACAAGATTCACAAATAAAAAAATCGATTATCTCTTCCATTTTTTCACTGATAACATCGACATATTCCTCTGCCAGCGTTATAAAATGTCTTATAAATGAATAATAATCATTTGTTAGCTTTTCCTTTTCTTCTCCAGTTAACTTATCATTTAAAACTAACCTAGCATTTAAAACTTCATCTAACTTAGTTGGATCTTTTGTTTTTAATTCGTTAAGTAACTTAATAAATTCGCTCCGATTTTTGCTATCACACAAGATTTTCCACATTTGATAGCTTTCATCGTTATTATAAAAACTCAAATAAATATTTTCTTCTTTGCATTTTTTAGCGTTTTCAATAACTGATTCCTTGCATGCATTTAAGTTATCAAGAAAAAATATTATCAAACCCCCACTTATATCTCCTTTAGTGTTTGCCCCGGGAAAATTAACCTCTTGCCCTAACCTTGCCATAGAAAGAAAATTCAGATTTGTTGAAGCAAAACATGAATAGCTTGGTAATGATTTAAAAATTTCGAATAAATTTCTTATCATAAGTGTGTCGGAATCCATATGAATAAAATAATGTATTCCTGTATTCTGAAGGTCGATTTTTTTTAAAAATTCTTGATTTTTGTTCAGCTCATTAAAAATTTCTTGATAAAAAAGTCTGACTTGAGACAAAATATTCCACTCAGTTCGGTACTCTTCTGCCGCCTCAAGGTATTTTTGAGGGATTTCTTCTACAACAACTCTAGTATGCGGATCCGAAAGATTCTCTAAAGCTTGTCTGTTCATTGCGGATAATTTATTTGAAAGAACAATTACTTTTTTATCTTCAGGAGTTGTTTTTTCTAGAGACACAATCGAAGCACCGGTTTGAATCGCATACCCGTTATCCGTTGACATAACAATAACCGGTATATGAAGAGTTCTCAAATTTTCAGTCGCATAACTAATATCAGTCGATATAAAAACAATTTGAATAATCAAGAATATCAATATATTTTGTATAATTCTCATAAAGAGTTCCATAATTAATCTGGCGTTAGACCAGTATCTTTATTTGTTTTTACTTTTTTACAAAGAATAACTTTATAACAAAGACGACACACTACGTTTGAATATAGCTTTACTCTCTTTCAAAAGCAAGATTAACCTATTGAATTTTGAAAAGCGTTGGTATAGCTCCAAAATGATTATATGCTACTTGGAATTTTCCGTGGCAAACTTGTTTTCATGATGAAATATAGTGATTGTAGCTATTAAAAATAAGTCCATTATAAGCACGTATCTTCTTTTTAACTTGTATTTTTAGCTAGAATACGTGTGGAAGAGCAAGATGACGACGTTCTTGTTGTGGAAGCAAAGATTTCGCCCAAAAGATACATCGTTCTTGCTCAAATTTGTTAAACCGAACAGCATTTTGCAACTTAATATTTGAGTGATTGCACGTTGTACAAGGATGGTTCAATAGATTCGTTTTTACAGATGAGGATTTATTATGCAAAGTGTTAATCGTGGCTATCATGCGCAAATTAATATGTATTCTCTTCAGCATGCTTAAAAATTCTTCTGCTTTCGATCAAAAATTGTTTTTTGATGATTGATTTGCAAGACGGTATCTCTATTGTTTCTACTTTTTTCTAATGTTATATTGTTTTATATATAGTCAATATTATGTTATATAGTTAAATTAAAGAATGGGGAAGTTTTATGAAAAAATTGCTTATTGCATCAGTTTGTTTGTGGAATTTTTGTATTATAAACGCAATGGATCATATGGCGATTCAAAATGAAATTTATGATTCATCACGAGCTCTAACTTCGCAAGAACAACAAGATATGCAAATGTTTGCGTCAAAGATTATTAAAAAACATGGAATCGATGAAATAAGAATCATTGATGCGGAAAGTTTAATAAATTCAATGTATTTACCAAAAAATGAAAAGAATCATTTTCTTTATTTACTTCGTGATGGAAAACAGGAAGAAATAGATGCGGAAGTAATTCGATTTTTGGATGTATGTGAGTTTCATGATGAGCCAGCATCTCAATTAGCTTCACGAATGTCATTTTATGCGGCATCGAATAAATTCGCAAAGCCGTATTTACTTCCGATTAATTCTTCTATCTCCATAAAAGATTTTATTACTGATTCTTTGCTTACCGGTATTCATTATTCACCGATTTATAGAGATGTAATTATTGCGTTGATAGCAAAATTTCGATCAATTAAACCAATGTCGTATGATTTATATTCTCATGAATATACTGAATTACCGTCAGGTTCTTTATTTGTAACTAATAATAAAAAAATAAAATTTTTTTCAAATTCTTCAATAAGCGGCGAAACAATTTTTTCAAAAAATGAAATACATATGAATATTAATGATAAGACTATTTTTTATGTGATATCTCCTATGTCATCTGGTAAAGGGCAAGGAGTATATATACCGAATATCAGTACATTATTTCATGAAATGGGGCATTTATTGTCAGGATCTATTGGTATTGTAACTAACTGTAATCCATTTTTGGATTTTTCTAAATCAGCTACTATGGCTATAGCTTCAGAAGCATTTATAACTGAACGAAATATTGAAAATATGAAATACAATTTTGATGTGATAGACAATTATTCATATGAACAGCTATCTTTTATTAAAAGTGCTTATAAAGAGTTATTCGGTTTAACTTTCAGCGATGATAATACGATAAAAAAATTTTTGAAAGAAGCGGAGAATTCAGATGTTTTATGCACATGGTTAGCAGAATTTCAGGATAATTCAGAACTTATGCAAATTCATGGCTTTTTTACGCATCTCTATAAAGGAAAAACGGTGTTTTATTTAAATAAGTTATCCGATGCGGCGGCTTTTATTTCACTCCAATTTCCAATGCGAGTTGATCATATAGGTACAAGCTTAATAATAGATGAAAATGACGTTGATTCGTCCTCTGATTCAGAATTGAAAAAATCAGTAACGTTAAATGTAAATCTTGATTTTTATCGAATGCTCGCAATGGCGTATGGAGTAAATGTTTATGAATATTTCAGAAATATAAAAAATATTCAGACATTACCAATATCATGGATTATTCCCGCAAAATCATTAATATATGCGTTGGGTTTTATGAAAGAAATGAATAACAAATATCATTTAGTAAAAATTTGCAGTCCATCACAAGCTGGACGAATATTCGGAGGTAAATCACGTATGAGAGAATCATAGTCCATATCTATACTCATATGTGTCAAGAAAGTCTGTCGAGGTTTAAGTTCGTTTACCCATTTTATAACAGTATCGAGGTTTGCGTGTGTAGGTTTAATATCTCGGCTAAGACATCCGACGATCCAGGTGTCTAATTTCCGCAATTTTTCGAATGATTCATCACTGAATTCGACAACATCGGTAGTATATGCGAAATTTCCAATTCTGATTCCTGTTGTTTTTGAATATCCGTGGTTCTGCTCAATGCAACTAATAGAAAGATCACCGATTGTAAATCTATTTTCCACTATGTTTGCTGAAATATAGGGTTTATAAATGTCTCGATGCGAATCTTCAAATAAATAATAAAACATGCGCTTAATATTTTGTATTACGTCGGCTCGAGCATATATTTGCAATGATTTGTCTATACCGAAATATGCCGGGCGCAGTTCATTTATGCCATTTATGTGGTCATAATGCTCATGGGTAATAAATACGCCATCGATTTCATATGAGCCGAAATTCAATAATTGTTGACGCAAATCGGGCGACATATCAACAAGTAATTTTGTTTTTTCCGATTCAATGATGATTGACGAACGGAGCCTAGCGTTTTTTAAATTTGTTGAGTCGCATACGCCCCATCCGTGTTTAAGAAGCGGGCATCCGCCTGATGAACCACATCCGAGAATCGTAACTTTTAGCATATTATTATCATGTGTTATAATACAAAATTATCAACTTTATATAACTATCAATATATGTTTTTTCTTTCCGCACGAAAACTTCATTACGCCATTTACGAAATTTTCTTTTTGAAATTTATAATCTTCAGTTATAGTTTTTCCATCAGCATAAACTCCACCTCCACGAAGTAAGCGTTTTGCGTCTCCTCGACTTTCGCAAAGTTTGCTTTCAACCAGGATATCAATTGGCGATTTTGAAAAATCAGATAGTTGATATTTTGGAATAGATGTTGTATCCGATAAATTCGTACTATCCTTTGAGAACATATTTGCGGCGGATTTATGAATTTCATCAAGAGATTCATGCCCATGTACAATGGAAGTAATTTCATCCGCCAGTAGTTTTTTTAGATCATTTATTTCTTGTCCTTGAATATTTTCCATCTTTTTTATTTCAGGAATTTCAAGATCTGTAAATAAATACATTAGCTTAATGACGTCTGCATCATTTACGTTACGCCAGTATTGCCAAAAATCATATGGAGAAAGCAAAGTGCGATCAAGCCAAACCGCTCCGTTTGCCGTTTTCCCCATTTTCTTTCCATCACTCGTTGTTAAAAGCGGGTTTGTAAAACCAAAAACTTCTTTTCCAAGCTTTTTCTTTATTAATTCTACGCCGCAACAAATATTTCCCCATTGATCTTGTCCTCCGAATTGTATGCAACATCCCTTTTCGGTATATAATTTTAAGAAGTCGTATGCTTGAAATATCATATAGTTAAATTCAAGGAAACTTAGAGAGCTATTTGATTCCAGTTTTGTTTTTACGGAGTCAAAACCAATCATTCGGTTAATAGAAAAATATTTCCCTACCTCTCTCAAAAATGGAATATATTGAATATCGTTCAGCCAATCTGCGTTATTTACTAAAATTGCGTCGGATTCTTTATCTCCAAAATGCAGAAAAGGTAAAAGACATTGTTTTATTCCTCTTAAATTTTCGGCAATTTGTTTATCACTTAAAATCGGGCGTGTTGTATTTCGGAAAGATGGATCTCCGATTTTCGTGGTACCGCCTCCTACTAATATTATCGGGCGATGTCCATGCTTTTGAAATAAACGCATCATAGCAATTGGGATGAAATGTCCGACATGTAAACTTTTTGCGGTTATATCAAATCCGATATATCCTAATCTGCCTTTTGTTGTAAGATAGTCGTCCATGGCATCAAGATTAGTTGATTGGTAGAAAAAACCCCTTTCAGCCGCTTCATTTAAAAAAGAAGATTTGTATTTTGCCATGACTCTACTACTCCGACTTTTTTACAAAGATTATACAATATAATATATAACAATATTAGTTACAGGTTAATTATTTTCTTAGCGTATCTACTCTGTAAATATTCGGTAACACAATTTTTTATGGTATCCAGATGGTCTTGGAATGAATGATTGCAGTTTGGTATTACTCTATAGTCAATCGATATACCACGCTGAGAATTTAATTTTTCTACTAACTTATCGACGTTAGCTGTTGGACAATATTGATCATTCTGGCCATTTATAATCATTCCGGAAACGGGGCAAGGCGCTAAAAAAGAAAAATCATACTGATTTGCGGGAGGGCATACTGAAATGAAACCGGCAATTTCCGGGCGACGCATAAGTAACTGCATACCGATCAAAGCTCCGAATGAAAATCCGGCAACCCATAATTGTCGCTGACCTTGGTTGATAGACTGAATCCAATCCAGAACAGCTGCTGTATCCGTTAATTCACCTTCGCCTTTATCAAATACACCTTCGGATTTTCCTACACCTCTGAAGTTAAAACGGATTGCGGAAAAGCCATTTTCGATAAACGCCTTATATAAAGTTAAAGTTACACGGTTGTTCATTGTTCCGCCTTGAAGAGGATTCGGATGTAACACTATGACTAATGGCGCTCTAGGATTCCGACTATGATGATATCTTGCTTCGATTCGTCCTGCGTTACCCGTTAGTACTATTTCTGGCATTTTAAAACCTCCTCTTCATTTTAATGTCATCAATTAGTGAAAAAACTGTAAAATCTATCTATATGAAATAAAAGTTAATAACCTGAATACTATACAAATTAATAAAATAAAATCAATGCGTTTTTTTATTTACACCAATAAGATAATGTAAAAAAAATGAACGACAAGAGTTTTTTATGAAAATTTTTTTGAAGGATATGATTAAGATAACTAGATTGACTATTGTCAGTGTTGTTAATATTATTTTTATTAAATTTGCGGAAGTAGTAAAGATATGTTAAAATTTTCTCTATATTTTGGAGACTGTTAAAATAATGACTACTGTTAAGAAAAATAAAAAGAAGATGTTATTTGTACTAATAGTGTTTTATTGTACAACTTTTGTTAGTAATGCATTCTTTCCTGAATTATTTACTAAATCAAATTTTTCGTTATGTGGATTTGCTCATATGGCTGCGAATGAAGATAAATGTACATGTCCCCAAAGCGGTCTTAGTACTGCGGCGAGTGTTATCGATTATGTTGGTATAGGTGGATGGCTGTATCTTTCGGGGAGAAGCTTTTTAAAAGCAAAAGTGTCAGCTCTTGAACGAGAATATGTACTGATGAGTCCGTTTCAAAAATTTTTGTCAAGCGAATGGATGTCTGTGGGGTTAACTTTGTGTAGTGCTGCTGCTTTTTTACAGTTGATAACTGATTCTCCTAAAATGCAGTTTACAGCAAGTATGTTTGGAGGAGGTATACCAGCTGCCGTTGGTCTTACGCAATTAGGATTTGATACATTTAAGATTTTAAGAAAAATAGGTTGCTTACGTTGGATCTGTTGCGATTTTTGTCAGCCAAAAAAATATACAAGAGAAGATAAAGAGAAACTTTTAGATTATTATAGAAAGAAGAAGAAAGAAATTTTCCTTAAGGAATGTCAGGCAGCATTGCCTATTATAGATAGTATGATAAAAGCTTTGCAGCAAGAAAGAAATAATCTTGAGAAAGCTGGATTTATTAAAAGAATTGAAGATTTAGATGATAAGCTGAAAAATTTAGAGGTCGGGTTATATTTATTAGATGGATTAACAGAACACAACGTTACTAGAAATGAAATTGAGTTATATAGAAAAAATATAGATGAAATGAAATCTAGTTCCAGTTGTGAAAGTGCGGAAAGTGTATTAAAAGAGGAAGAAAATGATAAATTATAGTTATCGTAAATATATTGTGTTTTTATTTATGTTTATATTTAATCAATTATTTAGTGAATTACCTGAACTTAAATTAATGGATTCATTATGTGATAGTAAAGAATCTCATTTTGAAAAAACAGAAGAATCTCTTAAAGAACAAGATTTAAAAAATGGGATATTGAATAATTATAATATAGAAAAGCCAAGCATATTATCAGAAATATTTCGAAAACATTTAAACGATAACGATTATATAAATGGTATTATCAGTTTTTGTAGAGCTCATGCAGTCTTAAGTTCATCGTCACTTAGAGCTTTTAAGAACATTAATATGTCCAATTTAAATTCCCAAATTATAGATAAATTAAAAAATGCTAAGGATGATTGTAAAATTACTTCAAGATGTGGAATAAATGAAAATGATTCGGATTTTATGAAAGTTAGGTTATTAGCGTTTTCTTTATCGTGGGATGATTATTTATCAGTTTTTAAGAATGTATTTAAGGAAGGAGTTTTTCATGATTTTTCAAGTGATGAGGCGTTATTTGTTCTTTATAGTCATCCAATAATAAATTCAATAAAGTGGTATTTTGTTAATAAAGAAGATAAGGATTGTTATGTCGAATGTTTGGCAGGTGCTTTAAGAACGTTTATCAGAGAGAAATACAAAGTTGAAGTAGATTTTAAAAAGGATGGTTTAAAAGCTAAGACCGCTATTGCAAAAACATATTTAGAACGAATAGGAATACTTGCTTCTTCATACAAGAAAGATGAATGAGTTGTATATTTTTCCTTTTTTTATCGGTAATTATATTTAAGATACTTGGATTAAAGAATTTATAAATTATATTATGTCACGATAATATATGTGATGAAATAATGTGGATATGTAAGGCTCCAGCAAATATAGCTCTTATAAAATATATGGGAAAACACAGCGGAAATATTCCTTGTAATGTGTCATTGTCTTACACATTGAGCGAGTTTACGACTGAAGTGAAATTAGCGCAAAAAAATATTGCCGATGAATTTTTTTCCGAAGAATTGTCAGAACATGAGCGGGAAAAGTTTTTGAAACATTTGGCTTACATAAAAAAATTATGCAATTTTCGCGGATATTTTTCTATCAATTCCAAAAATTCATTTCCGAAATCAGTTGGAATAGCAAGTTCAGCATCTAGCTTTGCGGCACTTACGATGTGCGCTTTTAAAGCCATATCTGAAATCAATGGCAATTCGATGCCATCTGTGGAATATATGAGTGCTGTTAGCCGAGTTGGATCCGGGTCTTCTTGTCGATCATTTTTTGCTCCTTGGTGTATATGGAGAGGTGAATATGCCACAAATATAAATATTCCGATTGATGTTGAACATGAACTTATTTTTATAAGCGGAAGAAGAAAAGAAATTTCATCAAGTGAAGCCCATGAGCGAGTGAAAACCAGTTTGTTGGCGCAAGGTCGTTTTGAACGAGCTGAAAAACGATGCGATTATTTAATAACCGCATTAACAAAAGGAGAATGGAAATCTGCTTATCAAATTTGTTGGGAAGAATTTTTCGATATGCATGCGTTGTTTGAAACATCGGATCCTCATTTTGGATATATTTTGCCGAAAACACTGGAAGCTTTAATAAAAATCCGTGAATTTTGGGAAAAATATAACGATGGTCCTTTGGTTACTATAGATGCCGGACCTAATATCCATCTTCTTTGGCGAAAAGAAGGAAATAACAAGTCTGATTTGTGTCTCAGAAAAAAATTTCATCAATTACTTTCATAAGATACTTATTGAAATATGATCGAAGAGATATAGGGCAAAAATTTTAACTATATCAATTGCTTTTATTTTTTCTTTAATTAAGTGATGAATTGAAAAAGTAGTTTTAAGAATCCTCTTTTATATGGTTGAATATTTTATTTTTTTATACTATTGTAACACCATATATTTTTTGCATTTTACATGTGAAAAACGTGCAGGGGGATAGCGCAATTAGGTTAGAGTGGCGGTCTCCAAAACCGCAGGTTGGGGGTTCGATTCCCTCTCCCCCTGCCAGAAAAAGATCGATACAAGATCTTAAAATGTGTAATTGAAGAAGGTTTTTGATATGATCAGTCCTGCGGATTTTGTTAGTCAAGTGAGACGTGAATTACAAAGAGTTACATGGCCGACACAAAAAGAAACGGTCGGAATGTCTATTGCTGTGATAGTAATGGTTGTTTGCTCGATGATATACTTCTTCGTCGCTGATGGTATTGTTTGTTTTATTTTAGAAAAAATCCTGTAAGGAAGAAAGCTAAAGTATAGAGTAACAAGTATAGCATAAACAAAATTAGAAAGAGGATACGGCATTGAAGTGGTATGTTGTTAATGTTTACTCAGGATCCGAGAAAAGAGTTCTTGAGCAGATATATGAGAAAGCTAAGAAAAATGGACTTAGCAATATGTTCGGCGAAATCTTGATTCCGTCTGAAGAAGTCATCGAAATTAAAAAAGGGGAAAAAGTAAAAGCGGAAAGAAAATTTTTCCCGGGATATATTTTGGTTCAAATGGATCTTTCGGATGAAACATGGCATTTAGTCCGTTCTATTCCGAAAGTATCAGATTTTTTGGGAGCTCGTGGGAAACCGTTGCCGCTTTCTAATGCTGAAGTCGAACGTATTGTGAAAAGAGTTGAGGATAGTGCGAATCTTTCTCGGCATGCGGTTACTTACGAGATTGGGGATGCGGTTACAGTTTGTGATGGGCCGTTTACTTCGTTCCAAGGTGTTATAGAAGAAGTTGATAATGAAAAAGAGCGTGTAAAAGTCTCTGTTTCAATTTTTGGCAGGCCTACGAATGTTGATTTGGCTTTTTCGCAAGTTGAAAAAATATCGTAGATTTTATTTTTTACTTGAAGATTGTTTATATAGATGATATAAAAACATCGAAAATGAGGAATTATTGTAAATGAGAACGTTTTCTCTTAAAGCCGCACAGGTACAAAAAAATTGGGTGATGATTGACGCAAAAGATTTGATTCTCGGACGTTTGTCTGCAGTAATAGCAAGTCATTTGCGTGGTAAACATAAGCCGGAATTTACTCCGAGCATGGATTGTGGTGATTATGTAATTGTGATCAACGCAGATAAAGTTCGTGTTACAGGTAATAAGTTAGAGGATCAAACGCTTTATTGGCATACAGGGTATCCGGGGGGATTAAAGTCAAGGACTTTAAAAGAGACTTTGGCGAGTAAGCATCCGGAAAGAGCTATAACGAAAGCGGTCGAGCGTATGCTTCCAAAAGGCCCTCTTGGACGGAAGATGCTTGGAAATTTGAAAATATATGCGGGAGAGTCGCATCCTCATACCGCACAGCAACCGAAAATTTTGGATGTTGCTTCTATGAATGCAAAAAATGTAAAGAGGAGTTAGTTTTATGTCATCTACTCTTGAAGATCAATTGAAGTCAGTTGAAGTAAAGCAAAAAGCCGCACATGAAGAAATGATGAAATCTGAAAAAGTTCAGAAATTGGATTCGCATGGCAGAGCTTATGGTACAGGGCGTCGTAAAGAATCCGTAGCGCGTGTCTGGATTAAGCCAGGTAACGGTGAAATAGTTGTAAATGGGAAGCCTATGCTGAAGTATTTTACAAGATCTGTTTTGCAAACTATCGTGATGCAGCCGTTTACTTTATCAAATAGAGCAGGGCGGTATGATGTTTGGTGTACGGTTAGCGGTGGAGGTTTATCCGGTCAAGCTGGAGCGGTGCGTCATGGTATCAGTCGTGCTTTAGTTGGATATGAGCCTGATTTGCGTACAGTATTAAAACCGGAAGGTATGCTTACCAGAGATTCACGTATGGTGGAAAGAAAGAAGTTTGGTCTTATGAAAGCAAGACGTAGCTTCCAATTCTCAAAGCGTTAATTTTTTTATATTCTAAAAAAGTGCTTTCGGCGTATAATATCTGTCGAAAGCTTTTTTTGTATCTTGAAGGTTTGCTATGATGATATCTAAATTACCGACTCAGTCATCCATAATGACAGTTATGGCTAAGGCTGTTGTGAAAGCATCGAAAGGGCTTTTGCGGGATTTTTCTGAATTGGAGAATTTGCAGGTATCTATTAAGCAAAACAAGTCATTTGTTACAAGTGCGGATCTTAAGGCAAATAAAATTTTGAAAGAAGCTTTACTTTTCGCAAGGCCTACTTATTCATTAATTTCAGAAGAATCTGAAGAAATTATTGGCGAAGACCCTGAGTATAAATGGGTAATTGATCCGCTGGATGGTACGTTAAATTATATGCATGGAGTTCCTCATTGGGCTATCTCAGTTGCGCTCGAGAAAAGGGGAGAAATTATTGCGGCGATTACTTTCGATCCAATAAAAGATGAGATGTTTTGGGCAGAGAAAGGTTGTGGAGCGTATCTTAATGATAAAAAAATCCGAGTTTCAGGACGTAGATTTGCGTCAGATGTGCTTTTGTCGGTAGCTTCAGTTAAAAATGTCTCAGGAAAAGTTGTAAATTCGGTTAGCGGTGTCAGAAAAACTGGATGTGTAACTTTAGATATGGCGTATGTCGCTGCCGGGCGTTCGGATTTGCTGTTTCTTACTGATAAAAATCCAAATAAATGGGATGTATCCGCAGGAATGTTGTTGATAAAGGAAGCTGGCGGAATTGTAGCTGATGAAAATGGAAAAACAACAGGGAATCATGCTGATATTACAATAATGTGCAATATAAATCTTATGCCGGATGCTACAGCGATATACAAAACTTTACATACTCGTTCCGTAAATTAATTTTTCAGTTGATTATTGTTAGCTCCTAATTTTATTTTTCATCTTTTATTTTCAGAAATACTTTGCGTGCTTGATTATGTTTTATCTCTCCTTTCAAAGAAATCATTAGTAGTTTTTTATCTACAACAAAAATATCGTACCACATATGTGTTTTGATTAATTTTTTTGTATTCATATTATATTCGTTTTCAATATATTCATAATTGATTGGAAT
>JAFUZX010000014.1 GCA_017476405.1 Alphaproteobacteria bacterium | reverse complement strand
GCTCAATCGTGCATACAGGCAAATAAATTAGGGAGAAAAAAAATGGAAAATTTAAAATCAATTATCGAAAATGAGAAAGTAAAGGGCGCAATCGCTATCATTGCAGCTGTGATTATGTTTTATACACCAGACCATATAGACTTGCTGATAGAGACTCTTCTCACTGCTTTCGGAATTACAAAATTTGTGATTAGCGAGAAAAAATAGTTTTACGATTAATTGTTCATTATTGAGGTCGGAATCAACTCTAGTGTTTTGCTTTTATAAACGACATTGACTCCGACCACAATGTCATGATCATCTAAAATTACGTTCATATGTTCAACATTCAGCATCTTTAATTTTTGATCATCAGGATTTAACCTAATCATATTTTCGGACTCGAATATAATATCGAATTGAGAATGTATGTCGTTTTTCGTACTTATTTCCAATAATAATATCAAGCTCTTTAGGAGGGAATTTATCTGGTCTGTTTGATCTATATTTGAATTGATATTCTTTGCTTGTTTGTATCTCAGAACATCCGCATAAACTCACAAACAAACAACATACAAGAATTTTAGATGAACTTTCAGTAATTAACAAACGATCCTCCGATGATCAATAAAATATGAAATTATATTACATCAAAATCTGACAATTTCGTACTATTTGTTTTGCTTAAATTACAGTTATTGCTAATATTCAAAATATCTGTATTCCTTAAAATTTAATCGGCATCTTAGTCCGAAATGATCATCTATTTATAAAAAATAACATTTTCTATCCTTTTTTATATATTGGAAAGGATGTTGAAAAATGATCCACAGCAATGTAAAAGTGCTGATGAAGGCGAAAAAAATTAATACAGCGACTCTGTCGGCAGAAATAAGTTTAGACGAGTCAATTATAAAAAAATCAAGATCCGGTAATTCCATAGAATCATGCACAATAGGATCATTAAATAAAATAGCAAAAGCCTTGGATGTGGAAATCGATGATTTGTTTGATGTTCTGGAAATTGAGGAGAATACTAATGTTGAAGAGTAAAATATCCTCAATTGCCAAAAAACAGAATAAATCACCAACGGATATTATTAAACAAACGGGATTATCGAGAGATACAGTATTTCGGTTGTTGAGACCAGCGGATTTAGAAAATGTTTCACTTCGAACTCTTTTAAAAATCTCGAAAATGTTTAATTGCAAAATAAAGAATTTGTATGAGGAAATTGATTAAATAATTACTATGTTCAATTTTATTTATTAGAAAACTCTATTTCAATTTTTAAAAAGAGGGAACAGTAAATTAATTCCCTCCGTTGTTTTGAAATTATTTCTTAGGAAGAGTATCGTAAACTTTTGAAACAATCTTCCACTCGCCGTTAATTTTATTTAATACTAAAAGATCAGTAAACTTATATCCGTGCCAATTATCTTCAATTACTCTTACGGCAGCTATTGTTCGTTCTACGGTTAATACATCAATTCTTGCAACGTAGTCATTTCCTACTGCTCCCATTTTATCTATCGTATCGTAAAAACCTTGAATATCTCCAGATTGATATTCTTTTTCATTTAATTGACCAAAAAATACAGCTTTCTCATAAAAATAAGGCTTTACAATTTTGCTGTCCCCGTTTTTAACAGCTTCGATAAACTTTTTTGCAACATTTTCTACTTTATTATATTCATCAATTTGTTCTCTCATAATAAAACTCCTATTACTTTAAAAAACATCTACTGGTTTTATAATGTCACCATGTTGTATAATGCACAAGTACGCACATTTTGGTTAGATACTAACAAATAAGAAAGTATTACTATGGATAAGGAATGTTATAAAAATAAAAAATTTACGGAAACAGGTTTTAATTACACGTTATCTATGATTAACGGAAGATATAAACTAACGATTTTGTATGCGCTCTATATTTTTAACACAATGCGTTATAACGAACTAAAAAAATATGTGGGAGTAGTGTCTCATAAAACTTTAAGTCTGACACTGAAAGAATTGGAGAAAGATAATCTGATTATAAGAAAAGAATATCCGCAAATTCCTCCGAAAGTAGAATACAGCTTATCATCTAAAGGAAGTTCGTTTATTCCTATTTTGAGTGATATGTGCTATTGGGGAGAAGAACAACAAAAACAGATAGCATAGTCTGAAAACTACACAACAATAATTTATTGCACTTTTTATTTCTGATTTGTATTGAAATACTATTTTTTCATTCCCTTAGTAATCAGTTTAATTTCATCGGATACTCGAAATGATTCTCTTATTTTTTGAAAAGCCATTCTGTAAGTGGTTCTATCGAGATGACATTTTTCCGATTTTAAATAATCAAAACATTTTTCGGGATATTTTCCCATGATGGTTGCGATTGCCCAAGCGACACCCATTTGGGAATAATAATCGTCAGTATTCAGCTCATCCAAAATCGCAATAACTTTGTCCACATAATCATCGTTCAAATAATGAGACAGCAGCATGACGGACACAATTCGACTCTCGAATTCTTTTTTCGAATTTTTATATTGCGTAAGAAAATCCCAAACCGTTTCTGGGAATTCCCGCGCGATTTTAAAATTTTGGCAGAGTGAATCGCATATGCCCCAGCTGTCGACATGAGGAATAAATGCTCTGAAATCATCAAGCAAAACTTCGATATCATCTTTTGCGTATCCAATGACAAACGCATGCAGAAGTTTCAGTTCAAAAGTTTCATAACTATTATTATCTAGAAATTTTCTGCAATTTTCTTTCGCGATTTTTTTTGCGTACTTCCTCAATTCAGGAACAGAGATCCCGAAAGCTGTTCTTTTTATTTTTTCGAGATCCGCTGTTATTGTTTCAATCATTTTCCCAAAGTTTTCGTAAAAAATTCATCCAATTTTTCTACGCACATTGTTACGTATGGTTCTTTGTAATAAAGCTCGATGTGCGTAGCTCCGTCAATTATATACAGTTCAGAGAAATTTTTCACTTTTGCGTGAGCTTCTTCTGAAAAATATTTCGTTCCTGCGTTGCTTCCCGCAATAAAAAGCATCGGACGAGGTGCGCACATTTCTACGTGAGATAATGCCGTAAAATTGATGATCGAATCCACACGCGAAAAAAACATCTTGTTAACGGAATTCGGATGTTTTGCCTTTGATATTCTGTAATATTCATACCCTTCGTAATAATCTCGAGGCATTTGTTTCGCAATTTCTTCTGTCGGCGGAACATACCACGAATAGAGGACCTCTTCTCCATTTGCTTCTTTTGTTCTTTGCTGAGAAATCTGCTCCAATGTTTGTTTGCAATCGCCGGTTCGATTCAATCCGTTGCGAAACATATCGCCCAAATCAGCCATGGAAACTGTCGCGATTGCCTTCATTCTCAGATCTGTTTGAGCTGCGTTCACAACGTAACCTCCCGATGCGCACATTCCCATAATTCCGATTTTATCCGCATCAACATCCTTGCGAGTTGTGAGATAATCTACGGCACATCTGAAATCTTCGACTCTCGCTTGCGAATCTTCCAGATATCGAGGTTCGCCGCCTGATTCTCCTTGATATGACGCATCAAAAGTTAAGGTTAAAAATCCCTTTTCCGCAAGCATCGCTCCGTAAACTCCGGCAGTTTGTTCTTTTACTCCGCCGGAAGGATGTCCGATAACAATTGCGATAAACTTTTCTTTATTAATTCCTCTTGGTTTGTAAATATTTCCGACAACGTTCCAAGTACGATTTTTAAATTTAATCGGCTCAACTTCAACATTTGTGGTTTTTATAACATCTTGATAATACTTATCCATTTTCGCACCTTTATGTTATTAAGTATGTTTATTATACTGTGTATATAAGACGTATCAAGTACGCAGAAATTTTATACATAGTACTATTTTGCATACCAAATAACAGGAGTAATAAAATGATAAAACCAATGACTTACGAAGAATTTTTAATAAAACTGAAAGCGGACGAAATTGAAACCGAAAACGGGAATTGTCCCGCCGAACAGATCCTCAAACTTTTTCAAGGCAAATGGAAAGATGAAGTTTTATATTGCTTATGCATTTACGATTCAATTCGCTTCGGAGAACTGAAAAAATTACTGAACGGAATAACAAATACCATGCTTACATCGACTCTAAGAGAACTAGAAAAAGACGGATTCATCACTAGAAAACAATTCAATGAAATTCCTCCGCACGTTGAATATTCTTTTACCCAAAAAGGACGCGATCTGATGCCGATTTTTTATGAAATGACCGTGTGGGGAATGAAATGGGCTGATGATAATCTCAAAAAACACTGAATTACAAAATGAAAACGAGCTTCCCATTGTAAGAAGCTCGCAATATTTCGAATTAATCAAGATTACTCAACAATTTTTCCATCCCAACCGTTTGCCATAGATGTGTATTTATGAAGAACTTTCCAAACACCTCCGCGTTTTTCTAAATAATCACTTTGACGCATCATGAACGGAGGATTAGCACTTCCATCCTTATTGACAGTATCCCATTTTTGAACGGAACACACCATAGCAGTATCTCCAATCAAGAATGTTCTCATATCCAGAATTTCAACATCATATGATTTAAGATTTCCGAAAGCTTTATCAAATTGCGCTTTTGCATTCTCAACACCTACTGATGCATAAGGAGCTGCATCAAACCATATTGTTTCAGATGTCCAATCTTTAGTACTTTCTGTGCCCGAAAAAGATTTTCCGATTTATCGCACAATTTGCTCTACGGCTACTTTATCATCTACCAGCGAATGTTTTGACGATGGCAGATCATACGATTTTGCCGTTTCCAAACTTTCAACAATGTGTCCGTTCCATCCAGGGACATTAGATGTGTGTTCATGAAGGACTTTCCAAACACCTTCACGTCTTCCCAGATAATCGCTTTGACGCATTATAAATGACATAGGGTTATCATCTTTACCAACTGTCTTCCATTGCTGAACGGAACATACCCATAGCGGCATCTCCGCTTAAAAACGTTCTCATATCAAGAATTTCAACATCACATGATTTAAGATTTCCGAAAGCCTTATCAAATTCTGCTTTTGCATTCTCAACACCTACTGACGCGTAAGGAGCTGCATCAAACCATATTGTTTCAGATGTCCAATCTTTAGTACTTTCTGCGCCCGAAAAAGACTTTCCGATTTCTCGCACAATTTTCTCTACTTGTTCTTTATCTTTTAATACTGCATTTCTTGTCATATAAAACCTTCCACTATGATCCTTTGAACTAAGATGATGATCCACCTGCATAGCATCTCACACCATTCACAACAAAAAATAAAGCTCGTTATAGCACATATAATTTTTTCTCTCATAACATTCTCCCATACTTTATAAATTTTAATATATTAACAACCCTTGGTTGCGTCAATGCGATTTAAGATAATAATTTTCTTCAAAAAATTGAGAAATTAATGGAATATCAAACAATAAGTTTGTCTCAATTTTTAGGGATTATAAAGAAGCATCATGTCTGATTTTATAACATGATGATAATTAATGCGGATATTTCTGGAAGCATTGCAGATATAACCATCCGATAGGACTTGCGTTTGTCTGATACAATGTAATGTGCTAAAGTCATTAAAAATTAGGGAGTTCTATCATGAACAAATCAGAATTAGTAAAAGCGATTTCTGAAAAATCTGGATCAACGATCAAGGATACCGAAAAGTTTTTGGACTCTTTTATTGAAACGATAACTGAAGTCATGAAAAAAGGCGATGACGTTACATTAGTCGGATTCGGAACTTTCT
>JAFUZX010000144.1 GCA_017476405.1 Alphaproteobacteria bacterium | reverse complement strand
TCACGTCAATGGCATTGAGTGCTTTTGGAGCTATGCAAAAAGACGCCTTTCAAAATTCAATGGCTTAACCGATGATAAATTCATCTTGCATTTAAAAGAAAGCGAGGCTAGATTTAATCATAGAGATGACGATTTTGCTGTTTTTGTTGCAAAATTGTTCTTTGTAAAAAAGTAAACTCTAAAAAGATAATGGTCTAGAGCCTAAGGTTAATTCCAATGATAAAAATCTTTATTAACAAATAAATATATTCTTTTTACACGATACGGTGGTAAATAATAGTCTTTTACAAGGGCCGGTTTCATGAAAAAAGGAGCAATTTCTAAATCCAAAGGACGGCTGCTTCCTGTTAAAATATCAGAGTTTTTTACAGTTGAAAAAGAAGTACGAATATTATTTACTATAATTGCGTATTTGAAATGCGGAATTATATGATCTCGCGCAAATAATACCTTTTGTATAGACCAATGCTGAATAACATCTTTGATAATTAATAAATCACCATTGAATTGAGCAAGAGATTTTACATTATCGACTGTTGCAAATTCAATATTATCTTTTATGTAGTGTTCTTTGTTGTATTTTATAACGCTATCCACGATATCTAGACCTAAATATCTTGAGTTTTTTGGCCAGGTTATATTTTTCAATAATTCACCATATCCACACCCGATATCTACAATTGAGGAAATGTCGTTGTGAGTATTAAGAAATGTTTGTAAAAAGTTTAGGAATGGTTCAGCTCCATCTTTTATGGTAGATCCCGGACCAACGCCTTTCCAACCTCCCCATGATTGAGATCGATATATTTCACTGAATCTTTCTTTGTCACTCATTTCCATGACTCTTTTTGATTCTATTATAGGGATAACAGTAGCTCCTATAGCGAAAATCAATGTGAAATACAAACATAATAAAAGGATTTTTTCTTTACTTATACTTTTCATGATGAGCTCCGATTTACTGTTTTTTATATAAATTTAGAACAATCTAACAGATAAGTTTTAATAACTAACTAAAAAATAGCTTGAATTTCATGAAAGATTGATTGCGTCAAATCGTTTTTGGAACGCTACTTCAGCTATTTCTTTGATTAATCAACCGATATTTGCGAGAAAATTCTGTTCGATAAAATTGAGATGTTTCTGAAAAAGTATTTGAGTCAAAGGATGTTTTTTGCTTTTCTTAAAAAAAAGATTATATTTGATTTTTATAAAAAAATTGATAACTTTTAATGTGTTTTTATGTTAAATTAGGAAATAAATCGTGATTTCTTTTAAATTTCATAGAGTACTTTTTAGTATTTCTTTGGTATCTCTTGTTTCTAATTATTCGTTGAATGCTGTAAACCCTGATATAGAACCTGTTATTAATAGTAATGAAAGTAAAAGTGTGGTAGAGACGCTTAAATTAACCGATTACTCATCTTATGTCACACAAGTATGTACGGATGTAAAGAAAATTTTATTAAAGGAATCTTTAAAATTAGATTTAGTCGGTAATTTTATTGTTATTGGTGATTTACATGGAGATCTAATATCTTTCGGAATATGTCTGACAAGAATTTTGCATGGATTAAAAAACGGAATGTCTGCATTATTTTTGGGGGATTATGTTGATCGTGGCTCCAATGGAGTAGAAGTAATAACTAAAGTTTTTGAGTTGAAAATATTATATCCCAATAATGTATTCATTTTGCGTGGTAATCATGAGGATGTAAGACAAAATATTGCTGGAGGATTTCAAGAAGAATGTCGCATAAAATTCAATGAGACGTTAGAAAAGCAAAATAGCGTTTATAATGTGATATCTGATGTTTGGGATTATTTGCCGATTTGTGCTGTTATTAACAAGGAGTTTTTCTGCGTTCATGGTGGAATTCCGATAGTTTTTGAAACTTATGATGAAGTTGGTAAACATCTTTTTTTGGATGATTTAGAAAAAGCTAAAAAACCTCTTCAATTAGCAAAAGACTCTACTTTATTTATCAGAAGTGTTAATGAAATGCTGTGGAATGATTTCTCATTATATCCTGTAAATTCATTTAGTAAAAGAGGTGGGGATAGTTTAGAAATAGGATATTGTTTAAAATATGATTTTTGTAAATCAGCTAAAGTAAATTATATAGTTAGAGCACACCAGGTTCTTCCGATTTTTCCTTTTGGGGATAATGGGAAAATCATAAATGTTTTTTCATGCTTATACCATGGAAAATGCAAAGAAGAAGACGAAAATTGCAATATTTTGATTATTAATAAACCAACAGATGAAAATTTAAAAAATACAATAACTGTTGAAAAAATGTCACTGTTAGCAAAGAGATATTCTCATGAAATCTATAACAATTTACTTATATTATTCGGTAAAGATGTGTTAAAGCAATTTTTACAAAGTACGGTATATTCTGATTGTAATATCTTGAAAAATATTAATAACGAAAACATATCATCGCAAACGGGTTTATCACAAGTAGCTTTATTTGTCAGACCGTTGAGGGACGCTCTCAATGATTTACAAACGATAAATCCTGAAGAATACAACGAAATAGAGCAACAGTATGTTGAAAATATGAAAAAAACGGCTCTTATTAATTATCAACTGATAGAAAATGCGTATAACAAAAATAATTATGAAGAAGTGAACAAAGATAAAAATCTTTTTATCTTATTTGAGCAAGAAAAAGAAATATATGAAACGCCTTTATTTCAATATTTAAATGAAGATCAACGAATCCGTCTCAGAATTTATTTTCTGATAGCGTCTAATGATAAACAAAAACGATGTTTAATGAGTTATCCTATTTTCCAGAATTATTCATATCAAAATGTAAAAGCTGAGTTTGATAAGATTGATCACGATAATCAATTGGAATTGATGATGAATTTCATAAATTCCTTTGGAATATCTAATGTACACTTACTTTCACTTGATTATTTTTCTTTATTATTTGATTTAAAAACAGGAGAACCAACACAAGTATTTTCGGATTTTTTAGTTGGGTATTCTAATAAGAAAAATGTATATAGCTTGGTTATGATGTGGTATATCAATGAGTTATCTTATGCGAAACGAAAAGGTATACCGATTGATGATGATTTGTTTTTAAAGTTTTGTGCTCCGTTTTTTGATTTTGAAGGAGCTGATCTTCTGGCGAATATACCTTTTTTAGATGATAACGTTTTCAAAACCAACTTAATTTATGAATACGGGAACGCTCTATATAATAAACACTATAAAAGTGATGATGACAGAAAAGAAGGGTTAACTAAAGCTGCTCAAGTTTTATCAATACTTACAGATCTGAAACAAGATCTATTTAAATATTTGACCTATAACCAAGCTGTGTGTTTACTCAAGAAAACAAAAGACATACATTCATATAAATCGGAGGTTGTTGAAAACGAAGAATCATTGATTGAAAAGACAATATTATTGTGGAAATCTCTTATATCAAGGAAAAACGAAGGCTTAGAGGAGATTTTTCAAGAAGATAATAGTGGTACATATTTATACCGATCGCTTCCGAAATTTGCAAAAATCGGTATACGATACGCAATGCTTGATGAATATTCTAATGAGTATAGCACACCTTTTGTTTTTCCGTTGTTAATTGAAAAAGATAGCGATGGAAAAACCTTTATGTCTATATTAAATATGGATCACAAAATGAAAGTGATAAATAATTTAGCGGAATATGCTTTTTTCCATCCATTGGATGAAAGGAATAGGACTATTTTAGAGGTAATTGAATCTTTATTAGGTTTTACAACTTCTTATAATGACTTTAATGGAGATAAAGAAAAAGAGTGGGGGGAAAATATGATTTTTCTTATGGGAATATTGTATGAATCCACTCCGAAAAATCAAAAAGAAGAAATTAATAAACGAATAGTAACTTATGGTAATATTTTATTTGACCAAAAATGGGAGGAAAAGGATATATTTTTAAAGATGGAAAAAAATATTATTGCGCAAGGTTTGTATTATTATGGTATGGCATTGTATCAGTCAGGTTATAAAGATACAGCACTGGATAAATTCCAAAAAATTGCTTCTAATTACGGAACAGATTTCCTTAATTATGAACAATTTCAAGAAGTTAATAAGATTTATTCTTTTAGAAATTTATTACCAGATTTCTCATTTTTCAGTAAACCAGTTGCTCATAAAGGAATATCTCCATTGAACAATGCGGTAGATTTTAAAGCAATGTTACCGAGTGATGATACAGTATTTTCGTCTTCTTTGCGGTTACCTACATCTTCAGAAACGATTTTTAATTCTTCAGCTGAGAATAATTCAGATAAGGATAATTGTGACGATGGAGAACCAGCTCGGACAAATTCTCCTGATATTTCAGAAACACCTTTTGCTTTTTTCCCTATGAAAACGTCTTAAAATAGAGTATGTAAAAAAACTATCAGTTATGTTTTCGATGAAGATTTTTTTAAAATTTGTTTATAACAGTAGATTTCTTTCTTTTTTATTAATATACTCTCAGCATAGTATTTATTGTTTTTTATAGGATTTTTATAGGAGAAGTAATGAGACGTTATCGTTGCGGGAAAATAGTATCTACAATCGGACCAGCCAGTTCTGATCCAAAAAGACTTGAAGAACTGTTTTTAAAAGGTGTGGATGTTTTCAGATTGAACTTTTCACACGGAGCACATGAAGGACATGCGAAAGTTTATGAAGCGATAAGAGCTATCGGAAGAAAATATAATCGTTATCCGACTATTTTAGCTGATTTACAGGGTCCAAAATTAAGAGTAGGAACATTCGAGAATGATCGAATTATTCTTGAAAGCGGAGATACATTCAGATTCGATTTAGATCCGACTCCGGGCAATACTCGTCGAGTTAATCTTCCTCATCCTGAAATTTTGGAAGCGTTGCATGTTGGAACGACTTTGTTATTGGATGATGGAAAGTTGCGTTTTGAAGTAACAAATTGCGGTAACGATTTCGCTGAAGTAAAGGTGCTTGTTGGCGGTCCTCTTTCCAATAGAAAAGGTGTCAATGTTCCTCATGTTAAGCTGAATATTCCAGCATTAACTGAAAAAGATTTAAAGGATTTGGATTTCGCTCTTGAGTTAGGAGTTGATTGGGTCGCTTGTTCATTCGTTCAAACTCCTGAGGATGTCGAGCATGCGAAAAATATCATAAAAGGGCGAGCCGGTGTTGTGTCTAAGCTTGAAAAACCGTTGGCAATTAAAGCATTAGAACCGATTGTTGAGATTTCTGATGGAATTATGGTTGCTCGTGGTGATTTAGGGGTTGAAATGAATCCTGAGGAAGTTCCGCCGATACAGCGTCGTATTCTTCATACGTGTCACAGAATGGGACGCCCTGTTATTGTCGCAACTCAAATGCTTGAATCGATGATTACGTCCCCAAGTCCGACACGTGCGGAAATTTCGGATGTTGCGACTGCTGTATATTGTGGAGCTGATGCGACGATGTTATCTGCGGAATCCGCATCGGGTCAATACCCATTTGAAGCTGTTTCAATGATGAGTAGAACAGTTGAGCATGTTGAAAAAGATCCGTTTTGTATGCGCAGAGTTGAGGATGATGAGCAATTGCCTCAGAAAACAACACTGGATGCCATTTGTATCGCCGCAAAAGATGCCGCAGAATACTCAAGCGCTAATGCGATTATCCTGTTTTCAGAGAATTTTGAGTCAGTTGTAAGATGTACCCGTTTACGTCCAAGCGTTCCTGTTATTTTTGTAACAGCATCCGCAAAATTAGCTTGTAAGGCAGGACTTTGTTATGGTGTTCATGCGATTTGTGAAAATGTATTTCCAAACAAAGGTTTTGATACTACGATGATGAATAATGCGGCTAAAGAATTCGCAAAACAAAATGAATTTGCGAAAACCGGAGATACAATTGTGGTTTTGAACGATCTAAAAGGTCATTCTATAGATATTTGCCAATTGTAATTTATTTCACGTAATTATAATATTACAGGTCGCCGATTTACGGTGGCCTGTTTTTTTGTAATATTTTTTATTAATTGAACGCAAAAGGAAAAGACAATGAAATGTGTTGTTGGATTATCGGGAGGAGTAGATAGTTCTACTTCTGCGTTTCTTATGAAACAACGTGGTTATGAGGTTATTGGATGTACATTACGGTTATTCAATAATGAAAAGGCGGATATTTCGGTTAGAGATGCGACAGCTGTCGCTGATTTTTTAAAAATTCCTATTGAAGTATTGGATTGTTCCGAAGATTTCAATAAGTATGTTATCGATTATTTTGTGGATTATTATAAAAATGGAAAAACTCCCAGTC
Organism: Alphaproteobacteria bacterium; assembly: GCA_017476405.1. GTDB lineage: Bacteria > Pseudomonadota > Alphaproteobacteria > UBA3830 > UBA3830 > BNWE01. Next base: position 8,088 of record JAFUZX010000144.1, on the reverse strand, counting down.
CATGTGTTATGTGTAATGAATTTATCAAATTTAAGTATTTGAATGAATTTCGTATGATAAAAAATGCGGATATTCTTGTTACAGGACATTATGCTAATATAAAAAAAAGCAATGGGCGAGCTGAGCTATATCAGGGAGCTGATAGAAATAGAGATCAAAGTTATTTTTTATATGCTGTGGATGGAAATATTTTAGCAAATGCTGAATTTCCTCTTGGCGGATACAGTAAATCTGAGACTCGTGCTATCGCAAGGAAGAACGGTATTCAAGTCGCTGAAAAACCGGATAGCCAAGATATATGTTTTATTCAAAATAATAACTATATTGCTTTTATAAAGGAAAAGTTAAATGGAATTTTTTCATTTGAAAGCGGAGATATTGTAGATATTAATGGGAAAGTTTTAGGACAGCATAATGGTATTATTAATTATACAATAGGACAGCGTCGGGGATTAGGGTTATCAGGTGGACCATTTTTCGTATATAAAATTGATGCTGAACGTAATGAAATTGTAGTATCTGATAAAGAAGGGATAAAAGTAAAAAGAATCTTCCTAAATGATACAAAATTTATAAATGAACCATTTGAAGGTGAGTGTCGAGTAAAAATTCGATCTAATGGTGAAAAAATTAAGGCTCGTTTGATTCACGATAATTTAAATAATAACGATAATTTGGTTGTTGATTTTTTAGAAAGCGAGTATGGAGCAGCTCAGGGCCAACATTGCGTCTTTTTTGATGAAAAAAAAATTCTTGGTGGGGGTGAAATAAAATAATCGTATTAATAAAAATACAAGATGTTTTTTGTATATATTTTATTTATACTGATTATGTAGTTATTTTTTTGGAGAATTGTTATGAAGTTTTCTTTTTCTGGACGTCATATGGATATAGGAGCATCTTTAACAGCAAGAGCTCAAGAAGCATGCGAGACATTAGCAGAAAAGTATGATACGGAATTTATAGATGTAAGTATAGTTATGAAAAAAGAGAATCATCTGTTTTATACAGATATGGCGGTAAAGACAGCTACGGGAAATGTGTATCAGTCAAGTGATGACGATAGCGATCCAATAGCAAGCTTTTTAGGCGCCTTACAGAAAATAGATGTTCAGATAAGGAAGAAAAAAAAGTCATATAGAGGGCTTGGAAAGGATATATCAACTGTCGAAATCAATAGTTATGATAATTCTTTTGAAAAGAACAATGATCCTGAGCCAATGATAATCGCTGAAATTCTCGATGATTTGCCTTTAATGAGTGTAAGTGAGGCTACAAAAAAACTTACAGAAAAACGGAGAGTATTTATATTTGAGAATATTTCTAATAATGCGGTAAATGTCGTATATAAGCGAGAAGATGGTAATTTCGGTTGGCTTGATTATAAAATTAAACGATAACCTTTGATTATTTTTATAGAAAAGACTCCTCTGATTCTGTATTGTAAAGTTCTGCTTATGTACAAGAATCAGAGGAGTTGTTTAGCTTAAAAAATAAATTGAGGTGAAAATTACTCTTTCCGAGGTGTGCCTGCAAGTTTCTCCGCATCAGTCCATTTCTGTCTGATAGGGCGAGGACGACGATTTTCATCTAGAGCAACCATAACAAAAACACCTTTTACGGCATGTTGTTCTTCATGATCTCCTTTTCTGCGGATCGTGACATATATGTTAAGGGTTACAGATGTATTACCTATTTTTTCTATTTCAGCATATACAGATACTTCATCTCCCACGAAAATCGGAGTATCAAATGTTACATTGTTAATAGCTTTAGTGGCGATACTTCCTCTTGCGAGTCTGGCAGCTATACTTCCTGCCGCAATATCCATAAGCGACATAATCCATCCCCCAAAAATATCTCCCCATGGATTTGTATCAGCGGGTACTGCTATTGTTCTGGAAACTAAAACTCTTTCTTTTGTCATTTTTCGACACGTCCTTCTTAGATGTTTGTAATCTACATTATTTCAAAAATATAAAAACAATTCATAAACCACTCAACGGAAAGCTATTATACCAAAATTACAAACTGATATCTACAATCGAGCTAAAAAAATTTAACGCAAAAATTTATTTTTTATCATTTTTGTACGTTTTCTTTAAGTGAATGATCAGTAACTGCTGAATTTTCAGTTTCATCACTGAATTCTTCATCCATTATATTTTCTTCTTCATCGTCATTTTTTGATTTTTTCCCATATTTCTGGAAATATAGACTTTTTGCAACGGAATAAATATCCATTGATTCGCTTATATTTCGATCTAACATTTCTGAATTTTCAGCTCTATCATTTATAGTAGTCAAAATCGCTTTTCCGAACATATACGGGAATCCAATAATGTAACTAACAGGATCACAGAACCAAGATGCGACTTCACCAAATGCGTCTCTTGTGGATGAAGGGCCGAATATAGGAAGAACCAAATAATTTCCTGTATCAACGCCTAATGTTGTTAAGGTTTCTTTATATGATGTTTCTCTTTTTTCAAGCCCTACATAATTACCTATATCAGCGAAACCTAGAGCTCCGAAAACAGTATTTGTAACGAATCTAAATAGTGAATTAATAGCCTGTTCGGGATCTCCAGCTAAGATATAATTTAACATATAGTAAGGTTCTTTGAAGTTACTGAGAAAATTGCCGACGGATTCTCTGAAAGTATCGGATGTCCCTTCTTTATAAACATCGGAAACTGGTTTTAGTATGTTTTCATCGACAGCTAAGTTGAAATTCATCATATCTCTGTTAAATTCTATGTTAGGGTCCTCTATTTCAGGATTTTCCGAACAAGAACTCAAAAATAAAAGTGATATTAGTACAATTTTTTTCATAGCATTACAAGGTCAAAATAAATAATCGTTAATATATCATATATAGTGTTTACATGCCAATATATATTATTTTTTAGCTAAGTTATATCATTTTTTTATTAATTTTTGTTTAATACGAACATATTGAAATATATTATACTATTTTTTTCTTTTAGTTCTTTTTTATAAAAGATTTTGTTTTTTTGCGTATGTTAACTTTTTTTTAATCTTTTTTAGGCAAAATATAGTTGATTTTTTTGAAAGGATTTTATCAATGTATGAATTATATGATGCTATGGCTTATGCAAGACAGCCTATGAGAAAATTCGCTAGCGGCATTAGATCTCTTTTAGCAATGACTCCACATGCTTTTGATTTTGCTGGATTTCGATTAATGGATGGTATGGCTGATATGTATTTACGTTCCACTCGATATGGAAATAAGCCGGATTTTAATATTGGACATGTTAATGTTGATGGAAAAAAAGTTAAATTATATCAAACAACGGTATTGGAAAAACCTTTCGGAAATTTGGTTCGTTTTACAAAGGAAAATCAAGGACATGAACCGAAAGTGTTAATTATTGCTCCAATTTCGGGCCATTATGCTACTTTACAAAGGGATACAGTTCAGAGAATGGCGCAAAAACATGATGTATATATAACTGATTGGAAAAGTGTAAGTAATGTACCTTTATCTGCTGGAGATTTTGATCTAGACACATATTTAACTTATCTTATAGATTTTGTTCGTTTTATCGGGCCAAATACACATGTTATGGCGATTTGCCAACCGGCTCCGGAAGTATTAGCGTTAGCTGCAATTATGGAAGAAGCTGGTGATCCATGCGCTCCTGCGACAATTATCCCTATGGGAGGTCCTGTCGATCCGAGAGTAAAGAAAACGCAAGTGAATGAATTAGCTGAATCACATTCGTTAAAATGGTTTGAAACAAATTTCCTTACATATGTACCTGAAGGACATATTGGAGCTGGACGTCGTGTATATCCTGGATTTATTCAAATTACAGCGTTTATTAATATGAATCCTGATGCTCATTACAAAGCTCATTTACAGTATTTGGAAGACAAAGTTAATAATAATCAAGCTGGAATAGAGAGACATACTAAGTTCTATGATGAATATTTGTCAGTTCTTGATATGGATGCTGTTTATTATCTTGAAACAGTCGAAAAAATATTTCAAACATACGAGATTCCACGAGGTGTAATGAAATATAAAGGAAAAACAATTAATCTTAAGGCTATCAAAAATGCGGCATTGCTGGTTCTTGAAGGGGAAAAAGATGATATTTCTGCTCCTGGACAGTGTAAAGCGGCGTTGAATTTATGTTCAAGTATACCGGATAACAGAAAAGATTATTATTTGCAGCCGGGAGTGGGACATTATGGCGTTTTCTCAGGAAGTAAGTGGAGAAGTTTCGTTGCTCCGAAAGTCGAAGAATTTATAAAAAGATTTGATTTAGAGATAGGAACTGAAGCATTGAAAACTGGAAGTGTAAAGAAATTAAAACATTAAATTTATGTTCCAATATAAAATAGTTATAGAAATATAGCTACAGATTGAGTATTAATCGCGTTATGGTTTTTTAGCAGATGCGTTGGCGAATATTCAATCTGTTTTTTTATTTTTTTATTAAAAATTTTTATTAGTTTTGAGAAATAACTTGAAATATATATTATATCACTTATTGGGAATTATGTTATTCCCTACTATTATTTTTGCCAATGCGCCGGAAGAGTATCCTGAATACCTGTTTTCTAATGATAACAGTTTTTCTTCGGTAAATTTATTTATAAAACATATAAAAGATGTAAGAAATAAAAATGAGTATATTGAAAAATTAATAAATGAAGCAAAACTTGAAAGGCAACAGCTTATTGATTCTGCTGAAATCATAGAAAAAAGGTGGAAAAAAGGTAAAAATATTAGCCGCCATTTACAAAAAATTAACGACCAAACAATGGTGTATAAAAATACGGAGAATTTTAATAATTGGATAAAAGATGGCGGAAAAAACATAAAACCTGAAATGCTTTTGGATAAAAAAGTTCCAAAACTTCTTGATTATGAATTAAAACGAAATACATTTTTGAATTCTGTATTACAACAAGCGAGAAGAGAAAATTCAGCGATTAAACAATATGCGTCATTTGCTTTAGAAGCTTTTGAACAAAAAAATGGAATTATAAAATATTATATAAGATTTATGGGAAAGGATACTTTGTTAGGTAACGGATGTCATGTTCCCGGAGTTTCTGATTATTTAACATGGCCTCAAAATTTTCAACATCATTATTCGGAACCATTATATGAAATTTTAGAGGAACCTGAAGAATCTCTGGAGGAAATTAAAAAAAAAGTAGTTGAAATGAAGCGTAGCAAATCAGTTGGTTATTTTTAAAGCTTTTTTATTGTATAATATCTGCGTTTATTTTAGTGTTTTTGTGTTATGTTACTTAAATGTGTTCCTGTAAAAGATGTATTAGACGTTAACTCATATTTTTATATTAACGAAAAAACGAAGCGAGGATTTCTTATTGATCCCGGAGCAGAGCCAAATACTCTTATAGAAATAATAAAAACGAACAATTGGATTATAGAAAAAATACTTCTTACCCACGGGCATTTTGATCATATAGGTGCTGTGGAAAAAATATCAGCAACATTAAATATTCCTTATTTTATTCATTTAAATGGTGCTCGGTATTTACTTGACTGCGATTTTAATCTTTCTGTCATATATTGTGGTCATGAAATTGTATTAAAGGACGCAAATTATTTTCACGATGGAGATATACTTTCTACGGATGATTTAAAATTGCGAGTGATTCATACTCCCGGCCATACTTCTGATTCGGTAATATTCTATGATGCTGATAACAATATAGCGTTTTCAGGAGATACTATTTTCAGAGGTGCTGTCGGAACAGTTGATGTTCCTGGAGGTGACAGAGAGTTTTTACGGCATAGTATTGTGAATAGAATTTTTTCGTTACCTGATAATACAATTTTATATCCAGGACATTCTGAGTCTACGGATATTTTTACTGAAAAAAAACGATACGGTATTATTTAAATATAAAAATATTACATAGGAAAAAATTATAATGAAAAAAGTTATGCTTATTGCTTTGATATGCTTTATTACAGAGAATTGTTTCGGATTTATAGTTATTAAGAAGCAAGGAAGTTTTTTCGTCGGCGGAAAAAGTGTAAAAATTGATGGAAAATTCAATTCTAAGGATTGGTGGAAACAAAAAGGGCAGACACGTCATGGAGATCATGCTTACGTATTTTTTCAAATTCCGGAACATTCACGTAAATATTCGGTAGTATTTCTTCATGGAGCATCTCAGTCAGGTAAATGTTGGGAGACAACTCCTGATGGACGTGAGGGATTTCAGGAAATTTTTTTGAGGAACGGTTATTCAACATATATTGTAGATCGTCCAAGATGTGGAAGGGCAGGGTTGAGCCTTTATAAAGCGGTTGTTGACGTAGCCAATCTTGATCAATTTTGTTTCGATATTTTTCGTTTCGGACTTTGGCCAACATACTATAAAAATGTTCAATTTCCAAAAGATGAAAAATCTCTTAAGCAGTTTTTCTGCCAAACAACACCAAATATTGGAGCTTATGATTATAAGTTAATCGCTGATACGGTTTCTGAATTGTTTAATAAAATCGGTGAAGGAATTTTGATAGCGCATTCTCAGGGATGTGAATCTGGATGGTATACGGCGATGAAAAATAGAAATGTGCGAACGTTAATTTTAATTGAACCGGCGAGTGGATTTATTTTTCCAAAAGGAGAAGGTCCCGGAATTATACACAGCTCATCTGGACGTTTGCGTACTACTGAGGTAAGTCAAAAAGAATTTATAAAACTTACACGAATACCTATTGTAATTTATTTCGGCGATAATATTCCTAATCATCCAACTGATTTACAAGGGCAAGATAATTGGTATCAACGTTTAAGAATCGCTAAGTTATGGGCAAAAACTATAAACAAGTACGGAGGAAACGCTGAAGTTATTCATCTGCCGAAAATCGGTATATTTGGTAATACTCATTTTATGTTTATGGATAAAAATAATAAAAAAATAGCAAAAGTTATGTTCGATTTTCTGGAGAAAAAAAAGCTAAATGTTTTTAATCTTTCTAAATAAATAATCTATTCTTTTATATAGATTGAGCAAAGAAACAAAAACTTTTTTCTCTTATTGTTTATGTGTATATACTCTTAATTCGCTGACATAGAGAAAACAGCCCGCATTACTTTTAATTCTTCTAATGTTTTTCCAGTTCCAAGTGCGACGCATGAAAGCGGATCTTCAGCTAAAGCAACCGGAAGGCCTGTTTTCATTCTTATTAACTCATCTAAACGAGCAAGCATGGATCCTCCGCCAGTCATAACAATACCTCTTTCAACTATATCAGCGGATAATTCAGGCGGAGTGTTTTCTAATGTGAATTTTACCGCTTCAACTATTGCAGCAACAGTTTCCACAAGACTATCCGCAATTTGTTTTTCTGTAATTTGCATTTCTTTCGGAACTCCGTTAATCAAGTCACGCCCTTTTATTGACATAACTTTCCCTTCACCTTTTGACGGATGAATTGCGGATCCGATTTCTTTTTTGATTTTTTCAGCAGTGGTATCACCGATAAGAAGATTATGATGTTTTCTTATATAATTAACAATCGCTTCATCCATTTTATCTCCGCCGATTTTTACAGAGTTACCATATACGATACCACCAAGTGATAATACGGCAACTTCTGTTGTTCCTCCGCCTATATCAACTACCATAGATCCCATTGGCTCGGTTACCGGAAGCCCTGCGCCTATTGCGGCTGCCATAGGTTCTTCAATAAGAAATACTTGACGAGCGCCGGCTCCTTCTGCGGATTCTTGAATAGCTCGACGTTCTACCGCTGTGGCACCGCGCGGAATACATATGACTATTTGCGGACTTACAAAACTTCTTCTGTTATGAACCTTGCGAATGAAATATTTGATCATTTCTTCAGCGACATCAAAATCAGCAATAACTACGTCTTTCATCGGGCGAATTGCTGTTATATTTCCGGGAGTCCTTCCTACCATAAGCTTTGCTTCTTCACCGACTGCGACTACACGCTTTCTTCCGCTGAATTCAGCTAAAGCGACGACAGAAGGTTCATTAAGTAAAATTCCTTTTCCTCTCACATATATCAAAGTATTTGCGGTACCAAGATCTATG